>NZ_CP095554.1:2344166-2685000 GCF_023078375.1 Roseomonas gilardii subsp. gilardii | reverse complement strand
GATCGGCCGGTTCGGGTCCTGCAACCCGGCGCGGGCACGCCGCACCGCCTTGGACACCGCCTCCAGCGCCTCCTCCTGGCCGACGACCCGCTTGCGCAGCTCGTCCTCCATACGGAGAAGCTTGGCCCGCTCGCCCTCCAGCATCCGGTCCACCGGGATGCCGGTCCAGCGGCTCACCACCTGGGCGATGCTTTCCTCGGTCACGGCTTCGTTCACCAACTGGCCGCCATCGCCCGCCTGAGCGATCTGCGCCTCCAGCTTGGGGATCACGCCGTACATCAGCTCGCCGGCCCGGGCATAATCGCCCTTGCGCTGCGCCAGTTCCACCTCGGTCCGGGCGCGGTCCAGTTCCTCCTTGGCCTTCTGGGCGCTGTTGAGCTTGTCCTTCTCCTCCTGCCAGCGCTGGGTCAGGGTGTTGGAGCGCTCCTCCAGATCGGCGATCTCGCGCTCCAGCTTCTCCAGCCGGTCGCGGGAGGCCGTGTCTGTCTCGCGCTTCAGCGCCTCGCGCTCGATGCGCAACTGCATCAGGCGGCGGTCGAGCTCATCCAGTTCCTCCGGCTTGCTGTCCACCTGCATCCGCAGGCGGGAGGCCGCCTCGTCCACCAGGTCGATCGCCTTGTCCGGCAGGAATCGGTCGGTGATGTAGCGGTTCGAGAGCGTCGCCGCCGCCACCAGGGCCGAGTCCGCGATACGGACGCCATGGTGCAGCTCGTACTTCTCCCGGATGCCGCGCAGGATGGAGATGGTGTCCTCCACGCTCGGCTCGCCCACGAAGACCGGCTGGAAGCGACGGGCCAGGGCCGCGTCCTTCTCCACATACTTCCGGTACTCATCCAGGGTGGTCGCGCCGATGCAGTGCAACTCGCCGCGCGCCAGGGCAGGCTTCAGCAGGTTGGCCGCGTCCATCGCGCCATCCGCCTTGCCCGCGCCCATCAGGGTGTGCATCTCATCGATGAAGAGGATGACCTCGCCCGCCGCGGCCTCGATCTCCGAGAGCACGGCCTTCAGCCGCTCCTCGAACTCGCCACGGTACTTGGCACCGGCCACCAGCGCGCCGAGGTCGAGCGCCAGAACCTGCTTGTTCTTCAGCGCCTCCGGCACGTCGCCATTGACGATGCGCAGTGCCAGCCCCTCGACGATCGCCGTCTTGCCGACGCCGGGCTCGCCGATCAGCACCGGATTGTTCTTGGTGCGCCGGGCAAGCACCTGGATCGAGCGGCGGATCTCCTCGTCGCGCCCGATCACCGGGTCGAGCTTGCCTTCCCGCGCCGCGGCGGTCAGGTCGCGGGCATATTTCTTCAGCGCGTCGAAATTCTGCTCGGCGCTCGGGCTGTCCACGGTGCGGCCCTTGCGGAGTTGCGTCACCGCGGCCTCCAGCGCCTTGGTGGTCACGCCGGCCTGCTTCAGCGCCCGCCCGGCAGCGGTGTCGCTGCCGGCCAGGGCGACCAGCAGCCGGTCCTGCGCCACATAGGCATCACCCGCCTTGGTCGCCTGCTGCTGCGCGGTGTCGAGCACCCGCACCAGTTCCGGCGTCACCTGCGGCTGCCCGGCGCCACTGCCCTTCACCACGGGCAGGCGCGCCACCTCGGCATCCACCTCCCGCTTGGCGGCGACGGGATCGGCGCCGGCGGCCCGGATCAGCCCGGCAGCCGCGCCCTCCTCGTCGTCCAGCAGGGCCTTGAGCAGGTGCTGCGGGGTGATCTGCTGGTGGAATTCGCGGATCGCGATGGTCTGCGCGGCCTGGAGGAATCCACGCGCGCGTTCGGTAAGCTTCTCGATATCCATCTGTTATGGCCCCTCCTTTGAGGCGACCGGCACCTCTCACCCCTGATCAGGCAATGGGGGCGCCGTTGATGCCTCCGATGTGGTAACGCTCGAAGAGGGAGTTCAAGAGGTTAGCCGTCATGCGCATCGAACATCTCTATCGCTACCCGGTCAAAGGGCTAAGTGCCGAGAGCCTGGAGGAAGTGACGCTGGCGGAAGGCGAGGTCATCCCGCATGATCGCCGCTTCGCCCTGGCGCAGGGCGATGCGCCCTTCGACGAGGCCGCGCCGCGCTTCCTGCCCAAGCAGAACTTCGCCTGCCTGATGGCGAATGCCCGGGTGGCCCTGCTGCACAGCGCCTTCGATTCCCGCTCCGGTATCCTGGTGATCCGGGGCCCCGGCGAGGACCGGGTCGCGGCATCCACCCGCACCGCCGAGGGCCGCGCCACGCTCTCCGACTTCGTGACCCGCTTCCTGGGCGCGGAGGCGCGTGGCCAGCTCCGATTCGTCGAGGCACCGGGCCACGCCTTCACCGACCAGAAGCGCAAGGGCGTCTCCCTGCTCAACCTGGCCAGCCTGCGGGCGCTGGAGGACGCCATCGGCCGCCGACTCGATCCGCTCCGCTTCCGCGCCAACATCTATTTCTCCGGCCTGCCCGCCTGGGCCGAGTTCGCCTGGCTGGGGCAGGAAGTCCTGCTCGGCGGCGCTCGGCTGGAGGTCTTCAAGCGCACGGTCCGCTGCCCGGCGACCCAGGTGGATCTGGAGACCGGCGAGCGGGACTGCGACGTGCCGCGCCTGCTCCGGGAGCATTTCGGCCATGCGGATCTGGGCGTGCATGCCGCCGTGCTGGAAGGCGGCCGTGTGGCGGTGGGCGATTCCCTGGAGCCGGTCTGACTTCCTCCTCCCTTGCCGGATGCCGCAACGCGAACCCATATGGATCAAGGGGATGGGCTGCGGTGCCGGTTCCGGCCGGCAAGTCCTGCCCCGGTCCATGGCCTCTCCTGACGGGATCGCCGGCTTCGACTGACGCTTCACGGATAGGCCCCGGGACCGATCCGTTCCCGGGCCGCCACGAAAACGCCGCAATGCGGCCCTGATGGCGTCCAGAGACGAGGCGCAACTGTGTCCTGTTGCACGGCACCATCGTGCGGGACGAAACCCGGCGGGCGGTTCTTCGCTTATGCGAAATGACCGCCCGGAGTCTGAGGCCACCCGGCCCGGGGCGGCTTCCGAGCCTCGCCAGCGGACCTGTCCTGCATCGGACCGTATCGAGGAGAGACTTCGAGAATGCGAATCGCCCAGGTGGCCCCGCTCGCTGAGGCCGTGCCCCCCAAGCTGTACGGGGGAACCGAGCGTATCGTCTCCTACCTGACGGAAGAACTGGTCGCGATGGGGCATGACGTGACCCTCTTCGCCTCCGGCGACAGCATCACCAGCGCCAACCTGGAAGCCGTTGTGCCCATGGCGCTGCGGCTGGACCCGGAATCGCGTGACCCCGTCTCGCCGCATGTGCTCGCGGTGACGCGTGTAGTGGACATGCTCGACCAGTTCGACATCGTGCATTTCCACATCGACCACTTCCAGCTCCCCGTGATGCGGGAGCGGGACACGCCCTATGTCACCACCTTCCACGGCCGCCTCGACCTCAAGGAACTGCAGCCGCTGGTGGATGCCTATCCCCGGGCGCCCTTCATCTCGATCTCCGACTCGCAGCGCCGTCCGCTGAAGAATGTGAACTGGGCGGGCACCATCCTGCACGGCCTGCCCAGGGACCTGCTACCCTATGGCGAGGGCGAGGGCGGCTACCTCGCCTTCCTCGGCCGCATCTCGCCGGAGAAGGGCCCGGACGCGGCGATCCGCATCGCCCGCGCGGCCGGCATCCCGCTGAAGATCGCCGCCAAGGTAGACCGCGCCGACAGGGATTATTTCGACGAGGTCATCAAGCCGATGCTGGATGGCCCCGGGGTGGAGTTCATCGGCGAGATCAACGAGCAGGAGAAGGCTGCCTTCCTGGGCAAGGCCCGCGCCCTGCTGATGCCGATCTGCTGGCCCGAGCCTTTCGGCCTGGTGATGATCGAGGCGATGTCCTGCGGCACGCCGGTCATCGCCTTCAGCCACGGTTCCGTGCCGGAGGTGATCGATCCCGGCCGTTCCGGCTTCATCGTCCATGACGAGGTGAACGCCGTGGCCGCCGTGAAGCGCCTGGGGGAACTGGACCGCCGCAAGGTGCGCGCCTGCTTCGAGGAACGCTTCACCGCCCGCCGCATGGCCGAGGACCATCTCGCCCTTTATCACGGCATGATCGCGCAGCAGCGCCCGGCGGTCCTCCGGGCCGTCTGAGCAGCGCTTCTGAAACGGAATGTGGCGCGGCGCACGTCCCCCTGGACAGGCGCCGGCTGCTTCCGGGAAACTGTACCCTGCAAGTGGAAGTTGAGGCAGTCCGGGTGGGGCCGGGCTGCCTTTTCCCGTTCCTTTCCGGTCCCTCCCCCGGCTCCTGGCCGGGGGAAGCCTACGGTCCATCCCATCGGGCATGATCCAGGAATGGCGCTTCCGCAGAATGCAACAGGGGCAGAGACAGCATGAACGACTCGCCGGCGCCATCCGTCGTCAACACGGAAGGGGAATGGGCGATCGCCGCCACCGCCGCCACGGCCCTGAGCCTCTACCGGCCCCGGACGCTGAAATGCGGCGATACCTTCCTGGTCCTGGACCATTACGGCGATGCCCAGGCGATCGGGAACACGGCGGAGGGCCTGTTCCACGACGATGCCCGCCACCTGTCGCGCATGTCGCTGCGGCTGTGCGGCATCCGGCCGCTGCTGCTTTCCTCGGCGGTCAGCCAGGACAACGCGCTGCTGTCCATCAACATGACCAACCCCGACCTGCACCTGACCGACGGGACGGTGCTGAAGCGGGACACTCTGCACCTGCAGCGGAAGATGGTGCTGGGCTCAGGGGTGGTGCAGGAGCAGCTGGAGATCGAGAATTTCGGTGACAAGCCGCTGCGCTTCGAGATCTCGCTCACGCATTCCGCGGATTTCGCCGACATCTTCGAGGTGCGAGGCATGAAGCGCGCCCGGCGCGGCGAAAGGCATCCCGTGGCCGAGACCGAGGCCGGGATCCGCCTCGGCTATACTGGCCTGGACGGCGTCACCCGCAACACCGACCTGATCTTCGAGCCCCGGCCGACCCACAACCAGGGCCGCGAGAGCATCTGGCAGCTGGCGCTGGAGCCCGGTGAATCCTGGCATCTCGGCGTGACCATCCGCTGCCTCCGCGACGACCGCGTGCCGGAGCCGGTACCGGATTTCGAGACGCTGCTGGACAGTCTGCGGCGCTGGACCATGCGCCGGGTGGAGGAACGGGCCATGGTCCACACTTCCAATGCCGCCTTCAACGACTGGGTTCACCGCTCCCAGGCCGACCTGGCCATGCTCACCACCAGCATGCCCCAGGGCCCCTTCCCCTATGCCGGCATCCCCTGGTTCTCCTGCCCCTTCGGGCGGGACAGCCTGATCTCGGCGCTGCAATGCCTCTGGGCGGACCCTTTCCTGGCCCGCGGGACGCTGCGCTTCCTGGCCGCGCATCAGGCGGAAACGCTGGACCCGAAGCGGGATGCGGAGCCGGGCAAGATCCTGCACGAGATGCGGCGTGGCGAGATGGCGGCACTGGGGGAAGTCCCCTTCGGCCAGTATTACGGCTCGGTCGATTCGACGCCGCTCTTCGTGGTGCTCGCCACCGCCTATGCGGAGCGCACCGGCGACCTCGCGACGATCCGCGAGATCTGGCCAGCCATCGTCAAGGCGCTGGGCTGGATGGCGGCTCATGGCGGGGCGGGCGATGACGGGCTGCTGCGCTATGACCGCCGTTCGGTGAACGGGCTGGTCAACCAGGGCTGGAAGGACAGTTTCGACAGCGTCTTCCACGCGGATGGCCGCCTCGCCGACGCGCCGATCGCGCTGATCGAGGTGCAGGCCTATGCCGAGGCCGCGTGGCGGGGGCGGCCAGCCTGGCTGGCCTGCTGGGCGTGGAGCAGGATGCCGCGCGGGGCTGGCTGGCGCGGGCGGATGCGCTGCGGGACACGGTGGACCGTCTCTTCTGGTGCGAGGATCTCGGCACCTATGCCCTGGCACTGGATGGGGAGAACCGCCCCTGCCGCGTCCGCAACAGCAATGCGGGCCATGCCCTGCTGACCGGCCTCGCCCTGCCCGAACGGGCGGCGCAACTCGCCGAGACCCTGCTGGATCCGAAATCCTTCTGCGGCTGGGGCATCCGGACCATCGCGGAAGGCGAGGCCCGCTATAACCCGATGTCCTACCACAACGGCAGCGTCTGGCCGCACGACAACGCGCTGATCGCCATGGGGCTGAAGCGCTATGGCATGAACGAGGCCCTGGAACGGCTTGCCAGCGGCCTCTTCGACACGGCGCTTGCCGTGGACATGAAGCGCCTGCCGGAACTCTTCTGTGGCTTCCCGCGCATCGATGCCGAGGGGCCGACCGCCTACCCGGTCGCTTGCCTGCCGCAGGCCTGGGCCGCCGCCAGCGCTTTCGCGGTGATCGGCGCCATGCTGGGGATCTCCTTCCGGCCGGAGCTGCGGGTGATCCGCTTCCTGCATCCGGTCCTGCCGCCCTGGCTGGAGGAGCTGCGCATCGACAACCTGACGCTGAACGATGCCAGCGTCGATGTCCGGCTGCGTCGCCACGGCACCGATGGCAGCGTGTCGCTGAACGTGCTGGGCCGGCGCGGCCATGTCGAGGTGGCTGTCATCACCTGACCGTCATGCCCCTCGGGAGCCCTGCCCGGCGGAACGGGCGAGCCAGGGAAAGGCGGAAGGGATCAGGAAGCGGGGTCAGCCGCCCCGCGTCGCCGGGCCTCCCATCGGATGGCCCGGCCTAGCGTCACTGGATGGGATGGCGCGGCTCATCCGAGGCGTCGTCGCTGTCGGAATGGCCGTTGAGGCCCTGTTCGGCGCCCTCGCCCGGCTCACCACCCTGGTCGTCGGCACCGGCATTGTTCTGCCAGCGGCGCCGGTCGCCATTGCGGTCGCCATTCTGACGGTCACCATTCTGGCGATCGCCGCCCTGCCGGTCGCCCGGCTGGTTCTGCTGCTGCGCCTGGGTCATGGCGTTCAGGATGCGGAAGTAATGCTCGGCGTGCTGGAAATAGCTTTCCGCCATCACGCGGTCGCCGGAGCCGGTCGCGTCGCGGCCGAGCTGGAGATACTTCTCGAAAAGCTGCTGGGCGGTGCCCCGCATCCGCATATCCGGTCCGGAAGAGTCGAACACATGGTTCCGGTTCATCGGCTGCTGGCCGCTGTGGCGGAAATTGCCGCCGCCCCCGCCTCCGCCCTGGCCGCCGCCGCTGTGACGGTGGCCGCCACGGCCGCGCATGCGCTTCATATTCATGGGTGTCGTGTTCGCACTCTCATGCTGCAGCCGGCCGGGGGCATCTGCGTGCTCCGCCGGCTGGACTAGCGATGGTGGTTCTCTTCCCACGCGGCACGCCGGCTGGTGGATTTGCCACCTGGAGCACCGAACGTGACAACCTGCTTACGCCTCTTGAGGTCCGCAGGGTCCGCCAGGGCAACCTAACGGCGGCGCCCGGTCCCGCCAACCCTTTTTTCGGGGCCATGACGGGCAACCGGCAGCTGCCATGGCAAGGGTGCCATGCGCCGCGCGGGAAACGATGCCGGTTGGTGCGCAGGTGGGAGGCCGCGCCCCGCTTTTCCAGGGGTGAGATCAGGGGGCCACCACCAGGGCGCGGGCGATGCCGCCCAGATCCTGCTTCGCCCCCGGCACCCGCAGCCCCGCATCGCGCATCAGCGCGGCGACCGCCGGCTCCTGCCCCTGGCCGAGTTCGAGCACAGCCCGGCCCTCCGGCGCCAGGAGGCGTGGCAGGCAGGTGGCCAGGGCACGATAGGCCACCAGCCCGTCGGGACCGCCATCCAGGGCCGAGAGCGGTTCGTGCCGCGCCACCTCGGGCATCAGCCCGGCGATGGCCGCGCTTTCGATATAGGGCGGGTTGGACAGGATCAGGTCGAAGCGCCCCGACAGCGCCTCCGCCCAGGACCCGGCCAGGAAGGCGCAGCGCTCCCCGAGCGCGTTGCGATGGGCATTCCGCGCGGCCAGCGACGCGGCCCCGGGCACGAGATCGACCCCCACCCCGAAAGCGTCCGGAAACTCCGCCAGCGCCGCCAGCAGGATCGCCCCGGTGCCGGTGCCGAGATCAAGGACCCGCCGCACCGCCCCGCGCTGCGGGAACAGCTCCAGCGCCGCCTCGATCAGCGTTTCCGTATCGGCGCGGGGGATGAGCGTGTCCGGGGAGGTCGCGAGGTCCAGCGTCCAGAAACCCTGGTGGCCGGTGAGGTAGGCCATCGGCGCCCCGTCCAGGCGGCGCCGCAGCATCTCCGCGAACCGCAGGGCGGCCTCCTCCGGCACGGGCGCGCGGGGATCGCGCAGCAGGGCATCCTGCGTCGCCCCCATGGCATGGGCCAGCAGCATCCGGGCCTCCATCCGCGGCTGGGGGATGGCGGCGGCGCGCAGATGCTGCCCCGCCCGGCACAGGAAGGCACCGACCGAGCCTTCCGGATCGGCGCAGGAAGCGCTCATGCCCCGGCCACTCGCCACCTATTCCCCTTGGGCCGCCAGGCGGGCCGCCTGGTCCTCGGCGATCAGGGCATCGATGATCTCGTCGAACTCGCCCAGCATCACCCGGTCGATCTTGTGCAGGGTCAGGCCGATCCGGTGGTCCGTCACCCGCCCCTGGGGGAAGTTGTAGGTGCGGATGCGCTCGCTGCGGTCGCCGGTGCCGACCTGGGCCCGGCGCGCATCGGTGCGGGTGGCGTCGAGGCTGGTGCGCTGCGCGTCATAGAGCCGGGCGCGCAGCACCTTCATCGCCTTGGCGCGGTTCTTGTGCTGCGAGCGCTCCTCCTGCATCGCCACCACGACGCCCGTGGGCAGGTGGGTGATGCGGACGGCGCTGTCCGTCTTGTTCACATGCTGCCCGCCGGCGCCCGAGGCGCGGTAGGTGTCGATCCGCAGGTCCTTCTCGTCGATCTGCACATCCACCTCCTCCGCTTCCGGCAGCACGGCCACCGTGACGGTCGAGGTATGGATGCGGCCCTGGGTTTCGGTGGCCGGCACGCGCTGGACGCGGTGGACACCGGATTCGAACTTCAGCCGGGCGAAGACCCCCTGCCCCGCGATCTCGGCGCTGGCGCCCTTCACCCCGCCGAGTTCGTTTTCGTCATAGTCCAGCACCTCGAAGCGCCAGCGGCGCGACTCGGCATAGCGCTGATAGGCGCGGAACAGCTCGGCGGCGAAGAGACCGGCCTCGTCCCCTCCCGCGGCGGGGCGGATCTCCAGGATGGCGGAACGCTCGTCGGCCGCATCCTTCGGCAGCAGCATGAGGCGGATCTCATGCTCCAGCACGGGCACCGCCTCCCGCTGTGCCTGGTACTCCGCCTCGGCCAGCTCGCGCATCTCCGGATCGGCCAGCAGCGCCTCGGCCTCATCCCGCGCGCGCTCGGCGCTCCGCAGGGCGGTCACCTTCTCCACCAGCGGGTCGAGCTCCGACAATTCCCGGGTCAGGGCGCCGATCTGCCCGCCATCCGCCGTGTTCAGCGCGTGGCGGATCTCCTCGGCACGGAGCAGGAGGCGGTCCAGCTTCTCCGGCAGCGCCACGGTCAGCCCTCGCCCATCTCCAGCAGGGCGGCGGCCAGCGCGTCCAGCGGCACCTCCCGCTGCGTGCCGGCATCGAGGTCCTTCACCTGCGCCACGCCGCGCGCCAGCTCCTCCTCGCCGATCAGCACGGCGGCGCGGGCCTTCAGCTTGTTGGCCCGTTCCATGCGGCGCTTGGTGTTGCCCTTGTAGGCGATCTCGGCCACCAGCCCGGCCCGGCGCAGCGCCTGGATCGCGGCGATCGCCGCCGCCTCGGCCGCCTCGCCCACGGGGATCACGGCCACCGGGCGCGGTGCCTCGGGGGTGCCTTCCATCAGCATGGACAGCCGCTCGATCCCCGCCGCCCAGCCGACCGAGGGGGTGTGCGGCCCACCCATTTCCTCGACCAGCCCGTCATAGCGGCCGCCGGCCATCACCGTGCCCTGGGCACCCAGCCGCTCGGTCACGAACTCGAAGGCGGTGTGGCTGTAGTAGTCCAGGCCCCGCACGATGTTGGGGTTGACCCGGTAGGGCACGCCGAACCCGTCCAGATAGCGCCGCACCGCGTCGTAATGCGTCCGCGCCGCCTCGGTCAGGTGGTCGTGGATCGAAGGGGCATCACCCACCAGCGCCTTGTCGCCCGGGTCCTTGCTGTCGAGGATGCGGAGCGGGTTCTTCTCCAGCCGCACCAGGCTGTCGGCGGAGAGCCTGTCCTTGTGCCCGGTGAAATAGGCCACCAGCGCCGCCCGGTGCGCCTCGCGCGACGGCGTGTCGCCCAGCGTATTGATCTCCAGCACCGTGCCCTCGGCGATGCCCAGTTCCTGCTGGATGTGCCAGCCGCAGGCGATGGCCTCGGCATCCGAGAGCGGCTCGGCCGCGCCCAGGATCTCGATGCCGATCTGGTGGAACTGCCGGTAGCGGCCCTTCTGCGGCCGCTCGTAGCGGAACATCGGCCCGGCATAGAAGACCTTGCGCGGCAGGTTGCCCTGCGTCAGCCCGTTGGAGACCAGGGCGCGGCAGACGCCCGCCGTGCCCTCGGGCCGCAGCGTCAGGCTTTCCCCGCCCCGGTCGGGGAAGGTGTACATCTCCTTGGAGACGACATCCGAGGTCTCGCCCAGCGAGCGCGAGAAGACCCGCGTGTCCTCGAAGACGGGCGTCGCCCATTCCTCGAAGCCGTAGAGCGACGCGACGCGGCGCGCCGTGGCGATGACATGGTGGTGCCGGGCGAAATCCTCGCCGATGAGGTCGCGCGTGCCGCGGGCGGGCTGAAGCTGGGAGGCCATGATCCGGCGCAGTTACCACCGCTCGCGGCAGAGGGCGAGAGATGGTGCGCGGGACGCTTCCCGCCCCGCCCGCGCGGCCCCTGGCCTGCCGGCCCGGAAGGGGGATTCCGCGGTGACGGACACCCTCTGCGAGTGGGGCATGAACGGGCTGCGCGCCGGGCCTCCTCCCCGCCAGGACGCGGTGATCGCGCACCGGAGGCGGGAGAGGCCGGTTTTTATCGCTTTAAGGATTTTACGGTTTTACCGCTTTAAGGCCATCGGTGGGGGCAGGCGCGCGGCGATCCCCCCGATGCGCGGAAGTTATCCGATACGCGGTTGAGAATCCAGCATAAATTGGCGCCTGGGCTTTTCCCGCGGACCGCGAGGGCGGCCTATTCCGCCGCCTGGGGCGCTTCGTGGCCGCGTTCGTTCCCTTGGGCGTTCTCCTGCCCGTTTCGCTCGGCCTCGGCCTTCTTCTCGGCCAGGAGCTGTGCGGCCTTGGCCTCCACCAGCCCGACGATGTGCTCGATCATGTCGCCATTCTCGACCGTGTGGTCGGTCTTGCCGGCGGCATAGACCATGTGGCGGCCATTGCCGCCGCCGGTGACGCCCAGGTCGGTCATCAGCGCCTCGCCCGGCCCGTTCACCACGCAGCCGATGATCGAGAGGCTCATCGGCACCTCGATATGGGCGAGGCGTTCCTCCAGCGTGGCCACGGTCTGGATCACGTTGAAGCCCTGGCGGGCGCAGGAGGGGCAGGAGATGATCTTCACGCCACGGTGCCGCAGGCCCAGGGTCTTCAGCATCTCCCAGCCGACATGCACCTCCTCCTCCGGCTCGGCGGAGAGGGAGACGCGGATCGTGTCGCCGATCCCCGCCCAGAGCAGGTTGCCGATGCCGATCGAGGACTTCACGGTGCCGGCGCGCTTGCCGCCCGCCTCGGTGATGCCGACATGCAGCGGGTGGTCGCAGGCCTCCGCCAGGGCGGTATAGGCCGCCACCGCCAGGAAGACGTCGGACGCCTTCACGCTGATCTTGAACTCGTCGAAGCCGTTCTGCAGCAGGTGGTCGGCGTGCCACAGGGCGCTTTCCACCAGCGCCTCCGGGTTCGGCTCGCCATACTTCTCCAGCAGGTGCTTCTCCAGGCTGCCCGCATTCACGCCGATGCGGATGGAGCAGCCATGGTCGCGGGCGGCCTTGATGACCTCCTTCACCCGCTCCGGCGAACCGATATTGCCCGGGTTGATGCGCAGGCAGGCAGCGCCGTTCTGCGCCGCCTCGATGGCGCGCTTGTAGTGGAAGTGGATGTCCGCCACGACCGGCACGTTCACCTCGCGGGTGATCTCGCGCAGCGCCGCCGTGGCTTCCGGCGTCGGGCAGGAGACGCGGACGATGTCCACCCCCGCGACCTCCGCCCGGCGGATCTGGGCGATGGTCGCCTCGGCATCCTCGGTGGGGGTGTTGGTCATGGTCTGGACGGAGATCGGCGCATCCCCGCCCACCAGCACGTTGCCCACGCGGATCTGGCGGGACTTGCGACGCAGGATCTGCTGGTAGGGACGGTAGGACATGGAAATTCCTGTGCGGCCGGCAGGGAATAGTCGGTTCAGACTGTTCGGACGGCCAAGATATGGCAGGAGCCAGGGCGGGGGCCAAGCCTTGGCGGGGCGCGCGGGGGCCGGGGCGGCCATGACCGGCGGGGGAGGCGCGCGACTTTCACCGGAATGTCACGCCCCTCTCCGGCCCCCGGGGAGGCCGGGCGGCGGGTCAGCCGCCCGCCGGGGCGGGATTGCGGAGCCGGTCGGGGTCCAGCGGGATATCCCGCACCACATTGGTCCGGCCCGCCAGGAAGGGGCTCGGCTGTCCGTCCACGATGATCTCCAGCGCGTCGGCCTTGCCGGTGGTCAGGGTCATCCCCTCGCCCGCCGGCACGGTATAGGTCTCGCCCGGCCGGAGCAGGCGGCTGAGCAGCGGGCGGCTGGCCCCCTTCGCCCGGATCTGAACCCAGGAGCCCTCTCCTGGTCCAGGCGCGGCGCGCAGCACGATGCGGCCCTGGCCATCGGCCTGGTTGGGTGTGGTGGGGGTGACCGGCGCGGCCAGCGGAGGCGGAGCCGGGGCGGCGGGCGCCTCGGCGGTCGCGGGCTGGGAAGGCTGCGGGGCCGGAGGCACGCCCGGACGGGGCGCGGAGGCCGGGGCCTGCTGCGCCAGCGTGCCGGGCGCGGTTCCGGGGACCGTTCCCGGCTGGGCGGCCATGGGCGCCTGGGCCGGGATCGGGGTGCCCGTCCGGGCGGGGGGCGTGGCCGTGGAGGCGGCCGGCCCCGGGACCGGGGCCGGCGCTGCCGCCGGGGCAGGCTGTCCGGTCGCGGGATTCGGGGTCTGGCCCGGATTATGCCCGCCGGCGGGAGGCGTGGCCGGCACCACCTGCCCCAGGGTCGGCGGCAGCACGGGCGCGGCGGGGTGGGGCGCCGTCCCGGCGGCTTCCTCCAACTGGCGCGGCGGTGGCTGGACCTGATCCACGCTCCGGTCGCCGGAGCCGCTCCACTGCCACCACGCCACGTAGCTGCCGATCGCCAGCACGGCGCCGATCAGGATCACCGCGCCGGCGGGCACGCCGCGCTTGGGCACGGGTTCCGGGAAGACGAGGTCGGTGCGCTGCTTCGCCGCCGCCCCGGCCCCGTCGCGGAAGCGCCGGGTCAGCTCCTCCGCGTCCAGGCCCAGGGACTGGGCATAGGACCGCACGAAGCCGAGCGCGTAGGTCGGCCCCGGAAGATCCCGCGTCCGTCCCTCCTCCAGCGCCGACAGATAGCGGCGGCTGATGCGGAGATGCTCGGACATGTCCTCGATCGTCGCGCCGATCGCCAGGCGGGCGTCGCGAAGCTCTGCTCCCACCCCGGAGGTGTCGAGGGCGGTCGGTTCCACTGTTCTGGCCATAGGCGTCATGTCATCGGGCAAGAAACGACCCTATCCCGCAGCTTGCGGCGGAGCAAACCCCCCGGCCCAGCCCCGGTTTCACGGGCGGGCGGGCCCCCGCGCGGCGATCGCCGCCGCCGCCTGGGCCATGATCTCGGCCAGGATGGCCGCCACCGGCTCCTCCCGCGCCACCATGCCGACCGACTGGCCGGCCATCAGGGAGCCGTTCTCCACATCGCCATCGACCACCGCCCGGCGCAGCGCGCCGGCCCAGAAATGCTCGATGTCGAGCTGTGCGGCCTCCTTGCTCAGCTCCCCGGCCCGGAAGCGGCGGATCACCTCCGCCTGATGCTCCAGGAACCGCCTGGTGCCCGCGTTCTGCAGGGCCCGCACGGGGATCACGGGGAAGCTCTCGTCGAGTTGCACGGTCGGCAGGGCGTCACGTGCCGCGCCGCGGATGAAGGCGCGCTTGAAGTTCGGATGCGCCACGCATTCCGTCGCGCAGACGAATCGGGTGCCGATCTGCGCCCCGGCGGCGCCCATCTCCAGATAGGACAGGATCGCCTCCCCCCGCCCGATGCCGCCGGCCACGAAGACCGGCACGTCCCGGATATGCGGCAGGATCTCCTGCGCCAGCACGTTCAGGGAGACCGGGCCGATATGCCCCCCGGCCTCGGAGCCCTCGATCACCAGCGCATCGGCGCCGGAGCGGACCAGCTTCTTCGCCAGGGCCAGGGCCGGGGCGAAGCAGATCACCCGGGCGCCGGCATCCTTGGCCTTGCGGATCGCGGGGCCGGGCGGGATGCCGCCGGCGAAGACGATATGGCCCACCTTCGCGTCCAGGCAGACCTGCACCAGCTCCTCCAGCCGGGGATGCATGGTGATCAGGTTCACGCCGAAAGGCTTGTCCGTCAGGGCCTGGGTCGCGGCGATCTCCTCGGCCAGCCGCGGCGGCTCCATGGCGCCGCAGGCCAGCACGCCGAAGGCCCCGGCCTCGCTCAGTGCCGCCACCAGGTTGCGCTCGCTGACCCAGGACATGGCGCCGCCCAGGATCGCCCAGCGGGAGCCCAGGAAGCCCGCCCCCCGCGCCATCAGCCGGTCGAGTTCGGCGAAGGCCCCGGCGGGCACCGTGGAATCGGTGCCCCCTTCGGCCGGCGGAACGGTGGGGGACGGGGCGAGCATCAGGCCCGCGCCTTCTCGGCCGGCGCGTCGAGCCCGTAGGCCGTGTGCAGGGCGCGCACCGCCAGCTCGGTGTATTCCACGCCGATCAGCACCGAGGTCTTGATCTCCGAGGTCGAGATGACCTGGATGTTGATCCCCTTCTCGGCCAGCGTGTTGAACATCGTGGCCGCCACGCCGGCATGGGAGCGCATGCCGATGCCGACGATGGAGATCTTGGCGACCTCCGGATCGGTCAGGATGGCGTCGAAGCCGATGGAGGAACGGGCGTTCTCCAGCGTCTCCCGCGCGCGGGGCAGGTCGGTCTTGCCCACGGTGAAGGTCATGTCCGTGGTGCCGTCAGCACCCAGGTTCTGGACGATCATGTCCACGTTCACATTGGCCGCCGAGAGCGGGCCGAACACATGGGCCGCGATGCCGGGCTTGTCCGGCAGGCGGCGCAGGGTGATCTTCGCCTCGTCGCGCGAATAGGCGACGCCGGTCACAACGGGCTGTTCCACGATCTCGTCCTCGTCCACCACCAGGGAGCCCGGCTTGTCCTCGAAGGAGGACAGAACCTGCACCCGCACCTTCTGCTTCATCGCCAGCTCGACCGAGCGGGTCTGCAACACCTTGGCCCCCACGGAGGCCAGTTCCAGCATCTCCTCGAAGCTCACGCGCTCCAGCTTGCGGGCGCGCGGCACGATGCGGGGATCGGTCGTGTAGATGCCGTCCACATCGGTGTAGATGTCGCAGCGGTCGGCCTTCACCGCCGCCGCCACGGCCACGGCCGAGAGGTCGGAGCCGCCGCGGCCCAGGGTGGTGATGCGCTCCCGCGGGCCGATGCCCTGGAAGCCCGCGATCACCGGCACCTGCCCGGCCTTCATCCGCTCGATCAGCGCCGAGCCGTCGATCTCCTCGACCCGCGCCTTGCCATGCGCGCCATCGGTGCGGATCGGCACCTGCCAGCCCTGCCAGGAGCGGGCGTCCACCCCCTCCGCCTGGAGGGCGATGGCGGTGAGGCCGGTCGTCACCTGCTCGCCGGTCGCGACGACCACGTCGTATTCCCGCGCATCGTGCAGCGGCGACAGGTCGGTGCAGTATTTCACCAGCTGGTTGGTCACGCCCGACATGGCGGAGACCACCACGGCGACCTCGTTGCCGGCCTCGACCTCGCGCTTCACGCGGCGGGCGACATTGCGGATACGGTCCAGGTCGGCGACGGAGGTGCCGCCGAACTTCATCACGATACGGGCCATGGCGCCGGGCGTTTTCCGGTTCTGCTAAGGAGCGGCGGCGGTTGCGCGCCGCGAAGGGTCGGGACAGATACCGGGCGCGGCGGATGGCTGCAACCTCGTCCGCGCCACGACACCATCACGGCACCATCACAGCACCCTGGGGAGAATCGCATGTCCGGCACGGCGAGGGCGGAGGAGATCGCGAAATTCGATGCGCTGGCGGAGCGCTGGTGGGACCCGCGCGGCCCCATGGCGCCCCTCCATGCCATGAACCCGCTCCGCTGCGGCTGGGTGGCGGAGCGGCTGGCGCGGCGCCTCGGCCATCAGGGGAAAGGTTCGGGCGAGGACCTGTCCGGCCTGCGGGTGCTGGATGTCGGCTGCGGCGCCGGGCTGGCCAGCGAGGCGCTGGCGCGGCGGGGCGCCCGCGTCACCGGCATCGACGCGGCCGGTGCCGCGCTGGAAGCCGCGCGGGCCCATGCCGCCCGGTCCGGCCTGGAGATCGACTACCGCGCCGCCCGGCCCGAGGAACTCTCCGGCGAATGGGATGCGGTGGTCTCGCTGGAGGTCATCGAGCATGTGGCGCCGGAGGAGCGGCTAGCCTTCCTGGCCGCCCTGTCCCGCGCCACACGCCCCGGCGGCGCCGTCTTCCTGTCCACGCTGAACCGCACGCCGCGCGCCTTCCTGATGGCGAAGCTGGGGGCGGAGTACATGCTCCGGCTGCTGCCGCGCGGCACCCATGACTGGAAGCTCTTCATCACCCCGGCTGAGCTGGGGGCCGGGCTGCGCGAGGCCGGGCTGCGGGTGGAGGATATTTCCGGGATGGGCTTCGATCCGCTCGGCCGCCGCTGGAAGGCCACGCGGGATGTCGGGGTGAACTACATCCTGATGGCGGGGAAGGACTGAGCCTCCCCATTGGGCCTCCCCGCCGGGTTCTCCCCATCGGGTCCTCCCCATCGGGCCTCAGCGCCCGAAGCTGGTCAGGAAGCGTTCCAGCAGCCCGCCGATCACCTCCACGGCATAGCCGCCCTCCTGCACGATGGCGGTGGGCAGGCGCAGGCCGCCGATGGCCTCGCCGGCCCGGGCGAAGCCGTCCTCCGTGACGGAGAGCGCGTTCAGCGGCTCGTCCTTCGAGGCGTCGAAGCCCAGGCTGATGACCAGCGCCTCCGCGCCGAAGTCCCGGATGGCGCCCAGGCCGGTGCCGATCGCCTCCAGCCATTCCGGGTCGCCGCTGCCCAGGGCCAGCGGCAGGTTCAGGTTGAAACCCGCGCCCTGGCCGGCGCCGCGCTCGTCGGCATGGCCGACATACCAGGGGTAGTAGCGGTCCGGATCGCCATGGACGGACACGAAGAGCACGTCGTCCCGCTCCCAGAAGATCCCCTGGGTGCCGTTGCCGTGGTGGCTGTCGATGTCGAGCACGGCGACCTTGCCGGCGCCCTTCGCGCGCAGCCGTTCCGCCGCCAGGGCCGCGTTGTTCAGGTAGCAGTGGCCGCCGGCCCGGGCGGCATAGGCATGGTGCCCGGGCGGCCGCGCCAGCGCATAGGCGGCCCCGCCCTCCGCCGCCACCTCGGCGGCGGCCAGGGCGCCGGCCGCCGCCAGCATGGAGGCCTCCCAGGTCCCCGGCCCGATCGGGCAGGAGGTGTCGGCGGTGTACCAGCCGGTCTTGCCGATGATCGTGGCGGAACGGCGCGCGCCCTGGGCCAGCATCTCGGGCGAGGGGTGCATGTTGGGCACCGCCTCCTCCCCATGGCCCGGCATGGCCTCCCATTCCGTCAGCGCGCCGCGCAGGAAGTCCAGGTAGTCCGGGGCATGCACCGTGCCGAGCGCGGTGGCATCTGTCTCCCCCGGGGCGGCGATCTCCAGCCCCATGCGCCGGCAGGCCGCCAGCAGCGCCTCCGCCCGGGCCGGGACCTCGAAATGCGGCCGCAGCCGCCCCCGCTGCAGGAAGAAGCGCGGCGCATGCGCCAGTTGCCGGTCGTCCCAAAAGACCTTCATGCCGAGACCTTCATGCCGGTTCCCATCCGTGTCCGTCCGGCAGCTTCCCGCCACCGGCCGTTCCCGGCAAGGCCGGCCCTCAACGGCCCGGCGGCCCGTCCAGCACCCCGCGCACCCGCGCCGCCAGCTCGGCGAAGGTGAAGGGCTTGCCGATCACCTCCACGCCCGGGTCCAGCCGGCCGTGATGCGTCAGCGCGTCGCGGGCATAGCCGCTGGTGAAGAGGACCTTCATCGCCGGCCGCAGCAGGCGGGCTTGCGCTGCCAGCTCCGCCCCGTTCATGCCGTTGGGCAGGACCACGTCGGAGAAGAGGAGGTCCGGCATCAGGGAGGGCGAGTCCTCCAGCAGCCGCAGCGTGCCCGGCCCGTCCTCCGCCTCGATCACCTGGTAGCCGAGCTCCGACAGCACCTCCACCGAGTAGCTCCGGACATCGGCATCGTCCTCGACCACCAGGATGCATTCCTGCCGGGCGCGGGCGGCGGGCGGGGACTCCGCCTCCGGTGCCGCTTCCTCGCTCGCCGACAGCAGGCGCGGCAGGTAGATCCGCACCGTGGTGCCGAGTCCGGGCTCGGAATAGATCCGCACATGGCCACCGGACTGGCGGACGAAGCCATAGGTCATGGACAGGCCCAGCCCCGTCCCCTGCCCCACCGGCTTGGTGGTGAAGAAGGGTTCGAAGACCCGGCCGATCACCTCCTGGTCCATGCCCGTGCCGGTGTCGGTCACGCTGATCACCACATACTGCCCCGGCCCCAGTTCCTCGCCGCGGAGGGTGATGGCTTCCGAAAGGGTCAGGTTCTCCGTCTCGATCGCCAGCCGGCCGCCGCCGGACATGGCGTCGCGCGCGTTCACCGCGAGGTTCAGCAGCGCGTTCTCCAGCTGCCCCGGATCGGCCTCCACCTGCCAGAGATCGGGCGCCAGGGCGGTGCGGATGGAGATGGTCTCGCCCAGGGTGCGGGCCAGCAGGTCCGACATCCCCTCCACCAGCCCGTTCACCCGCAGGGCGCGCGGCGCCAGGGGCTGGCGGCGCGAGAAGGCCAGGAGGCGCTGCGTCAGCACCGCCGCGCGCCGGGCGCCGCTGGCGGCGTTCTCGGCCGAACGCCGCAGCCGGCCCGCCTCGGCCGGCAGGCTGCGCTGCAGGATGTCCAGATTGCCCAGCACGACCTGGAGGAGGTTGTTGAAGTCGTGCGCCACGCCGCCGGTGAGCTGGCCGATCGCCTCCATCTTCTGGGACTGGCGGAGCTGGGCCTCGGTCCGGCGCAGGGTTTCCTCCTGCCGCCGCTCGGCCGTCACGTCGCGGCCCACGGCATGCAGGAAATCGCTGTCCGGCACGACATTCCAGGAGATCCGGCGATAGGAGCCATCCCGGTGCCGGATGCGGTTCTCGAAATGCTCCACCCCCTGGCCGTCGGCCAGGCGCGCCAACTGGGCCCGGGTCCGCGCCATGTCCTGCGGATGGACGAAGGCCAGGATGCCGGCTCCGGAAGGCGTCTCGGCGGGCCAGCCCAGGACGCGCTCCCAGGCCGGGTTCACCGCCTCCGCCGTCAGCGCCCCCTGGCGGATCACCACCATGATGTCCCGGGAATGCTGCCAGATGCGGTCCAGGTCCCGGCTGCTGCGCTCGGCCCTGGCCTCCAGCTTCTCGTGCGAGCGGAGCAGCGCCTCCTCCTCGCGCTTCCGCGCGGTGGTGTCGCCGACCACGCCGACGAAGCGGACGCAGCGCCCGTCCTCGAAGAAGCTCTGCCCGGTCAGCGACAGCCATCGTTCGCGCCGGTCCACCAGCCCGATGACCCGGAACTCCGTCGCCAGCCGGCCGTTGCCGGCGGGGGAGAAGGCGTTCTCCATCTCCTTCCGGACCCGAGGGCGCATGCGGGGATGCAGGGCGGCGAGGAAGCTGTCCTCATAGGTCAGCGGCCGCCCGTCATCCGGGGGCAGGCCGAACAGGGTCCGGCAGGCGGCATTCCAGTGCAGCACCCC
Organism: Roseomonas gilardii subsp. gilardii; assembly: GCF_023078375.1. Lineage (NCBI taxonomy): Bacteria > Pseudomonadati > Pseudomonadota > Alphaproteobacteria > Acetobacterales > Roseomonadaceae > Roseomonas > Roseomonas gilardii. The sequence continues at coordinate 2,665,041 of NZ_CP095554.1, read as the reverse complement.
GCGGGCGACATCGAGGTCCCAGGTGCCGAGGCCGCTCGCCTCCACCGCGAGGCGCGCGCTCGCCTCGCTGACGCGCAGCGCCCGCTCGACCCGGACGACGTCGCGCGCCACGGTCACGTCGTGCTGGGTGGCCAGGAAGTAGCGGACGTGGCCCTGCGCGTCCCGCAGCGGGCCGACATGGACCTCGTTGCGGAAGGGCGTGCCGTCCCGGCGGTAGTTCAGCAGCTCGACGGTGATGTCCCGCGCCTCATGCACCGCGTCCCGCAGGGCGGCCACCGTGCCACGGTCCGTGCCGGGCCCCTGGAGGAAGCGGCAGTTCCGGCCCAGCACCTCCCAGGCGGCATAGCCGGTCATCTGGAGAAAGGCGGCGTTGGCGAAGACGATCGGATTGTCCGGGCGCGACGGATCGGTCAGCACCATGGCGGCCTGGCTATGGCCGGCGGCGGCCAGGAAAGGCAGGCCGGGATCGGGAAAGTCGCCGACCAGGGCGGAGCCGGTGTCCCGCCCCCAGCGATCCAGCATGTCCATCAGCCGGGTGCCGCGACGCGGCCCTCGTCCCAGGGCGGGATATCAGCCATCCGACCGGGGGACCCAGGGGATGCGGGCGATCTCGATGCCCTCGTCGCGCAGGGCCTCGGCCTCGGCCTCCGTGGCCTCGCCATAGATGCCGCGGCGCTCGCTCTCGCCCGCCTGCATCCGCCGCGCTTCCTCGCTGAAGTCGCGTCCCACATAGTCGCAGTTGCGCTCGACCTCGGCGCGGATGCGTTGCAGCAGCGCCATGACCTGGGCGGGCATGGGCCCCGCCGCCACGGGCGGGGTCGCGGGGCCGGAGGCGGCGTTTGGTGCGGCGGGGACGGGCGGCGACGGCACGGGCGCGGCGGGGATGGCCTGGTCCGGGACGGGGATGGCTTCCGGCCGCGACTTCGCGATCGATGGCGCCATCAGCGCGCGTCTGACCTGCGTCCCGCCGCAGACCGGACATTCCACGAGGCCAGCCTTGGCCAGCTTGTCGAAACCGGCACTGTCCTTGAACCAGCCATCGAATTCATGGCCGCCTTCGCAACGAAGCTGGTAGTGGATCATCCTTGTCCCGTTCTTGGCCCCGTCAGCTCCGCGCCGGCCCCGTTCCATCCGGGCACCGGCATTCCGGACCCGCGGGCCCATACGCTTGTCCAGACCCGTATTTGGCATCCGGCCCCGCCAAGTGCCAGTGCAGGGACCCGTGCAGGGACCCGTGCGGCTTAGCGGCCAGGGCCGGCCCGCCACACCGGGCGCGGCGGGTCAGGCCGCCAGCAGGCTGTCCAGCTTGCCCGCGCGGTCCAGCGCGAAAAGGTCGTCGCAACCCCCGATCGCCTGCCCGTCGATGAAGATCTGCGGCACCGTGGTGCGGCCGCCGGAGCGGCGGACCGCTTCCTCGCGGGCCGCGGAACCATGCGGTGCATCGAATTCCTCGAAACTGGCGCCCTTGCGCGTCAGCAGCGTCTTCGCGCGCGCGCAATAAGGGCAGAAGGGGGTGGTGAAGATCTCGACCTTGGCCATGCCCCCTCAATTCGTTCCGCCGGACCTCCGGGTCAAGCCGTCACCCCCACCCATCCATGCTCTCCGATGATCCCCTGGGCAGGACGCGGGCCACCGCCAGCACATCGACCTCCCGCGCCCCGGCCGCCAGCAGGGCGCGGGCACAGGCGGCGGCGGTGGCGCCACTGGTGAGCACGTCGTCCACCAGCAGCACCCGCTGTCCGGCGATGGCCCTGCCCCCCCGTGGCGTCACCCGGAAGGCTCCCTCCACTTCCTGAAGCCGCCCGACCATGCCGAGGCCGCCCAGGGAAGCCGTGCCCCGGACGCGGCGCAGCCCATCGGGCAGCCAGGGCCGCCCCGAGAGCCGCCCCAGGTGCCGGGCCAGCAGGGCCGACTGGTTGTAGCGGCGCCGCAACAGGCGCCGCCAGTGCAGCGGCACCGGGACCAGGATGCCGGCCTCCGCCAGCAGATCCTTTCCCGCCAGGGCCATGGCGCGCGCGATGGGGCGGGCCAGGTCGGGGCGGTCGCCATGCTTGAAGGGCAGGATCAGGCGCTTCGGCACCTCCCCATAGACGAAGGCCGCGCGGGCGCGGGCGAAGGGAAAGGGCCGTTCCGCGCAGGGCGCGCAGAAGAGGCGGCCCCCGTCCGTCATGCCCCCGTCCGCCATGCCCTCGACCGTCATGCCCTGTTCCGCGTGCAGGAAGGGCAGGCCGCAGCCATCGCAGAGCGGATCGCCGATCCGTTGCAACTCCCGGAAGCAGTCGGGGCAGAAGGCGCCATGGCGCATCACCGGCTCCCGGCAGGTGAGGCAGGTGGGCGGCAGCAGCGCATCCAGCAGCCCCTCCCCCACCCGCCCCGCGAGGCGGCCCCAGCCCCGCCAGCGGCCGGCCACGGCGGCGGGGGCCGGCTCCATCCCGATCAACGGCCGCCGCGCCCGGCCCGGGGGCCGCGCCGCATCATGCTCCGCCGTGACGTATCCCCATGACGTATCCCCATGACGTATCCCCATGACGTATCCCCATGACATATCCCTCTGGCGCCGCGGCCCGCTTCGCGCCATCTGCCGCTGCATGTCCGCGCCGCATCAGATCTTCGACCGCCGCCTCCACCGACTCCGCCGCGACCGCTCCGCCGCGAGCCAGGGACAGGTCGCCCCCATCCTGGAGGAAGCCGCCGACCGGCTGCTGGACCGGCTGGACGACATCACCCTGCGCTTCGGCCGCGCCCTCGACCTCGGCGGGCGGGGCGTGGTGGCGCCGCGGCTGCGGGACCGGGGCATCGGGCAGGTGGTGTCCATGGACCTGTCCACGGCCCTGGCGCGGCAGGCCGGCGGGCTGGCCGTCGCCGGGGACGAGGAATGGCTGCCCTTCGCCGAGAGCAGTTTCGATCTCGTGGTGGCCAGCCTGTCGCTGCACTGGGTGAACGACCTCCCCGGTGCCCTCGTGCAGATCCGCCGCGCGCTGCGCCCGGATGGGCTGTTCCTGGCCAGCCTGCCGGCGCTGGGCACCCTGCAGAATCTGCGCGAGGCCCTGGCCAGCGAGGAGGAGGCACTGCGCGGCGGTGTCTCGCCACGTGTCTCGCCCTTTCCGGAGGTGTCGGATGGCGCGGCCCTGCTGCAACGGGCGGGCTTCGCCCTGCCGGTGGCGGATACCGAAACGCTCCGCCTCGCCTACCGCTCGCCGCTCGCGCTGCTGCGTGACCTGCGCGCGGCGGGGGAAAGCAACGCGATCCTGGCCCGGGACCCGCGCCCGGCGCCGCGCGCCCTGTTCCCGGCGGCCCTGGCGCGGCTGGCGGCGGGAGCGCCGGACGAGCCGGTGCCCGTCACCCTCCGCCTCCTGACACTGACGGGCTGGGCCCCGGCGCCGAGCCAGCAGCAGCCCGCTCGGCCCGGCAGCGCCACGGTCCGGCTGGCCGAGGCGCTGGGCACCGAGGAACGTGGCCTGGGCGAGGCGGCGCCCGGCACCCGGAAGCGCTGAGCCCCGGATTATCCGAGCAGCCATCCGGTCAGTCGAAGCGGTAGCGCGCGAAGAGCATGGCACGCACCTCGTTCCAGTCCGCCGCGCGGTCGTAGCGGAGCAGGCCGCCGACCTTGAACTGCGGCGTGACGGCATATTCCGCATCCGCCCGCACGCCACCGACCAGGCTGGTCTGGGTCTGGCCGCTGTAGAAGGCGCTCTGCGTGGAATCCGCCGCCGCCCGCGACTCGGCCTGGGCCTGCAGGGCCGGGTCGTTGGGGAAGAGCGGGGAGCGGTCCTCCTTGAAATGCGCGAGGCCGATCTGGCCGCCGAGGTGGTAGGAAAGGTTCCCGATCCGGGCGCGGTAATCGATCGGGATATTCGCCGCGACATAGTTCTGCGGGCTGAAATAGCCGCCCTGGCCCAGGGTGAAGAAGCGCAGGTTCTTGTCGTAGGAGAGGTAGACGAGGTCGAGCCCGCTGGTCAGCTCCTCGTCCGGCCGCCGGAAGAAGGCGTAGCTCATGCCGGCGCCGGCCTCGATCCGGCTGTTGTCCGCGACCCCCTTGCCCTCGAACTGGGAGTAGCCGCCGCCGGCGTAGAAATTCGCCCGCCCCGCGCTCCATTCGAACTGGCCGCGCCCGGTGTTGCGCACCACGCCGCCCCAGACCCGGCTGGTGACCGGATCGCGCTGCCCGGCCCAGGCCAGCAGGCTGTCGGTGACGGCCCGGCGCTCTCCGGTCAGGCGCAGGCGCAGGTTGCCGTTCAGCGACGGGGCGAGTTCCAGCCCGCCCACCATGTTCTGCACACGGTAGCCGATCGGCGTGGTGCCGAGATCGAGCGACAGGCTCTCGCCCCGCGTATAGCCGAGGCCGAAGGTGGCGCCGGAGGCCGTGGTGTCCTTTGGCACCAGCCGGGACGCGGTGGCGGCGGAGATGCTCTCGCTGGCCCCCGGCAGCATCAGCGGGTTCGTGCCGAAGCGGCGCAGGTTGCCCGTGCTCTGGTCCAGCGTGCCGGAATCGATGCTGTAGAGCTGGGCGCGGGCGGCGATCCGCCCGCCGATCCCCGGCATCGCCGCCGAGGCCTCGGCCCCGCCGGAATATTCCTGCAACCGGTCGAGGCCGCCGCTGCCGGAACGGAAGCGCCCGGCGAAATTCGGCCCGACGCGCGGCGCGGCTTCTTCCCGCACCTCGGCAAGCTGGCGCTGGATGTCGCCGAGCAGGGGGTCGCTGGCCACGGCCGGCGCCGCCGTGGCCAGGATGGCCGGCTCCCCGCCCGCCAGCGCCACTTGGCGGAAGGGATTCGCCGTCTGGTTCCGCATCAGGGCCGGCTGCGCCGCCAGGGCCGGGGCCGCCGCCTGGGTGCCACGGAGCTGCGCCTGCCGCAGTTCCTCGGCGCGTTGCAGCGCCGCCTGCGCCCGCCGGTAATCGCCGGAGGAGCGGGCGAGCTGCGCCTCCACCACCGCGACCCGGGGGTCGTTGGGCGTCAGCGTGCGTCCCTCGGCGAGCAGTTCCTCCGCCCGCCGCGTCTGCCCGCGCGCGATGGCGGCGCTGGCGGCGGCCAGGCGCGCATCGGCGTTGCGCGGGTCGCGCCGCAGCACCGCCTCGGCGATGTCCTGCGCCCGGGCGGGGTCCTGCGCCCCCTGGTAGAGCCGCGCCAGGGCGAGGTTCACATCCGGGTCCTGCGGCTTCGCGCTCAGCGCGGGGGCGAGCCGGTCATAGGCGGCGGCCTGGTCGCCCGCCTCGTTGAGCCGGTCGCTTTCGCGGATGGCGATCCCCGTTTGCAGGCCGCTCAGCCGCTGCCGGTCCTGGGCCGTGAGGCGCGGATCGGCCGTCAGGCTGGCGGCGATGGCGGTGGCCTCCGCCCCCTGCCCGGCATCGAGCAGCGCATCCGCCAGGGCGATCCGCCCCGCCGGGGCCGCATTGGCATTGGTGGCCAGCGCCATCCGGGCCAGGTCCACGGCGCCGCGCGTGTCGCCCACCGCGTTCAGCGCGCGCACCGCCTGGGCGGCGGTCTCCCCGCTGGGATCGGGACGCGCGACGATCTGCATCAGCCGCTGCCGGGCGAGGTCGTACTGCCCGTAGCGCGCGGGTTCCGCCGCGGCCGCGACCTCGCTCTGCACGGCGGTGGCACGGAGCAGGCGGCTGGCATCGGCCGAGCGCAGCCGGGCGGGAATCCGCTCGACCAGGGAGGCGGCCTCGCTGGCGCGGCCTTCCTCCTGCGCGAAGAGGGCCGCCGCGTAGAGGTTGTCGGCGCTGGCGCTGCGCTGGACCAGCTCCTGCATCAGCGCGCGGCCTTCCGCCCCCGCCCCTGCCGCGCCATGGCGCGGGCGAGGTCGAGCCGGACCCAGGGGTTTTCCGGGTTGGAGGCATAGGCCGACTGGAGCAGGGCCACCGCCTGCGCCGGATCGGTGCTGCGCTGCGCCTCGGCCCGCAACTGCTCGGCGCGCGAGGCCGCGAGGTTGTTGGCGAAGGCGCCCCCCTGCCGCGCCGCCAGTTCCTCCGCCTCGGCCAGCCGGCCCTGGGATTGCAGGGATTCGTAGAGCCCGGACAGGGCGGCGGGCAGGTTGGGCCGGCGGCTCAGGGCGGCGCGGTAGCGTCTCTCCGCCCCCGCCGCGTCGCCGCGCCGCATCAGGATATCGCCCAGCAGCGCCTGGGCATCGGCCTGCTCCGCGCCACCCTGGCGCACCGCCGCCTCCAGCGTCGCCTCGGCCTGCTGCACCTGCCCGCGGGCGATCTGCGCCCGCGCGGTGTTGACCGCCCCGGCATAGCTGGCGCCGTCCAGCGCCTGCCCCCATTTGCGGCGCCCTTCCTGCGGGTCGGCCGCGATGGCGCGGGCCAGCAGGGTCTTCGCCTCGCTGTTGCGGCCCTGGCGCAGCCGCACGAGCCCCAGCCCGCCGAGCGCATCGGAATCCTCGGGCGATCGTTGCAGCACCGCCTGGAAGGCTGCCTCCGCCGCGGCGATGCGGTTGCCGTTCAGCGCCTCGAAGCCCGCCTGGCGCTGCGCTCCCGCTTCATCCTGCGGGGTGCGGGTGGGGTTGCGGGCCTCCGCCAGTTGCCGCTGTACCTGCTGGTCATCCGGATAGCGGGCCAGATAGGCTTCCAGCGCGGGAATGGCCGCTTCGCTGGCACCGCTCCAGCTCAGGGCCTGACGCCAGGAGTTCCGCGCCTGCTGTGCCATGTCCGGGCTCTGGGCGAGTTGCTGGAGCTGGCGGATGCCCTCCGCGCGCGAGCCCTCGCGCCAGGTCAGGGTCTGGGCATAGGCGAGTTGCAGGGCGCGGTTGCCCGGGCTGCGGTCCAGCAGGCGCCTCAGCCCGTCCCGCCCCTCCGCATAGCCATCGGGCGTCCCGGCCAGGGCCTGGTAGTATTCCTGCGCGAAGACATCCGGCGGGGTGTTGCCGCCGAAGATCTGCCGGTAGCGCGCCACCGCCGCCGCGTTCTGTCCCGACTGCGCCAGCCGCCTCGCCTCGGCGACCTGGGCCGGGTCGGCGGCGGCGCCCCGGAGCTGGGTCTCGGTGCTGCCCACCACGGCATTGCCCGGCGCGGCCTGCCGCAGCCGCGCCAGGGTGCGGTCGGCCGCGGCCCGGTCGCCCTGCTGCGCCTGGGCCTGGGCGAGGCCGGAGAGGGCCGCGACATTCTCGGGATCGGCGACCAGCACGCGTTCCAGCGTCCGCACCACCTGATCCGGCCTGCCCTGGCCGCGCCAGTAGTTCGCCTGGTCGAGCAGGATCTGGATCGCCCTGTCCTGGGTGCCAGCCGGGGTGCCACTCTGAGGATTGCCACTCTGAGTATTTCCACTCTGAGTCTGGGCCAGGGCCGGCACCGGCAGGGCGGTGGAGGCGAGGAGCAGCGCCGCGAGATGCGGCCCGGAACGGCGCGACGGCATCAGATCTGCGCCCTGAGGCGGGCCGCGACGCGCCGCCGGATGATCCAGTAGGACGGGATGGCCAGCAGCAGCGCCGCCCCCACCACCAGCAGCAGCACCGCGTCGGGGCGGTTGCCGAGATAGAGCTGCGGCCAGAGCCAGATCGGCAGGCTGCCCACCGAATAGGTCGGGCTGATGCGGTAGGACTCGATCCGCCCGCCCGCCAGCCAGGCGACATCGCCCTGGATGCGCGGCAACTGGTCCGGGTCGCTCAGCGCGTTCAGCATGGCCTCGACGCCCTGGGGCGTGGTGCCGGTGATCGCCACCAGCGTCCGCCCCGCCTGGAGCGGGCTTTCGGCGCCGATCATGATGCCCTGGCCGTCCCCTGGCCCGGACACGACGGCGTTCAGCCGCGTCCGGTCGCGCAGCCGGTCATCCGACAGGAAGATGTTGCGGAAATTCTCCAGCGGCCCCGGCAGCGAGACCTGGAGGCGGTTGCCCTCCAGGTGGACCGGGCCGTCCCGCAGCAGGCGCGCGAGCCCGGGCACGCGGTTGAGCGCGCCGACCACCAGCAGGTTGCGGTCCGCCACGCTGTCCAGGCTGCCGGAATGGGCGATGGCCAGGCGCAGGGCCGGCACGCCCGTATTGGCCGACAGCCGGCCGATCAGCCCCATGGCGTTGGAGAGTTCCAGCGATGTCGGCCGGTCCGGCAGCACCAGCGCCGTGTCGGAAAGATCCGCGAGCTTCGTGTAGGGGAAGCCGGAGCCCGCGAAGAAGGCGAGGTTCGGCAGGGTGGTGAAGCGGTAGGAGCGGGACAGGTCGATCGTGCTGTCCGGGTCGATCGAGGCGCGGATGTCGCCCGGGATGGCGGTGCAGTCGCCCCGGTTCAGCGGGCGCATGTCGAAGCGCATCTGCAGGTTGTTCAGGCCGAAGACCAGGTAGGGCGGCAGGCCGGCCGAGCCGCTGCCGCGGTCCTCGCCGAAGTTCACGCCCAGTTGCCGCGCCACCCAGTTCCAGGGCCAGGCCGGATCGCCTTCCCGCAGTGGCAGGGACTTCAGGTAGTTGCCGTTCAGCGAGACATCGAGGCGGGACACCTGGAGGTCCGCCACGGGGCCCGGCGGCGCGCGGAAGAACAGGTCCACCGGGATGGGCCGCTGCCGCCAGGTATAGACATCGGGCGCGGTGCGGAACGGCACGGCGATGTTGCCGGGTGCGAAGCCGTAGGACTGGAGCTCCGACGGGTCCACCAGCTCGCCGAAGCGCACCGGCCGTTCGGTGCGGATCCAGCGCGGCGCGTCATAGGGCTGGCGCGGCGCGATGTCGGGGGCCGAGACCAGCGCGGCCTCCCCCGACAGCCCCTGGCTGGACACGGCCAGCGCCTGGGCGGCGGCGACGGCCTCAGCCCCGGTGCGGCCGCCGACGACCAGCAGGGCCGCCTCGGGGTCGGTGGGGTTGGGCACCAGCGCCAGGGTCGGCCCCTCGAAGCGGGGCAGCGCCACGCCGGGCACGGAATCCGCGCCCACCGCCACCACCACGCCATGGCCCCGGGTCGGCGGGGCGCTGGAGACCGGGAAGCTGGCGCCGCGATAGTCCGCCTGCACCGCGAACCAGGAGGAGGCGATCAGCGCCGCCCGCGCCAGGTCGTTGCTCGCCTCGGCCGGCACCACGAAGGGCAGGACCAGCGGCGCGCGCAGTTGCACCCGGTCGAAGAAGGGCGCTGGCAGCCGCGCCAGGTCGCGCGGCATGGCCAGGTGCTCGGTCGTGATCTCCAGCACGGACTGGTCCGAGATGGTGGACCAGAGCAGCCCCGAGAGCGGGTCGTTGCACTCCGCGGCATAGCGGCCGGTGAAGCGGAAGTTCAGCCGGTTGGTATCGGCGAAGAAGACCGGGTTGATGGGGAATTCCAGCGGCCCGAAGCTCGGCCGCGCGCGCTCCGGCGTGATGGCGCCGATGAACTGCTCGTTCAGCGTCACCGCGATCTGCGACAGTTCCGGGATCAGCGCCGGGCTGGTGGCGCCGCGCAGCACGAGCCGCGCGCCTGTCACCACCTCGTCCTCCCGCACCCCGAAGAGCACGCCCTGAAGGTCGGTCAGGCCCCGGAGCTGCATCGGCGATTGCAGGCCGAGCTCGCGCAGGGTGCGGCGCAGGACCCGGCCCTGGGACGCGGCGGCCGGGACCGCCGCGCCGGGCGATCCCTGGACTGCCCCCTGGACCGCTCCCTGCCCCCCCCCATGGCCCGGCTCCTGGACACCGTCCTGGACCGGTTGCGAGGCGGCGGCCGGAGGCTCGGCGGGCGCGGGCAGGTCGGGGGAGGTCCATGCCGGCGCGGGCGCGGCCTGCCTTGTCACCGGGCGCGGGGGCGGCGGCGCGGGCTGTGCCGCCGCCGCGCTCACGCCCAGGCCCAGGCCGAGCAGCAGGGCGGCACGCTGCGCGCCCGGGCGGCGGGCCTTGCCACCCGGCACCGGGCGGCGGTTGCGGCGCAGGGAAAGCTGGCTGTCGCCGCGGAACAGGCCCCGGATGCTGACGCCCACCTCGTAGAGCGCCCGCATCGGCCGGTCGCGGCGCACGCTGTCCCAGTGCAGCCAGCTATCGGCGCGGCAGAGCACGACGCGGGTGATGTTGCCCTCGTCGCGCAGGTTCTGCGGCGTGAAGCGGAGCTGGAGCTTGTTGTTCTGCCAGCGCAGCGCCTGGGCCGGCAGGGAAACGCGGTCCGGCCCCACCGCCACGTCCAGCACCAGCGGCTGATCGGGGGCGATGTTGTCCGGGGCGGCGACCTCGATCGCGGCGCCGCCCAGCGAGAGGTCCACGCTGTGCCCCTCCAGCACCCGGCCATCCGGCAGCACCACCGAGGCCGGGAGCCGGGCCGAGACGCGGGCGCGTTCCCGCACCTGGCGCCGCTCGCGCCCCACCGCGATCCCGGCCAGCACGATGAAGAGCGACAGCGACAGCCAGAGCGTGTTCAGCGCATAGGCCTGGAAGGCCAGCGTGCCCGTGCCGCTGCTCAGGAGGCCCCAGATGCCGAGGAGCAGGCCGCCGAACATCACCAGCGCCAGCACGGCATTGGGATAGACGGCGCGCACGTCGAAGAAGCCTTCCTCCAGCACGCCGCCCTTGTCGGTGACATTGAACTTGCCCTTCTTCGGGTCGAGCAGCGTCGCCAGCATCACCGGCAGCAGCCAGAGCGTCAGCACGGTCTCGTAGATCTCCGACCAGAAGGAATGCCGCACGGAGCCCTGCAGGCGGCTGTTGGTGGCCACGGCGTGGATCACATGCGGCCCGGCATAGGCGGCGATGGCCAGCGGCGAGGCGGCGATCAGGTTCTGCCCGAAGATCAGGAAGGCCAGCGGCGAGGTCAGGAAGACGAAGCGTGGCAGCGGGAACATGAAGTGCCACATCGAGGAGACGTAGCAGAACTTCTGCGTCCAGCTCAGCTTGCCGCCGCCGAGGAAGGGGTTGTCCACGCGGAAGATCTGGATCATGCCGCGCGCCCAGCGCATGCGCTGGCCGATATGCAGCGCGAGGCGCTCCGTCGCGAGGCCGGCCGCCAGGGGCAGGCGGAGATAGGCGGTGCGCCAGCCGCGCCGCTGCATCTTCAGCGAGCAGTGGCAGTCCTCCGTCACCGTCTGGTGCGGCACGCCGCCCACCTCCTCCAGCGCCGTCCGCCGGATCACGGCGCAGGAGCCGCAGAAGAAGGTCGCGTTCCAGAGGTCGTTGCCCGACTGGATCAGCCCGTAGAAGAGCAGGCCCTCGTTGGGCACGCGCAGGCCGGAGGCGAGGTTCCGCTCGAAGGGATCGGGGCTGTAGAAGTGGTGCGGCGTCTGCAGCATGCCGATCTTCGGGTCGCGCAGCATCCAGCCCAGCGTCATCTGCGGGAAGGCGCGCACCGGCACGTGGTCGCAGTCGAAGATGAGGATGAACTCGCCCTTCGTCCGGGTCAGGGCGTGGTTGATGTTGCCGGCCTTGGCACCCTTGTTGTCGGGACGGATCATGTAGCCGCAGCCGATATCCTCGGCGAAGGCGCGGAACTCCTCGCGCCGCCCGTCATCGAGGATGTAGACGTTCATCTTGTCCTTCGGCCAGTCCATGGCCAGCGCGCCGAAGACGGACGGCTTCACCACCGAGAGCGGCTCGTTGTAGGTCGGGATGTAGATGTCGAGCACGGGCCATTCCGCCGGATCGTCCGGCAGCGGCACCGGCTTGCGCTCCAGCGGCCAGATCGACTGGAGATAGGCGAGCAGCAGCGCGATCACCGCATAGAGTTCGGCCAGCAGCAGGCCCGTGCCGAGGAAGGGCGCCCAGAAGCCCGAGAAATCGAGCGTGTCGGTCAGGCGCCAGTAGAGGTAGCGCGCCGAGATCAGCACCGAGAGCATGACGAGGAAGAAGTTCGCCCCCCGTCCCTTGAGCCGCGAGGCCAGCAGGAAGACGAGGAAGCAGGCGATGGCCAGCCAGGCCTGCTGCTGGGCCTCCAGGGGTGCCACGACGAAGGGGATGGCGAGCAGCAGCCCCGCCGCCGTGAGCAGGAGCACCCCGGCGCGGCCGCGCGAGAGACGTTCGAAGAACTGCGCGAGACGGTTCATCGCCCCCCCCACATGCTGACGGGCACGGGCTGCTGCTGGACGGGGATGCAGGCGGCGATCGCCTCCGCCACCTCCCGCAGGTCGTTGGCGGCGCGGGACTGCGGCGCATGGTCGGCCACGAGGCGCTGGCAGGCGAGGCTTTCCATCACCGCCTCGTCCCGGCTCACCGCGCCCAGCAGGCGCCAGCCGGCATGCCGCGCCACCGCCTCCGCTGCCGCCCGGGACAGGCGCGACTGCAGGTCCACCTCGTTGATCACCACCCGCAGCCGGTGCGTATCGACGGTGCCCAGGCCGATGCCGGAAAAGCGGCCGCTCTCGACCTCCGGCATCAGGGCGGCGCTCATCGCCTCGGCCTTGAGGACGCAGACCACGAGATTCGCCAGCGGCGCCAGCAGGGCCAGGCTGCGCGAGGGGCCGGGCGGCAGGTCCGCCACGATCAGCAGCGTCTCGTCGGCCAGCATGGCCCGCATGGGGCCGAGCAGCAGTTCCGGCTGGCGGCCGAGCAGCCCGTCCAGCGCCAGCGCCCGCGCCAGGTCGATCACGCCGAAGGGCAGGAGCGCGACGCCCGAGCCCGTCTGCCGCAGCGCCCGGTGCCAGTCGGGCCGCTCGGGCAGGCCCGTGGCCCAGCCGGCCTGGTCGCCGATGGACAGGCCGAAATGCAGCCGCAGCGCGTTCTGCGGGTCGAAATCCATGACCAGGACGCGGCGTCCGGCCCGGGAAAGGTTGTGGGCGATGTTCGCCGCCAGGGTGGTCTTGCCCACCCCGCCCTTCGGCGATGCCATGCAGATCAGCGGCACGCTCGGCCTACCTTTGGTCCGGGGGGAAGGGATGGGGCGCCGTCGCGTTGGCGATGCCGCGCAGCAGTTCCGAGAGGCTGCCGGTGCCCGGCTGCGGCACCTTCACCGAGGCGCGCAGATCCGCCATGGCGTGGTCCACGGCGGCGAAGAGCGCGAAATCCACCTCGACGGTACGCGGCGGCGCGGGTGCCGGATTGTCGGCCGCCATGGGCGCGGGGCCCGCCGGCATGGCCGGGGGCGGCGGCCAGGACGCGGCGGGCGGGTTGCGGGCGGGGTCCGGCCAGCCCGGCATGGCCGGGGGCGGCGCGGCGAAACCCGCTTCGGCCCCCGGAGGCCAGGGCGGGGCCGGAGGTGGCACAGGGAGATGGGCGCCCGCGCCCGGTGGGGGAAAACCGGGGGGGGGGGAAAACCGGGGGGAGGCGCGCCCTGGAAGGGCGGCGGATAGCCATGGCCCGGCGGCCACGCGGCGGCACTGGCCGGAGCGGCGGGCGGCCGGTGCGGTGCCGGGACCGGCTGCGATGGATGGAACATGGGATGTTCCGGCTGGGGGAGCGCCTGGGGGAGTGCGTGTGGAGCCATGGGCGGGACAGCGGGCAGCGGGGCAGGATGGAGCGGGGCCCGCTGCGCCTCCCAGACAGCGGCCGGCGGGGGCGGCGCGGAGGCGGGCCAGGCCGGCTGGCTTCCCTGGGGGGTTCCCTGGGGGTTCCCGGAAAACCGTTCGGAGGCATGGCCGGGGGTATTGCGGAAGTCATGGCTGGCAGAGGCCAGGATGCCGGTACGGGCGGCGCGTCGTGCAGCGGCGGGCTGGAAGCGGGCGGCGGGAGGGGCATGCCGGCAGGGTCCGGGTTCGGGGACTGGCCCTGGGAAATCCATTGCGCGGAAGGCGGGCCGGGAGGCTGGACAGGAAACTGTGCCGCTGCCGGCACGGCCGGTGCGGGCATCGGCGGCATGGGTGCCGTGGCCACTTGGGCCGGCGCGGCCGGCGCGGCATCGGATGGCGGCGCTTCCACCGGGGCCGGCCGGACCGGTGGGTTGCGGCGCACGGCCTCGTTGCTGAAGTTCCGGTACCTCATGCCCGTCGTGCCCAGGGCTTCCGCCACGCGCAGCACATCAGACTTGTCATCCATGCGAGGCGCCTCTCGACCGGCCGGGGGCATGTGCAATGCAAAGAGCGAGGGGGCGGGACGGCGCGCTCATGCCGGGCGATCCGCCAGGGCGACGAGAAGGCTCAGCGCCGCCGAATAGTAGTTGTCGTCCCGCATGGGCGGGCGGGAGAGTCCGTCAGGACGGCTGGCCGCCAAGGACAGGCCGGCGCGCCGCATCGCCAGATCGGCCACGGCCACCATGCCGGGCAGGGCCGGGTCCGGCCCGCCTTCCCCGCTGCGCAGATCCACCCAGGCGGGCGGCGGGCGTGGCGCATCGGCCCAGAAGGCCGCCGGGCCGCGCAGGCCCGGCTCCTCCACCAGGCCGGCCCAGCCGAGCCAGAGCGGCACCCGGACGGCATCGTAGGAAAAGCGGGCAGGCCAGCCTTCCGCCGGCGTCACGCGCCCATCCGTCCGGGACACCGCGACCCAGTCGGCGGGCAGGCCGTGGGGGCCGAAGCAGGAATCCCGCAGCAGGGCCAGGCCATCCGCGGCCAGGTCGAGCCAGAGCGGATCGGGCAGCGCCCGGGCCAGGATGCGCAGCATCGGGAAGGCGTAGTAGGACGGGTTCACCACGACCTCCCCGCCCCGCTCGAAGCCCTGCAGCCCCGGCAGCAGGACGAGCCGGCCGCCGACCCGGCGCGGCAGCATCCGGAGGATGTCCTGCGCGGTGGCGAGGCCGCTCGCGCGCCAGTCCGGCCGCCCCCATTGCTCGCCGGCCAGGATCAGCGCCGAGGCGATGAACAGGTCGCCATCCGTGGCGTTGTTGGGATCCTCGCTGCCGTCGCTGGCCGTGCCGCGCCAGGCATGCAGGCCATGCGGCCCGAGACGGAGGTTCTCCTGTGTCCATTCGGCGATTCGCTCGAAGCGGGGCCGGTCGCCGGCCCGGAGGGCGAAGTGCATCGCCCATCCCTGCCCTTCGGAATGGGTGATCCCGCCATTGGCGGTATCGACCACCCGGCCCTCGGCCGAAAGGAAGTGCCGGGCGAAGGCGTGCCAGCCCTTCGCGAAATCATCAGACAATGGACGATGCAGGGAAGCTGCCACCGCGTTACGCGAGACGGCGAAAGAACCTATCGCCCAGATGGCTTTCCTTCGCGTAATCTTGCTCGCCAAGGCGGATCCCAAGGATTTTCGTCACATCCGAGGTGTATCATCGGCGTTACCGTGCCGCAAAGGTTGTATTAAGCGTTTGTTCTGCCCCAGGGCTTTTCGCGCGCCCTGTGGCCTTTTCGCCTTCACGGTGGCATGTCCCGCCGGGGCAGGCAGGCACCCAGGATGAGCCTGAGGATGGTCTCTTCGCCCTCCGCGCAGCTCCGTTCGTCCATCTCCGGGATGCCCAGCACCGGGGTGATCTGCGCCGCGAAGTCCGCATAGGTCTGGGTCATGGCCCAGAGGGAGAAGAAGAGGTGGCGCGGATCGATCGGGTGCATCAGCCCGGCGGCGATCCACCCCTCCATCACCTTGGCCTTCTGTTCCACGAGATCCCGCAATTCCGTGGCGAAGAAGCCGTGCAACTGGGGCGCTCCGTGCAGCACCTCATTGGCGAAGACGCGGGATGCATGGGGCCGCAGGCGCGAATGCCGCATCTTGGCGCGGATATAGGCGGTGAGCGCTGTCGCGGGGTCGCTGCCGGGGCGGATGTCGTCGGTCGCGGAGAGCCAGAGCGCCAGGATGTCGTCCAGCACCGCGCGGTAGAGCGCTTCCTTGGTGCCGAAATAGTAATGCAGGTTGGCCTTCGGCAGCCCGGCGGCTTCGGCCAGGGCCGACATGCTGGCCCCGGCGAAGCCCGCCTCGGCGAAGACGCGCTCCGCAGCCCGCAGGATCTGCGCCCGCAGCGCCTGGCGCCTGCCTTCGCGTGAGGCAGGCCTGCCCTCGCCCGCATCGGTTCCTGCCGTTTCCGCGTGCTTCGCCATTCCGATCCCCCGCAGAGCGGCCGACCCGTGCCCATCTTGCAAGTTGACCGATCGGTCAAGGTCACAATAGCCTCCCTGACTTGAGCGGCCATCCTCGCCATGGAGCCCTTCCGGATGATCCAGCGCGTCGTGCAGATCCCCTCCCCCCGGCCAGCCCCGCCCTGGAAGGAAACCGCCCGCCAGGGGAGCTTCGCGCGATGAGCCAGATCCCGGAAACCGTGCCGTCCCCGCTCGCCGCGCCGCTGCCGCAGGCGGCCCTCCGCGGCAACCGGCCCGGGCCGGCGCGGCCCATCATCCTCACCTCGCATCCCGGGATCGGCGGCCAGATCGCGCCGCCGGTGCAGTGGGGCGCCGCCGATCCGCAGCGGCGCGGCCCGGTGATCGCCACCCCCGGCGAGGGCAACCGCAACGCCATTGGCACCCATGCGGGGTCCTATGCGCTCTACCGCGCCCTGGCCGTCGCCGCCGGGCAGCTTTCCGCCGGGCACCGGCCGGACCTGACCAACACCCGCCCGGCCGAACCGATCGGCCCCTTCCTGCAATGGGGAGACCCGGCGAGGATCGTCTCGCTCGACCCCTGGGGCCACATGACCACCGAGGCCTTCGGCGCCGAGATCGCCGCGGGGCGCGACATCCGGCCGAGCATCGCGGTCACCAAGGCGCATATCAACATGCCGGAGCTGACCGCCGCGATGCGCGCCGGGCGGCTGGAGCCGGATGGGCAGATCCTCGGCGCCAGCGGCGATGCGCGCGTGACCAAGGTTGCCATCGAGCCGGTCTGGTGGCTGCCGGGGGTGGCGGAACGCTTCGGCATCACCGAGAACGACCTGCGCCGTGGCCTCTTCGAGCAGACCGGCGGCATGTTCCCGGAACTGGTGACGCGGCCCGACCTCAAGACCTTCCTGCCGCCGATCGGCGGCATGACCGTCTATCTCTTCGGCGACCCGGCGAAGCTGGGCCAGCCGGAGACGCGCATCGCCTGCCGCATCCATGACGAGTGCAACGGCTCCGACGTGTTCGGCTCCGACATCTGCACCTGCCGCCCCTATCTGGCGCATGGGATCGAGGTCTGCATCGAGGAGGCGCAGGCGCAGCGCGGCGGGGTGGGCGTCATCGTCTACAACCGCAAGGAAGGGCGCGCCCTGGGGGAAGTGACGAAGTTCCTCGTCTACAATGCGCGCAAGCGGCAGGAGGGTGGCGACCGTGCCGACCGCTATTTCGCCTGCACGGCGGGTGTGGCGGGCGTGCACGACATGCGCTTCCAGGAGCTGATGCCGGATGTGCTGCACTGGCTCGGCATCACGCGGATCGACCGGCTCGTCTCGATGAGCAACATGAAATACGAGCCGATCGTCGCCAGCGGCATCGAGGTGGTGGAGCGCGTGCCCATCCCCGAGGAGCTGATCCCGCCCGATGCGCAGGTGGAGATGGACGCCAAGAAGGCCGCCGGATACTTCACCGACAAGGTGCCGGATGCCGCCGAGCTGGCGCGCATCAAGGGACGCGGGCTGCAGGAGTGAGCGCGGCGGAGGACAGGGCCGGCCTCGCCGCCCAGCTCGCCCTGCTGCGCGATCCGGCGACGATCCGGCGGCGCGCCCATGCCATGCTGGCGCTGGCGGAACGCGACGCGCTGCCGCATTTCCGGCTGCATCCGGAGCGGCTGGAGGCGGCGGCGGATTACGTCACGGCGGTGATCCGCGACAACTACCCGGACCTCGCCATCCCCTATCATGCGCGCTGGCGGCATTTCGCCGCGGGCGGGCGCGACCGCTGGGGCGAACTCGCCCGGATGCTGGAGGACCAGTCGGGCGAGGAGGTCGCGCGCATCCGCTTCGACCTCTGCGTCGTCAGCGTGCTGCTGGATGCCGGGGCCGGGCCCGACTGGGCCTTCACCGAGGACGGGCAGCGCATCGCCCGCTCCGAGGGGCTGGCGGTGGCCAGCCTGCATGCCTTCTCGGCTGGCCTCTTTTCCGGCGATCCGGCCCATCCCCTGCGCGCCGATGCGGATGGCCTGTCGCGGATCAGCGCCGCCGCGCTCGGCGCCGCCTTCCAGGCCGGGCCGGGCAACCCGCTGGAAGGGCTGGAGGGCCGCGCCGCGCTGATGCGGGCGCTGGGCGAAGCCTTGCGCGCCCGGCCGGACATCTTCGCCCCGCAGGCGCGGATCGGACGCCTCTACGACCATCTGGCGGCGCGGGCCGAGGAGGGCACCCTGCCCGCCCGCACCGTGCTGGCGGCGGTGCTGGAGGGTTTCGCGCCGATCTGGCCCTCGCGGCTCAGCCTGGGCGGCGAGAATCTCGGCGATGTCTGGCGCCACCCCCTCGCCGCGCCGGAGGAGCCCGCGCCCGGCCTGCTGCCCTTCCACAAGCTGTCGCAATGGCTCAGCTACTCGCTCATCGAGGCGCTGGAGGAGGCCGGGCTGCGCGTGACCGGGCTCGACGAGCTCACCGGCCTGCCGGAATACCGCAATGGCGGGTTGTTCCTGGATCTCGGCGTGCTGGAGCTGCGTGACCCCGCCCTGGCGGAAGGCCCCCTGCCCGTGGAGCATGAGGCCATCGTGGAATGGCGCGCCCTGACCGTGGCGCTGCTGGACCGGGTGGCGGAGGGCGTCCGCGCCCGGCTGGGCCTCACCGCCGCCGGGATGCCCCTGGCCCGCGTGCTGGAGGGCGGCACCTGGGCCGCCGGCCGCCGCATCGCCCGCGAGAAACGCCCGGGCGGCACGCCGCCCCTGAACGTGCGGAGCGACGGCACGGTCTTCTGACCCTGCCCGCCGCTTCCCAGCCCGCCGAGACGAAGAAGGCCCCACGCCATGCCCGCCGCCTATCCGACCCTGAAGGTGATCGACCACCCGCTGGTGCAGCACAAGCTGACGCTGATGCGCCGCAAGGAGACCTCCACCGGGGAGTTCCGCCGCCTGGCGCGCGAGATCAGCCTGCTGATGGCCTATGAGGTCACGCGCGACCTGCCGCTGGAGACCACCAGCATCGAGACGCCGCTGGAGGTGATGGAGGCGCCCATCCTGTCCGGCAAGAAGCTCTGCTTCGTGTCCATCCTGCGGGCCGGCGACGGGCTGCTGCAGGGGATGCTGGACCTCGTCCCCTCCGCCCGCGTCGGCCATGTCGGCCTGTACCGGGACCCGCAGACCCTGGTGCCGGTGGAATACTACCTGAAGCTGCCCGAGGATATCGGCGCCCGGCAGGTGATCGCGGTGGACCCGATGCTGGCCACCGGCCATTCCGCCGCCGCCGCCGTGTCGCGGATCAAGCAGGCCGGGGCGTCGCAGGTGAGCTTCGTCTGCCTGCTCGCCGCGCCGGAGGGGTTGCGCGTCTTCGCCGAGGCGCATCCGGACGTGCCGGTCTTCACCGCCTCGCTGGACCGCGAGCTGAACGGCCATGCCTATATCCTGCCCGGCCTGGGCGATGCGGGGGACCGGCTCTTCGGCACCAAGTGACGCCGGGCTGTGCCCCGGGGGGTCGCCGGGGGGATCGCCGGGGACGCATTGTCGGGGTGTGGCGGCGCCTCCGGCGCGGGGTCCTCCCCCGCCCCGGTTCCGGCCCGGTTCCGGTCCCGGATGGCCGGGGCCGATTTTCCCCCGCTCCGGAGGCATTTTCCGCCAGGGTCGAAAAAGTCCAGGAAGTGCCTCGGCTCCGTCACATTTCCGGATGGTTATCCACAGAACCTTCCACGGATTTTGGGGATAACTGAGCTCCCCGGCCCGACACGCCCCCGGCCGGCGGCGATCCGCGGCGGCCCTGTACATGGCACTCAAATTGCAAGATTTTCCCCGGGACCCGGTGGCCGGGGATCACGATCCGTGTGGCCGCCGTCTCCAGCCCGCCGGATATGCCATGACCCCTTCCCCTCTCCCCGACGACCTGCTGATCGATGCCGCGAACGAGGTGAGCATCCGTCAGGAGCTGACACTGGTGGCCCTGGGGAAACGCCCGGCGGACCGGGTGCTGCGGGTCGGGCGGCTGCTGGACGTGCACACGCGGAGCTGGATGGAGGATGCCGAGATCGTCATCCGGGGCCGCCGGATCGCCTATGTCGGCCCCGCCGGCTCCTGGCCCGGCGAGGCGGCGGAGCATGTGCATGAGCCGGACCTCGCCGCCGTGCCCGGCTTCGGCGAGGTGCACAAGCATATCGAGAGCTCCCACCTCACCCCGGAATGGGAGGCGGCGCTGGTACTGCCGCGTGGCAATACCTGGACCTGCGAGGCCAGCCACGAATTCTCCAACGTGGATGGGCCGCACAACCTGGAATTCTGGCTCACCGCGCGCCGCCAGGGCTCGCCGCTGAAGATCTTCCCCCTGCCCGGCTCCGCCGTGCCGCCCACCGCCTATGAATGGGGCGGCGGCTGGTTCGGCCATGACGAGCAGCAGGGCTTCCTGCGCGAGAGCCTGATGGTGGCCGGGCTGGACGAGGTGATGGACTGGCCCGCCGTCTGGAACCCGGAGAACCCTTCCTACAAGCGGCTCTGGGGCATGATCCAGGCGACCTTCGCCCAGCGCGGCGTGGTGGAGGGCCATGGCGCGGGGCTGCGCGAGTTGCCGGAGATCAACGCCTTCGCCGCCGCCGGCCTCGCCTCGGACCATGAGGCCTGGTCGCCGGAGGAGGTGTGGGAGAAGCTCCGCCACGGCATCTTCACCGAGATCCGTCCCTATTCCATGGACCAGGTGATCCCCTGGCTGCTGGACAAGGGCCTCGCCGACTGGTCGCAGGTCGCCTTCACCACCGACGACCGCAGCGCCTCGGACACGATCAGGCTGGGGGCCACGGACCACAATGCCCGCACCGCGATCCGCCTGGGCCTCGCCCCCGAGACCGCGATCCAGTGCGTCACGCTGAACCCGGCGCGGCACATGCGGCTGACGCCCTGGGTCGGCAGCCTCGCCCCCGGCCGCTTCGCCGATGTGGTGCTGCTGCGCGATGTCGCGGCGCTGGAGATCGCCAAGGTCTGGGCCGATGGGCAGCCGGTGAGCGAGGGCACGCGCTATACCGGCCCGGTGCCGCGTATCGACTGGCCCGGCTGGGCGACGCGGACGGTGAACATCCGGCGCGAGATGGTGGCGGAGGATTTCCGCATCGCCGCCGAACCGGGCCGCGCGACGATGCAGGCGGCGCTGCTGCGCCCCTTCCACTGGAATGACGGCTTCATCACCACGGAACTGCCGGTCGCCGGGGGCGCCGTGCAGCGCGACGCGGCGCGCAACGTCACGAAATTCGCCATCGTGGACCGTTTCTCCGGCGAGGGGCGGACGGCGCGGATGTTCTGGCTCGGCTGCGGGCCGGCCACGCCCGGCACCGCGCTGGCCTGCTCCGTCGCGCATGACAAGCACAATATCTGGGTCGTCGGTTCCTGCGACGCGGCCATGGCGAAGGCCGTGAACGCGCTGCGCGGGATCGGCGGCGGCTGGGCCCTGGTGCGGGAGGGCGAGCTGGCCGCCACCGTGCGCTACGAGGTCGGCGGGCTGATGACCTGCCGCCCGGCGGAGGCGCTGAACGCGGAGATGCAGCACCTCTATGACGAGGGCGCGAAGGTGGAGTGGATGTACGAGCCCACCTTCCACCCCCGCTGGTTCCCCGGTTTCCCGGAACGCCTGATCTTCGCCACCCTCACCTGCGCGCCCTGGCGCTGGGTGCTCGTGGCCCCCTGCGAGCAGGCGCCGCTGGGCTTCGTCAACGTGCAGACCGGCGAGACGCATCCGGTCGTCTGGTAAGAGGGGGTTTCCCACGTGAGCAACGCAAGCCTTGGCGCGGGGGCGCCCGTCGACGATGCGCGGCCGAAAGGCGCGCTCGACCGCTTCTTCAAGCTGAGCGAGCGCAACAGCTCCGTGCCGCAGGAGATGATCGCCGGCCTGACCACCTTCGCCGCCATGGCCTATATCATCGCGGTGAACCCGGCGATCATGTCGCAGGCGGGTATGGACCGCGGCGACCTGGTGATCGCCACCGCGCTGGCCGCCATCTTCGGCAGCGTGATGATGGGGCTGACGGCGAACCTGCCGCTCGCCGTGGCGCCGGCCATGGGCTCCAACGTCGTCTTCACCTTCATCCTGGTGAAGGGGATGGGCGTGCCCTGGCAGGGCGCGCTCGCCATGGTCTGCTTCACCGGCGTGGTCTTCCTGCTGCTCAGCCTGACGAAGCTGCGCGAGAAGGTGGCGAAGGACGTGCCGGAGGTGCTGAAGGTCGGCATCAGCGCGGCGGTCGGCGCCTATATCGTCTTCATCGCCCTGCGTGGCGCGGGCTTCGTGGTCGCCAACCCCAGCACCTTCATCGCCATGGGATCGCTGCGCGAACCCGCCGTGCTGCTGACGCTGGCCGGCATCCTGGTCACGCCGATGCTGGTGGCGCGGCAGATCCCCGGCGCGCTGATCCTTTCCATCGCCGTGCTGACGGTCATCGGCTGCTTCGTGCCGCTGCCGAACGGCACCGTCATCACCAGGACGCCCTCCGCCTTCCTGGCGCTGCCGCACTGGCCCTCGAATACCTTCGGCCAGCTCGACTTCTCCTACATGTTCCAGAATTTCGTCGTGGTGCTGCCGATCCTCTTCTACTTCGTCTGCGCCGAGTTCTTCTCGACGCTGGCGACGGTGATCGGTGTCACGGGGGCGGCGAACCTGCGGCGGCCGGACGGCTCCATCCCCAATGCCACGGCGGCCTTCTCCACGGATGCGACGGCGACGATCGTGGGCCCCATCCTCGGCACCTCCGTGGTCACGGCCTATATCGAATCCGTCACCGGCGTGCAGGCGGGCGGCCGCACCGGGCTCACCTCCATCACCGTCGCGGCGCTGTTCTTCCTGGCGCTCTTCGTCTGGCCGGTCTTCACCGTGATTCCGCCGCAGGCGACGGCCCCGGCGCTGGTGGTGGTCGGCGTGCTGATGCTGCAGGGGCTGACGCGCATCGACCTGGGCCAGCTCACCAATGCCGTGCCCGTCGCGCTGACGCTGTTGCTGACGGTGCTGACCAACAATCTGATCAACGGCATGGCGATCGGCACGCTGAGCTACATCCTGCTTTTCCTGTCGCTCGGCCGGGCGCGGGAGATCAGTGGCGTGGTCTGGGGCCTCGGCCTGGTCTTCATCGCCTATATCGTGGTGATGACCCGGCTGAGCTGAGGCCATGCGGGATGACACGGCGGGGCTCGTCCTGGCGGGCGGGCTGGCACGGCGGATGGGCGGCGGCGACAAGGTCCTGCTGCCGCTCGGCGGACGGACCATGCTGGACCATGTGCTGGCATCCCTCCGCCCGCAGGTCGCCGCCTGCCTGCTGAACGCGAATGGCGATCCGGCGCGGTTCCGCCCCTGGGGCCTGCCCGTGGCGGCGGACGGCGTGCCGGGTTTCCCCGGCCCGCTGGCGGGCATCCTGGCGGGCATGGACTGGGTGGCGGAACACCGCCCGGACCTGCCCTGGCTGGTGTCCCTGCCGGGCGACAACCCCTTCGCCCCGGCCGATCTCGTCGCGCGCCTGCATGCGGCGCGCGAGGCCGCCGGCACCCCCATCGCCTGCGCGGCCTCAGGCCCGAACCGCCATCCGCCGGTCGCGCTCTGGCCTGTCGCGCTGCGCGACGAACTCCGGGGCAGCCTGCTGGCCGGGGAAAGGCGGGTGGCGGCCTGGGCCGCGCGATGGGGCTGCGCCATGGCCGTCTGGGAGGCGGGTGCCCGCGATCCGTTCTTCAATGCCAATACGCCGGAGGAGCTGGCGGAGGCCGAGCGGCGCCTGCGGGAGTAGGTCAGAACAGCCCGGCAAAGGGCAGCACCAGGATGCGGTCGCCCGGCGCGACATCGCCCCTGTCTTCCGGCAATTCGGCGAAGGCGTCGCTTTCGAGCAGCGAGGCGATCTGCCCCGCGCCCGCCCGCCCTGGCTTGCGGGCCACGGGACCCTCCGGACCCGCCTCCACCGCCACGCGCAGGTATTCGCGCCGCCCCGGCAGCTTGCGGTGGCTGAAGCCGGCGCGCAGCTCGAAGCGCGGCAGCGGCTTCGGCACCGCCCCGGCCAGATGCAGGGCCAGGGGCCGCGCCAGGTGCAGGAAGCCGAGCAGCGCCGCGACCGGATTGCCAGGCAGGCCCAGCACCGGTCGGCCTTCCACCACCCCCATCGCCACCGGGCGCCCCGGCTTCACTGCGAGGCGCCAGAAGGCGAGGCTGCCCACCGTTTCCAGGGCGCGGCGGACATGGTCCTCGTCGCCCATGCTCACGCCGCCGGATGTCAGTAACATGTCATGCGACAGCGCAGCCTTGCGCAGCGCCGCCTCGGTTTCCCCGCGCCGGTCGGGCAGCAGGCCGAGATCGTGCGCCTCCACCGGCAGGCCCGCGAGCAGGGAGAGCAGCATGAAGCGGTTGCTGTCATGCGCCTGCGACGGCCCGAGCCGCCCGCCCGGCGCGACCAGTTCGCTGCCCGTGCTGAAGACGCCCAGGCGCGGGCGCCGTGTCACCGGCAGGGCCGTCAGGCCCAGCGCCGCCGCCAGGGCGATCTCCGGGGCCGCGAGCAGCCGCCCCTTCGGCAGGGCCAGCGCGCCCCGCGGCAGATCCTCCCCGGCGCGGCGGATATTGGCCCCGGGCGGCAGGCCCGGCGGCAGGAAGACCCGCCCGGCCTCGGCCCCCACTCCCAGCCGGGCGTCCTCCTGGATCATCACCGTATCCGCGCCGGGCGGCAGCGGCGCGCCCGTCAGGATGCGGATGGCATGGCCCGGCGGCAGGGGCGCCGCCGCCTCGCCCGCCGCCACCCGGCCCGCCAGCGGCAGCCAGCCGCCTTCCCGCCCCAGAGCGCTTCCGGCGAAGGCGTAGCCGTCCATGGCGCTGTTGCCGAAGGGCGGCAGGTCGATGGGGGCGGCGATGTCCTCGGCCAGTATCCGCCCGCGCGCGGCCAGCAGCGGCACGGTCTCCCCCTCGCCCGCCAGGGGAGGCAGCCGGGCGATCAGCGCCTCGGCCTCCGCCAGGGTCAGTGTGCCGTCGGTGGCGGCGAAGCAGTCGTTGCTCAGCCGGGCCAAGGGGCGGCGAATTCCAGAACGAGGTCAGCCAGGCGCTCGATCTCGTCCAGCCCGGCCCAGGGCAGGCCGCCCGGTGGCGGCGTGTCGGCGGCCACGGCGCGGATGGCCGGGTCCTCCGGATGCAGCCAGGGGCGGCCATTGGCGGCGCGGAAGACCTCCAGCTTCGGATGCGCGTCCCGCTTGAAGCCTTCGACCACCACGAGATCGACCGGCGAGAGGCGGGACAGGAGGAAGGCGAGATCGGGCTCCGGTGCGTCACGCAGTTCGGTCATCAGCGCCCAGCGCCGGGCCGAGGACACCAGCACCTGCCGCGCCCCGGCCATCCGGTGGCTGTGGCTGTCCTTGCCCGGCTGGTCCACGTCGAAATCGTGATGCGCGTGCTTGAGGGTCGAGACGGAGAGGCCGCGCGCGTTCAGGCTGGGGATCAGCCGGGTCAGCAGGGTGGTCTTGCCCGCGCCGCTCCAGCCCGCCAGCCCGATGATTCGCCTGGGTCCGCTCATGTCGTTCCTGTGGCCTTCCCCGTCTCCGTTCCCGGCCCACCCGCTTCCTGCGGGCGATACGGGCCGGCATGGCCCCATCGCTACCCGATGTCGGGCCGGGCCGAAAGCGTGCGCCCCCCTTCCCGTCCATGGACGGGGCACCCCATCTTGGCGCCCATGCCGGGCGGTTCCGCAATCGGGCGGCCCCGGCCCCGAAGACACGAAGGAGTGTACGCGCCCCATGCCCGAGACGAACCCGATGATCCGGCTGGCCCAGCGCCCCACCGGAATCCCGACCGGCGAGCATCTGGTCTACGAGGAAGCGCCGGTCCCCCAGCCCGGCCCGGGCGAGGTGCTGGTGCGGAACCGGTTCCTGTCGCTCGATCCGTATATGCGCGGGCGGATGAACGACACGAAATCCTATGCCCCGCCCGTCGCGCTCGGTGCGGTGATGGAGGGGCAGAGCGTCGGGCAGGTCGTGTCCGGCCCCGGCTTCGAGCCTGGCACCTGGGTCCTGGGCGGCCGGGGATGGCAGCACTACTGCTCCGTGCCGCCGCACCTGCTGACGCCGGTCGATGCGGAGGCCGCCCCGCCCTCCGCCTATCTGGGCGTGCTGGGCATGCCCGGCACCACCGCCTGGGTCGGCTGCACCGAGATCGCGCCGGTCAAGCCGGGCGAGACCTTCGTCGTCGCGGCGGCCTCCGGCGCGGTGGGCGCGGTGGCCGGGCAGATCGCGCGGCGCATGGGGGCGCGGGTCGTGGGCATCGCCGGCGGCGCGGAGAAATGCGCCTATGTGCGGGAGGAGCTGGGCTTCGACGCCTGCGTCGACCACCGGGGCGCGGATCTGCCGGCCGCGCTGGCGGAAGCCTGCCCGCGCGGGATCGACGTCTATTTCGAGAATGTCGGCGGCGCCGTGCAGCGGGCGGTCTGGCCGCTGCTGAACCCCTTCGCCCGTGTGGCCATGTGCGGCATGGTCGCGGAGTACAACGACGCCAGCCCCACCCCTGGCCCGAACCTGATGAGCGCGGTGCGGAACAAGCTGAGCATCCGCGGCTTCATCGTGGGCGACCACCCCCGGCAGTTCCCCATCTGGCGCGAGACCGGTGCGCGCTGGCTGCGCGAGGGGGTGCTGAAATACCGCGAGGATGTGGTGCACGGGCTGCGCAACGCGCCGGAGGCCTTCGCCGGGCTGCTGGCGGGGAGGAACTTCGGCAAGCTCGTGGTGGCGCTGGACTGACAGCATCCGGGCAGCGCAAACGAAACGGGGCGCCCGTTGGGGCGCCCCGTTCCCGTGTTCCGGAAGCCGGATCGGCCCGGCGGCTACTCGGCGGCCGGAAGCGGGACGGCGAGGACCACCTTCTCCTCGGCCTGGCCGGACAGGGCGGCGTTCAGCTTCTCGCGGTCCAGCTCACCCTCCCAGCGGGCCACCACCACCGTGGCCACCGCGTTGCCGATGAAGTTGGTCAGCGCGCGGCATTCGGACATGAAGCGGTCGATGCCCAGGATCAGCGCCATGCCGGCCACCGGCACGGAGGGCACCACGGAGAGCGTCGCCGCCAGGGTGATGAAGCCCGCGCCGGTGATGCCCGCCGCGCCCTTGGAGGACAGCATGGCCACCAGCAGCAGCAGGATCTGGTCCCAGATGCTGAGGTCGATCCCCACGGCCTGCGCGATGAACAGCGCCGCCATGGTCATGTAGATGTTCGTGCCGTCGAGGTTGAAGGAATAGCCCGTCGGCACCACCAGCCCGACCACGGACTTGGCGCAGCCGGCCTTCTCCATCTTCTCCATCAGGGCGGGCAGCGCCGCCTCGGAGGAGGAGGTGCCCAGGACCAGCAGCAGCTCCTCCTTGATGTAGCGGATCAGCGCCAGGATGGAGAAGCCGTTGTACTTCGCCACCGCGCCCAGCACGACCAGCACGAAGAGCACCGAGGTCAGGTAGAAGGTGGCGATCAGCATCGCCAGGTTGGCGATGGAGCCGATGCCGTAGCGGCCGATGGTGAAGGCCATGGCGCCGAAGGCACCGACCGGGGCGGCCTTCATCAGGATCGCCACCAGCCGGAAGACGCCCGCGGAGAGCGAGTTCAGCACGTTCATCAGCGGGTCGGCCTTCTCCCCCACCAGGGAAAGGGCGATGCCGAGCAGCACGGAGAAGAACAGCACCTGCAGGATGTCGCCGGATTCGAAGGCGCTGACCGGCGTGCTCGGGATGATGTTCATCAGGAAGCCGGTGATGGTGCTCTCATGCGCCTTGGCGGCGTAGCCGGCCACGGCCTTGGGATCGAGCGAGGCCGGGTCGATGTTCAGCCCCGCGCCCGGCCGGACCACATTGGCCACGATCATGCCGATGATCAGCGCCAGGGTGGAGAAGGTGATGAAGTAGAGCATCGCCTTGCCGGCGACGCGCCCGACCTTGCCCATGTCGCGCATGCCGGCGATGCCGGTCACCACGGTCAGGAAGATCACGGGAGCGATGATCATCTTCACCAGCTTGATGAAGGCATCGCCCAGCGGCTTCATCTCCTGGGCGAAGGACGGGTAGAAATGGCCGAGCAGGCTGCCGACGGTGATCGCGAAGAGCACCTGCACGTAGAGCTGCTGGTAGAGCTTCTTCGGCTTGCGTGGCACGGCCACGGCGGTGGGTTGGATGATGGCCATTGGATGCTCGCCCCTGTGCTGCGCCGCCGCTTCTGCGGGATGCGGCGTTCCGGTTTCCGACGTCACGCCGGAGCCCGGCGTTCGCGGGGCAAAAGGCAAGGCCCGTGCCAGCGGGGCGGAGGACGGGAGGGAAAAGCTAACCCCTTCATCTTCTATAAGATATTTCATGCTGCATTGCAGTATCGGTGGACGAGGGATGCGGATCGCCACACAGTGCCGGACCCGATAGTGCGGTTTTCCGCACATCCCCTCGCCGGATGACCGGGCCCCTCCCCGCCCCGGACGCTCCGGTGCACCGGCCCGCCCGGCCGCGCTCCCGCTGGCGCCGGACCGCGTGGCTGCTGCTGCCGCTGCTGCTGCTTCTCCTGCTGGACCGGGCGGCCGATAGCCTCGCCACGCGCATCGCCCTGTCCGACCTGCGGACCAGTGCCCGGGCCGAGGCGGAGCTGCGCGTGGCGCTGCTGCGCAGCGAGATCGACAAGCAGCGCAGCCTGCCGGTGGTGCTGGCCAGCGATCCGGACCTGCGCCGCGCCCTGGAAACCCGCGATCCCGTCCTGCTGCACGCGCTGGACGTCAAGCTGGAAGCGCTCAGCCGGAGCACCGGGGCCGGGGTGATCTATGTGCTCGACGCGCGGGGCGTGACCCAGGCCGCCAGCAACTGGCGCCAGGAGGACAGCTTCGTCGGCAACGACTACAGCTTCCGCCCCTATGCCCGGCTGTCCATGGAACGGGGCTCGGCCGAGCACTTCGCCCTGGGCACGGCCAGCCGCCAGCCCGGCCTCTACCTCGCCCGCCGGATCGACGCGCCGCCTTCCCCCGGTGAGGCCGGCCCCCGGGCGCTGGGCGTGATCGTGGTGAAGACGCTGTTCGACCGTGTGGAGGAAGGCTGGCGGCCGCTGAACCAGCCCGTGCTGGTCACGGACCGGGCGGGCATCGTGCTGGTCGCCAGCGAGCCGGCCTGGCGCTTCCGCGCCCTCGTGCCGCTTTCGGAGGAGGAGCGCCGGCGCATCCGCGAGAGCCTCCAGTTCGGTGACGCGCCGCTGGAGCCGCTGCCGCTGCCTGCCGCCACCCCGGAGGTCCCCATCCGCCTGCGCCTGCCCGGCGCGGCGACGGAGAGTTTCCTCCTCACCCGCGTCCCCGTCCCCAGCATGGACTGGACGCTGCATCTCCTGACGCCGACCCGCGTGCCCGTGGAGCTGGCCACCGCCGCGGCGCGGCTTCTGACCCTGCTGGCGGGGCTGCTGGCGCTGCTTCTCGCCGGGTTGACGCTGCGCCGCCGCCGCCGCCTGGGCCTGGACATGGCGCGCCAGCGGCGGCAGCGGGAGGAGCTGGAGGCCGAGGTCCGCCTCCGCACCGCCGAGCTGGAGCGCGCCAATGCCAGCCTGCGGGCGGAGGGCGAGGAACGGCAGCGAGCCGAGGCCGCCATCCACCGGCTGCGCGACGATCTGGTGCAGGCCAACAAGCTCGCCATCCTGGGACAGATCACCGCCAGCGTGGCGCATGAGATCAACCAGCCGGTGGCGGCGATCCGCTCCTTCGCCGACAATGCCCGGCTGTTCCTGGAACGGGGCGACGCCGCCTCGGCCAGCCGGGGCCTGGGCACCATCGCCGGCCTGACCGAGCGGATCGGCGCCATCACCGGGGGGCTGCGCGGCTTCGCCCGGCGCGCGGGCGGGGAACTGGAGGCCGTTCCGGTGGCGGAGGCCGTGGCGGGGGCGCTGCTCCTGCTCGGCTACCGGCTGCGCCAGGATGCCATCACGGTGACGGTGGATGTGCCGGAGGGGCTGGCGGTGCGGGCCGAGCGGGTGCGGCTGGAGCAGGTGCTGGTGAACCTCATCCAGAATGCGGTGGAGGCCCTGGCCGGGCGGCCAGAGGGGGGATCGGAGGGGGGACCGGAGGGGCGGCCAAGCGGACGGATCGGGGTGATGGCGCGGCTGGAGCCGGGCCATGTTCCGCCCCGCATCCGCATCGCCGTCTCGGATAACGGGCCGGGCCTGGCGCCGGAGGTCCGGCGCTCCTTGTTCATGCCCTTCACCACCACGAAATCGGAGGGGCTGGGGCTGGGCCTCGTGATCTGCCGGGACATCGTGAGCGATTTCGGCGGGACGCTGGAGGCGGAGCCCCTCCCGACCCGGAGGCCGACCCGGAGGGCAGCCTCTTCGTGATCACCCTGGAGCAAGCCGCTTGACCGACCTCGCCTTCGTGGATGACGACCCCTTCCTGCGCGAGGCCAACCTGCAGAGCGCCGCCCTGGCGGGGCTGGAGGCCCGGGGCTTCGCCTCGGCGGAGGAGGCGCTGTCGGCGATCGGCGAGGATTTCCCGGGCGTCGTCGTCACCGACCTGCGCATGCCGGGCATGGACGGCACCGAGCTGTTCCGCCGCCTGCGGCAGATGGACCCGGACCTGCCGGTGATCCTGATCACGGGCCATGGCGACATCGCCATGGCGGTGGCCGCGATCCGGGAGGGGGCCTACCACTTCCTGGCCAAGCCCTATCCGGCCGAGGAGCTGATGGGCGCGGTGCGCCATGCGCTGGAGAAGCGGCGGCTGGTGCTGGAGAACCGCCGCCTCGCACAGGCGGTGGCGGCGGCCGAGGCGGACATCCCGCTGCTCGGCAACACGCCGGAGATGGTACGGCTGCGCAAGGTGCTGCGGCAGATCGCCGATGCCCGGGTGGATGTGCTGATCGAGGGCGAGACCGGCACCGGCAAGGACGTGGTGGCCAATGCGCTGCACCGCATGAGCCGCCGCGCCGCGCGGCCCTTCGTGGCGCTGAACTGCGGCGCCCTGCCGGAGACGGTGATCGAGAGCGAACTCTTCGGCCATGAGCCCGGCGCCTTCACCGGCGCCCAGAAGCGCCGCGTCGGGCGCATCGAGCATGCCGATGGCGGCACGCTCTTCCTCGACGAGATCGAGGCCATGCCGCTGGCCCTCCAGGTCAAGCTGCTGCGGGTGCTGGAAACGCGGGAGATCACCCCCCTCGGCACCAACGAGGTCCGCCGGCTGGACCTGCGGGTGGTGGCGGCCACCAAGACGAACCTGCTGGACCTGTCCCGGCGCGGCGAGTTCCGCGAGGATCTCTACTACCGCCTGCATGTGGTGACGGTGCATCTCCCCGCCCTGCGGCAGCGGCGGGACGACATCCCCCTGCTCTTCGCGCATTTCCTGCGCCGCGCGGCGGAACGCTTCGGGCGCCCGGTGCCGGAGGTCACGCCGGCCCTGCGACGCCACCTGATGGAGCATGACTGGCCCGGCAATGTGCGGGAGCTGACCCACCATGCCGAGCGCGTGGCGCTGGGCCTGTCGGAACTGGGCCTGTCGGAAGAGGCTGGCCCGCCCGGCGAGGCGCGGGCGAGCCTGCCGGAACGGGTGGATGCCTATGAGGCCATGGTGATCCGCGACGCGCTGCGGGAGCATGACGGGGACGTGCGCGCCACGATCGAGGCGCTCGGCATCCCGCGGAAGACCTTCTACGACAAGCTGCGCCGCCACGACATCGACCAGCGCGCCTACCGGCTGCGGGAATAGGCGCGCCAAAGGGCGCCATGCCGGGGAGCGCATGCCAGAGACGTCATGCCGCGCCGCGCCGGAGCGGCCTAGGATGGCCCGCGCCGGGACACGCCCTCGATCTGCGGAGCCGCCCTTGACCATTCCCCTCCTGCTTGCCATCGACATGGCGCCCGAGAACCAGGCGCGACTGCGGGAGGCAGGCTTCGAGCCCCTCCCCGCCAGCCGGACCCAGCCATCCGAAGCGCGCGCCGCGGAAATCCGCGCCGTGCTGACCAACGGCTCCACGGGCTTTTCCGCCGCGCAGATCGCCGCCCTGCCCGCGCTGGAGATCATCTGCGCGCTGGGCGCCGGCCATGAGAAGATCGACCTCGCCGCCGCCTCGGCGCGGGGCATCACCGTCACCAATGGCGCGGGCACCAACGACGTGGCCGTCGCGGACCATGCCATGATGCTCCTCCTGGCCAGCGTGCGCGGGGTGGTCCAGGCGGATGCTGCGGCGCGGCGCGGGGAATGGGTGGCGTCGCGGCAGCTTCGCCCGGGGGTCAGCGGCAAGCGGCTGGGCCTGCTCGGCCTGGGCCATATCGGGCAGCGCATCGCCGAGCGTGCCGCCGGCGGCTTCGGCATGGAGGTCGCCTATCACAGCCGCAGGCCGCGCGAGGGCTCCCCTTCCGGCATGAGCCCGGCCTCGCCGCCCTGGCGGCCTGGTGCGACTTCCTGGTGGTTGCCACGCCGGGCGGGCCGGAAACGCGCCATCTCGTGGATGCGGCGGTGCTCCAGGCCCTCGGGCCGGGGGGCTTCCTGGTCAACATCGCCCGCGGCAGCGTGGTGGACACCCAGGTGCTGATCGAGGCGCTGGAGCAAGGGCGCATCGCCGGGGCGGGCCTCGACGTGGTGGAAGGCGAGCCGGACGACATCCCCGCCCGGCTGACCCGCCTGGAGAACGTGATCCTGACCCCGCATATCGCGGGCCGGTCGCCCGAGGCGGTCCAGGCGACGATACGGCTGGTGATCGACAACCTGCAGGCCCATTTTTCCGGCCGGCCGGTGCTGACGCCGGTTTCCGGCTGATCGGGCGGCCGGGGGTGGAAAATTCCTCCCCGCCAGCGGACTTCCAGAGGCGGAAATGCTACAGCCCGTCCCAAATTTCCGATGCCGGCCCCGGACCGGCGAGACCTGAGGAGAGCGCATGCGCAACGATCCGATCTCCCTCGACCGGCTTTCCGCCGAGGTCGAGGCCAAGAGCCCCGCCTTCACCGCCGTGGCCGACCGGATCTGGGGCCATGCCGAGCTGCGCTTCCAGGAGCATCAGTCGGTCGAGGAGCAGATCGCCCTGCTGGAGGCGGAGGGCTTCCGCATCACCCGCAATGTCGGCGGCATCCCGACCGCCTTCATGGCCGAGGCCGGGTCCGGCGGCCCTGTGGTGGGCTTCCTGGGCGAGTTCGACGCCCTGGCCGGGCTGAGCCAGGAGGCCGGGGTGGCCGAGCCGAAGCCCGTCACCCCTGGCGCCACGGGCCATGGCTGCGGCCACAACCTGCTCGGCGCCGGAGCCATGCTGGCCGCCGTGGCGGCGCGCGACGCGCTGGCGGCGAACGACCTGTCCGGCACGGTTCGCTATTATGGCTGCCCGGGTGAGGAAGGTGGCTCCGGCAAGACCTTCATGGCGCGCGAGGGGGCCTTCGACGACCTCGACGCCGCCGTTTCCTGGCATCCGGGCGTGGTCAGCAGCGTGATGTCCTCCCGCTCGCTGGCCAATTTCCAGGTCTATTTCCGCTTCCATGGCCGTGCCTCGCACGCGGCGGGCTCGCCCTGGCTGGGCCGCTCGGCGCTCGATGCGGTGGAGCTGATGAATGTCGGCGTGAACTATCTGCGCGAGCACATGCCGCTGGACTGCCGCGTCCACTACGCCATTACCAACAGCGGCGGCGTCTCGCCCAACGTGGTGCAGGCGGAGGCCGAGGTGCTCTACCTGATCCGCGGCCCGCGCGTGAAGGAGGCGCGGGCACTGTTCGACCGGGTGAAGGCCTGTGCCGAGGGCGCCGCGATCATGACCGGCACGCGCATGAGCATGGAGATCGACAAGGCCTGCTCCGACACCATCCCGAACACGGCGCTGGAGATGCGGATGCACGAGAACCTGCTCCGCCTCGGCCCGCCGTGCTTCGACGAGGCGGACCGCCGCTTCGCCGCCGATCTGCGCCGTTCGCTGAGCGAGGAGGACATCGCCGACAGCATCGCCGCCGTCGGCGCGCCGGAGGAAGTGGGCGCGCAGCCGCTGCACGAGGGCGTGCTGCCCTTCGACGGGCATTCCCGTGCCGGCAACGGCTCCACCGATGTCGGCGATGTCAGCCAGATCGTGCCGGTCGTGCAGTGCTGGGGCGCCACCTGGGCGGTCGGCACGCCCTTCCACACCTGGCAGGCCGTGGCGCAGGGCAAGAGCCCGCATGCGCACAAGGGCATGGTGCAGGCGGCCAAGGCGATGGCGGCCACGGCGCTGGATGCCTTCCGCGACCCGGAGCTGCTCGCCCGCGCCAAGGCGGAGCTGCGCGAGCGCACCGGTGGCCGGCCCTATGCCTGCCCGATCCCGGGCGAGGTGCTGCCGCCGCCGCTGCGCCAGCAGCGCGGCTGAAACGCGCCACGCCGTTCACGCGGCGTCAATCATGGACCTGTCAGGCAGGCCGCCGGATGCCTGCCTGATTCGCCGCCCCGTTCCCATTGCCGCCTTTGGCCGGGAATGAACACGCAACGGGGCCCAGAGCCGATACAGGCCACACACACGGATGGAGACCAGCATGCTGAAACGCGCACTTCTCGGCGGGATCGCCGCGCTCTCGCTCACCCTCGCCACGGCGGAGGGGCGCGCGCAGGAGCTGACCATGGGCGTGGGCGCGCAGGTCACCTCTATGGACCCGCACTACCACAACCTCACGCCCAATTCGGCCGTGGCCGGGATGGTCTTCGGCACGCTGGTCGCCACGGATGCCAATGTGCGGCCGCAGCCGGGCCTCGCCTTGTCCTGGCGCCCGGTGGACGACACGACCTGGGAGTTCAAGCTGCGCCCCGGCGTGAAGTTCCACAACGGGCGGGACTTCACGGCGGAGGACGTGGCCTTCACCATCGCGCGCGTGCCGACGGTGCCGAACTCGCCTTCCTCCTTCGCGCAGTATGTCCGGGCCATCCAGCGCGTCGAGATCGTCGATCCGCTGACCGTGCGCTTCCACACGGAAACCCCCTATCCGCTGCTGCCGACCGACCTCGTCAACGTCATGATGCTCGACCGCGAGACCCATGAGGGCGTGACGACCGAGGACTTCAACAGCGGCAAGGCGGCGATCGGCACCGGCCCCTTCCGCCTCGTCTCCTACCGCAGCGGCGACCGGATCGAGCTGGAGCGCAACGACGCCTACTGGGGCGACAGGCCGCACTGGTCCAAGGTGCATTACCGCATGATCACCAGCGATGCCGCGCGCACCGCGGCGCTGCTGGCGGGCGATGTGGACGTGATCGACCAGGTGCCGACCAGCGACCTGAAGCGGCTGCGCGGCGACAAGCGGATCACGGTCGCGGAAACCGTCGGGCTGCGCCTGATCTATCTCGCGATGGACCAGGGCAACGAGGGCGACTCGCCCTTCGTCACCGGGCCGGACGGGCAGAAGCTGGGCCGCAACCCGCTGCGCGACGCGCGGGTGCGCAAGGCGCTGTCGATCGCCATCGACCGCCAGGCCATCGCGTCACGGGTGATGGAGGATGCGACCGTCCCCACCGGGCAGGTGATGGCGGAAGGCACCACCGGCTATGTGCCCGACCTGCCGGCGCCAAAGGCCGATCCGGAGGCGGCGAAGAAGCTGCTGGCCGAGGCGGGCTATCCGCAGGGCTTCCGCATCACCATCCACGGCCCCAACGACCGCTACATGAACGATGCGCGGATCATCCAGGCGGTCGGGCAGATGTGGACGCGCATCGGCGTGCGCACCCAGGTCGATGCGCAGCCCTTCACCGCCTTCATCGCCCGCGCCAGCCGTGGCGACACCAGCGTCCACCTGATGGGCCTCGCGGCCACCAGCGGCGAGGCCTCCACCATGCTGCGCGCCCTGCTGGCGACGCAGGACAAGGAGCTGGGCACGGGCGCCTCGAACCGCGGGCACTATTCGAACCCCGCCTTCGACACGAAGCTGAACGAGGCCATGCGCACGCTCGACGACGCGAAGCGGGAGGCGATCCTGCAGGAGGCGACGCGGATGGCGATGGCGGATACGGGGCTGATCCCGATCCACATCCAGAAGAACGCCTGGGCGCTGCGCCACGGGCTGACCATCGATGCCCGCGCGGACGAGTACACGCGGGCCCAAGACGTGCGCCCAGCGGACTGACGGGGGGACTGAGGCGCGGACTGACAGGACGGCGGGGAGGCATGGCGCCTCCCCGCGAAG
Organism: Roseomonas gilardii subsp. gilardii; assembly: GCF_023078375.1. NCBI lineage: Bacteria > Pseudomonadati > Pseudomonadota > Alphaproteobacteria > Acetobacterales > Roseomonadaceae > Roseomonas > Roseomonas gilardii. The sequence continues at coordinate 2,629,212 of NZ_CP095554.1, read as the reverse complement.
CCTCAGCGGCACATCAGGACAGGGATGTCCGCGTGCTCCAGCACATGCCGCGTCACGCCGCCCAGGATGAGCTGCCGCAGCCGGGAATGGCTGTAGGCGCCCATGCAGAGCAGGTCGGAGCCGAAATCCTTGGCGGCGGACAGGAGCCCGGCGCCGATATCCTTGCTCACCGGCTGGAACTCCTTGGCCTCGGCCTCGATGCCGTGCCAGCGGAGATAGGAGAGGATCCCGTCCACCGACGGCCCGCGGCGCTGGTAGCCGGTGGCATAGAGGACCTGCACCGCCGAGGCATGGTGCAGCCAGGGCAGCGCGGCGGCGATGGCGGCGGCGCTTTCCGCCGTGCCGTTCCAGGCGCAGCAGACCCGCGTGCCGATGGTCTCGGGCGGCAGGCGCGGCGCGATCAGCACGGGCCGGCCGCTGTCGAAGAGCACGGCATGCAGCGCGTCGGAGGAGGAGACGTCCTCGCCCGCCTCCGGATGCGGCACGACCGCCAGGTCGTAGAGGCGCGACTGCTGGGCGACGAGGTCCTCCTCCCGCCCCGCCACGCTCTCGAAGGACAGGGTGGCCGCGTTCGCCTTGTTGGCGGTGGCGGCGTTGGTGGCGATCTGGACGTCCTTGCTCGCCACGAAGCGGTCGAAGAGGGCGCGCACGCGATGGGCGCGGTCGCCGCTCTCGCGCTCGGTGGCGGCCATCATCTCCTCGATCATCGCCCCGGAGAGCCCCTCCCCGGCCAGCGGCGCGACGTCGCGCGCATCGACGCGGACATGCAGGCAATGGACGTGGCTGTGCCAGATCCGCGCCATCATCAGCGCCGTCTGGAGGGCGGCTTCTCCGGCGGCCGTACCGGTCAGGGGGAGAAGGATTCGGCGGTAAGCCATGGAACTGCTTCCTATAGGCCCGGTGCCACGCGGCGGGTCCAGGGTTCCTCCCCGAAGCGCCGCGCTGACCGGAGGGTGGGCCTCGGCCCGGATTGTCCCGCCGCGGAGGCGGCGGGGCAAGTCGCGCGAGCGGGATGCCATCACGAAGCGGGGCGTGGATGCAACCGGCAGTCGCTCAGGGCAGTCGCTCAGAAGGGCCGCGGCCGCTCCAGAAGGGTCCTGGCCGCCGCGACCGGATCGCCATCCGCCCGCACCCTTTCCCAGGTGAGCGAGCCGGGATCGAGGCGCGCGCTGGCCTCCAGCACGGCGAGGTCGGCGTCCGAGGCATCGTGGCGCCGCCCGGCGATCCGGCTCCGTAGCACCTCGACCGGCGCCTCCAGCCAGAGGCCCAGGAAGGGGCAGCCGGCTTCCCGCGCCACGGCCTCGATTCCCGCGCGCTGCGCCGGGTCGAGGAAGGTGGCGTCGGCGATCACCGAATGGCGGCCGGACAGGGCCTCGCGCGCCTCCCGCAGGAAGGCGGCATAGGTCTCCGCCTTGCGCGCCGGGGTATAGGCTTCGGGCGGCAGGCGGGTTTCCGGCTCCACTCCGGCGAGGCGCTTGCGGATCTCATCGCTGCGCAGCACCAGCGCGCCGGGGGCCACGCCGATCCCCGGCGCCAGGGCACGGGCCAGCCAGGTCTTGCCGGTGCCCGGCAGCCCGCCGACGGCCAGCAGGACGGGCGGGACGGGTTCCAGATAGCGCTGCGCCGCGCGGAGGTAGGGCATCCCGTCCGTGCCGGCCAGGACCTCGCAATAGGAGCGGACCATGGCGCGCAAGGCGAGCCAGGGCGCCAGCCCGCCGAGCAGCCCGGTATCCCCGGTGCGGCCGAGATAGCGGGAGAGGGTCCGGTTGGCGGCCGTCCGGTCGGCGCGCCGGTCCAGGTCCATCAGCAGGAAGGCGAGGTCGTAGCCCGTGTCCACCGTGGCCAGCGCCTCGTCGAATTCCAGCGCGTCGAAGGCCACGGGCCTTCCCAGGGCCCGCTGGGCCAGAGCACGAGGTTGCCGAGATGCAGGTCGCCATGGCAGCGCCGCACATAACCGGCGGCGGCGCGGGCATTGAGCAGCCCCCGCCGCGCCGCGAAACCCGCCCCGAGATCGGCGGCCAGCCGCTCCACCTCCGGCATCGGCAGGCTGGCCAGGCGGCAGGATTCGATGGCGCCCGCGAGGACGCGCTGCATCTCCGCCTCCGAATCCAGCCCCTCGACCACGGGCTGCGCGGCGTGCAGCGCCGCCACCGTGTCGCCCAGTGCGTCCGCCAGCGCGCCGTCCACGCCGTGGCGCGCCGCGATCAGGTTCAGGAAGCCGTCGGCGGGCAGGGTCGCCATCTCCAGCACCCAGTCCACCACCTCTCCTTCTCCATCCAGGTGGAGCGACCCATCGGCGCCGCGGATCACGGGATGGACGGCGCGGTAGATGCCGGGCGCGGCCGGGGCGTTGATCTCCAGTTCCCGCCGGCAGAAGCGTTCCCGCGCCGCCAGGGTGGTGAAGTCGAGGAAGCTCAGCGCCACCGCCTTCTTCAGCTTCAGCGTGCGGTCCACGCCGACATAGATGGCGGAGATATGGGTTTCCAGCGGCGCGGACGCCCCGGTCAGGCGCGCCAGCAGGGCGCCCGTCTCGCGCTGCGTCTCCGGAAGGCTCACGGGTAGAGGCGCTGGCGTCCCCAGCCCTCGCCGTCCCGGGTGAAGAGCACCCGGTCATGCAGGCGATAGGGTGCGTCCTGCCAGAACTCGATGCGGTCGGGCACCAGGCGGAAGCCGCCCCAGTGCCCGGGGCGCGGCACATCCTCGCCGGGGAAGCGCTGCTCCACCTCCCGCAGCCGCGCCTCCAGCTCGGCCCGGTCGGCCAGCGGCTCCGACTGGCGCGAGGCCCAGGCGCCGAGGCGTGAGATCCGGGCGCGGGAGGCATAGTAGGCGTCGGATTCCGCCGGGGTGGCGCGCTCGACGCGGCCCTCCACGCGCACCTGCCGGTGCAGCGTCTTCCAGTGGAAGCAGAGGGCTGCCCAGGGATGGGCCTCGAGTTCCCGCCCCTTCCGGCCCGTGTAGTGCGAGTGGAACATGAATCCCCCCGCATCCACGCTTTTCAGCAGCACGATCCGGGCGGCGGGGCGGCCATCCGCCCCCACCGTGGCGAGGCACATGGCGTTCGGGTCGTTCGGCTCGCTGGCCTCGGCCGCGCGCATCCATTCGCTGAAGAGCGCGACCGGATCGGTGCTCCGGGTGAAGTCCGTATTGGCGTCCAGGGTGGCGTTCATGATCCCTTCCCCTCTTGCCGGGTCGGAAGGCATGTGCCACCCCTCCGGCCCCGCCGCAACATCACGGCCGGTCGCATGACCGGTGCCTCGGGACCACACCGCATGACCGACAGCGCGCAAGAACACAAGATTCCGACGGGCAACCTGATGGCGGGCAAGCGCGGCCTCGTCATGGGTGTCGCCAACGACCGATCCATCGCCTGGGCCATCGCCCGCTCGGTGGCGGCCCAGGGCGGCGAACTGGCCTTCACCTATCAGGGGGAGGCGCTGGAGAAGCGCGTCCGCCCCCTGGCCACCAGCGTCGGCAGCGAGCTGGTGATGCCCTGCGACGTGACCGATGACGCCTCGGTGGAGGCGGTGTTCCAGACACTCGGGGAGCGCTGGGGCAAGCTGGACTTTTTGGTCCATGCCATCGGCTTCGCCAACAAGGAGTACCTCCGCGGGCGCTATCTCGACACGCCGCGCGAGGCCTTCCTGCAGGCGATGGACATCTCCTGCTTCTCCTTCGTCTCCGTCGCGAAGCACGCGGCCGCGATGATGAACGATGGCGGCTCGCTGCTGACGCTCACCTATCTGGGCGCCGAGCGGGTGATGCCTCACTACAACGTCATGGGCGTGGCCAAGGCGGCGCTGGAGGCCTCGGTGCGCTACATGGCCGCCGACCTGGGCGACCGCGGCATCCGGGTGAACGCGATCAGCGCCGGGCCGATCAAGACGCTCGCCGCCTCCGGCATCGGCGACTTCCGCTACATCCTGAAGTGGAACCAGTACAACGCGCCGATGCGCCGCAATGTCGGGCTGGAGGAAGTGGGCAATTCCGGCCTCTACTTCCTGTCCGGCCTCTCGACCGGCGTGACCGGCGAGGTCCACCACGTGGATTGCGGCTATCACACCGTCGGCATGAAGAATCCCGACGCCCCCGACATCACGGTGGAGAAGGGCTGAGCGCCCCTCCCCCCGAAGCCCAGGCCCCCTCCCCCATGTCGCATAACAGCTTCGGCCACCTGTTCCGCGTGACCACCTGGGGGGAGAGCCACGGCCCCGCCATCGGCTGCGTCGTGGATGGCTGCCCGCCCGGCCTCCCGCTCACCGAGGCGGATATCCAGCCCTATCTCGACAAGCGCCGCCCCGGCCAGTCGAAGCTCGTGACCCAGCGGCAGGAGCCGGACGAGGTCCGCATCCTGTCCGGCACCTTCGAGGGCCTGACCACCGGCACCCCGATCGCGCTGGAGATCGCCAACCAGGACCAGCGTTCCCGCGACTATGGGGAGATCGCCGACCGCTTCCGCCCGGGCCATGCCGACCTCGCTTACCACCTGAAATACGGGGTGCGCGATTATCGCGGCGGCGGCCGGTCCTCGGCGCGGGAGACCGCGATGCGGGTCGCGGCCGGGGCGGTGGCGCGCAAGGTGCTGGGGCCGGAGATCCGCATCCGGGGCGCCATGGTGGCACTGGGCAGCGACAGGGTGGACCGTTCCTCCTGGAGCTGGGCCGAGGTGGAGCGCAACGCCCTCTTCTGCCCTGACGCCTCCGCCGCCGCGCGGTGGGAGGAGCGGCTGATGGCGATCCGCAAGGCGGGCAGCAGCATCGGCGCCGTCATCGAGGTGGTGGCGGAGGGCGTGCCGCCCGGCCTGGGCGCGCCGCTCTACGGCAAGCTCGATTCCGACCTCGCCGCCGCGCTGATGAGCATCAACGCGGTGAAGGGCGTCGAGATCGGCGAGGGCTTCGCCGCGGCCGCCCTGTCCGGCGAGGAGAACGCGGACGAGATGCGCATGGGCGCGGAGGGCGAGGTGCTCTTCTCCGCCAACCATGCCGGCGGCATCCTGGGCGGCATCTCCACCGGGCAGCCCGTCGTGGCCCGTTTCGCGGTGAAGCCCACATCCTCCATCCTGCAGCCGCGCCGGGCAGTGGACCGTTTCGGCCAGGATGTGGAGCTGGTCACCAAGGGCCGCCACGACCCCTGTGTCGGCATCCGCGCCGTGCCGGTGGGCGAGGCCATGGTGGCCTGCGTGCTGGCCGACCACCTGCTGCGCCACCGCGCGCAGAACCCGGATGCCCCCAGCCGCGCCCGCCTGCCGCGCAACTGAATGCCTCACGAAGACGTTTGATTGACCGATCCCGAAACTCGGGATTTAGCGGCGGCACGGTTTCGGAGGGTTGGTCCGTATGGCGTATGCGGCAGGGTCTCATCACGCCATCAAGGACGCCTTTCTCGATCTCGCCGGCGAGGAGGCCTGGCTGCAGCGCCTCTCCGACATCAGCGAGGCCGCCCGCCGCCGTTCCTTCAGCGCCCGTGCCCTGCAACAGCGCCATGCCCTCGAACTCGCTTTGGCCCGCATCTTCGGCGGCGAGGCCCAGGCCAGCCTGGGCCGGCCGGGCAGCGAGGCCACCGAGGCGCGGGCGCTGGATTTCGCGCGGGAGGCGGTGGAACTGGCCGCCACTCTGCCGCCGGAGCCGCGCGACCGGCTGCGCCACCTGCTGGCCGCCGGGCTGACCGGACAGGCCAACCTCATCCCCCTGTTCCACATGCTGCGGGTGGCGAGCCTGCAACGCTCGCGCGGCTTCACCGTGCATCACGCCGGGCTGATCGACGGCACCCCGCACGACCTGCTGATCCGGCGGGACGAGGCCGAGGCGGAGATCGTCTGCGAGACGGCCCTGGCCGATGAGGGGCGCCCCCTGCACCACAGCGGCTGGTGCACCCTGGTGGACCGGGTGAATCCCGACCTGCACACCTGGCTCTCGGCGCATCCGGGCCGCTACGTGCTCAAGGTGACGCTGCCGGACGGCATCCAGGAGCCGGAGCATGTCGCCGAGCTGCATCGCCGGATCACAGCCCTCCTGTCCTCCCGCAAGCGGCATGATGCCGATCAGGCGGCGGTACTGAAGCTTGACCCGCTGTTGATCGCCGGGGCGCAGGCCGGGCTGCCGGCGGCGCTGCGGGCCCAGTTCGGCCCCGACACGCATCTGGCCATGGCCGGGAACCCCGGCGGCGACAGCATCCTCGTGCTCGCCGCGCGTTCCGGGCGGGAGAACGGCATCGCCGCCGCGGTCTGCCGCCGTGCCGCCCTGGCCGCTTCCCGGTTCAGCGGCACACGCCCCGGGATCATCGCCATGTTCCTGGAGGATCTGAACCGGACGGAATGGCGCAGCCTGCGCGAAAGCCTGGAGCTGGAGGGGGCGGTCCGCCGCTTCCTCACCACCCCCTGGCGCGCCATGTGGTCACGGTGAGCTGCGCCTCCCGGATGGAGATGTTCGGCATGGCGCCGCCCGACTCGACTCCCTGCGGCGAGTTGCGCTTCCGCCATCCCTCCCACCCGCAGGGCCGGAATCCGGCTTTGCTACCATCGGTTGAATCGTGCGGTTGATCTCCGGCGCGCCCTGATCCGGAAAACCTTGAGACTTTATGAATGTTATTGTTGCAGGCCGTTGCCCCGAGGGGCATTCTTGGCCTGTTGCAGTGCAAAATTCGGGGAAGGTCGGATGACCGATAGCGAGCTCGAGAACGCACTCGAGGAGTTGGATCGTCTCATTAACGATCCCGAGATCAAAATGGATCCGGATCGCGTCTGGAATCTTCTTGCCCAGCTCCGTGCCCAGGTGACTTCCGCAGGCAGTGGCGGCCACGCCATGACCGCCACCCCAGCCATTTCCGCCGGTACCCCCGCCTGATACGCGGAAGGCAGCGCCCTTCCCCACCTGGATGCCCCACGATGGCGGACGGTGTCAGGACTTCCCGTTCCGCCGGGCGGCGATCAGGAATTCCTTGTTCCCTTCGGGGCCCGTGATCGGACTTTCCGTCACCCCGAGGACCGACCAGCCCTCCAGCCCCGCCCACCAGTCCCGGATCATGCCGCAGACCCTGCGATGCACGTTCGGGTCGCGCACCACGCCGCCCTTGCCCACGGCATCCGGCCCCGCCTCGAACTGCGGCTTGATCAGCGCGGCAGCCCAGGCGCCCGGCGCCGCGAGGCCGAGCGCCGCCGGCAGGACGGTGCGCAGCCCGATGAAGGAGGCGTCGCAGACCACCGCATCCAGAGGCTCCGGGACATGGGTGGTGTCGAGGTAGCGGGCGTTGGTCCGCTCCATCACCACCACACGCGGGTCCTGGCGCAGGCTCCAGGCGAGCTGGCCGTGGCCGACATCCACGGCATAGACCTTCGTCGCCCCGTGCTTCAGGAGCACGTCGGTGAAGCCGCCGGTGGAGGCGCCGACATCGATGCAGGTGCGCCCGTCGGGCGTCAGGCCGAAATGCCCCAGGGCATGGGCCAGCTTGACGCCGCCCCGCGAGACCCAGGGATGCTCCTGCCCCCGCACCTGGAGCGGCATGTCCGGCTTCACCGGCTGCCCCGGCTTGTCCACCCGCGCCTCGCCGGAAAAGACCTTGCCGGCCAGGATCAGCGCCTGGGCACGGGTGCGGCTTTCGGCCAGGCCACGGTCCACCAGGGCCTGATCGGCGCGGACCTTCCCCCCCGTGGGGGGGCCGGAAGGGGCGCGCGGGGCATCCGCCCCGGGCTCCGCCTTCCGATCCGCCTTCACGCCCGGGCGGGCGCCAGTGCCGCGCCCCCCGCACCGGAGCCCAGCGCCGCCTGGACCGTCGCCACCACATGGGCGGCGTTCAGCGCGGCCTCGTCATACTGCTTCCGCGGGTTGTTGTGATCGATGTAGCGGTCGGGCAGTACCATCGGCCGGAAGCGCAATCCGCCATCCAGCAGCCCCTTCCAGGCGAGATGCTGCGCCACGAAGCTGCCGAAGCCGCCGACCGAGCCTTCCTCGATCGTCACCAGCACGCCGTGGTGGCGCGCGAGCTGCTCCACCAGCGCCGTGTCGAGCGGCTTGGCGAAGCGCGCATCGGCCACGGTGCAGGAAAGCCCCTGCGCCGCCAGCTCGTCCGCCGCCTTCAGGCATTCCGCGAGCCGCGTGCCGTAGGAGAGCAGTGCGACGGCCGTCCCTTCTCGCAGGATGCGGCCCTTGCCGATGGGCAGGACCTCCCCCCGCTGCGGCAGCGCGACCAGCCCCGTCCCCTCCCCGCGCGGATAGCGGAAGGCGATCGGCCCGGCGTCATGGGCGGCCGCCGTGGCGGTCATGTGCATCAGCTCCGCCTCATCGGCCGGGGCCATCAGCACCATGTTCGGCAGGCAGCCGAGATAGGCGATGTCGAAGGACCCCGCATGGGTGGCGCCATCCGCCCCCACCAGCCCGGCCCGGTCCATGGCGAAGCGCACCGGCAGGTTCTGCAGCGCCACGTCGTGCATCACCTGGTCGTAGGCGCGTTGCAGGAAGGTCGAGTAGATCACGCAGAAGGGCTTCATGCCCTCCGTCGCCATGCCGGCGGCGAAGGTGACGCCGTGCTGCTCGGCGATGCCCACGTCGAAGGTGCGGCGGGGGAAGCGCTTGCCGAAGAGGTCGAGGCCGGTGCCGGAGGGCATGGCGGCGGTGACCGCCACGATCCGGTCGTCCCGCTCCGCCTCGGCGATCAGCGCGTTGGCGAAGACCTTGGTATAGGCCGGCGGACCCGGCGGAGCCTTCTGCTGCTCCCCCGTGATGACGTTGAACTTCTGCACGCCATGGTACTTGTCGGGCGAGGATTCCGCCGGGGCGTAGCCCTTGCCTTTCTTGGTCACCACATGCAGCAGGACCGGCTGCCCCTCATCCGCGTCGCGCAGGTTCCGCAGCACCGGCAGCAGCGCGTCGAGGTCGTGGCCGTCGATCGGGCCGACATAGTAGAAGCCCAGCTCCTCGAAGAGCGTGCCGCCGGTCAGCAGCCCGCGCGCGTATTCGTCCGCCCGTTCCGCGGCGCGGGCCAGCGGCGCCGGGAAGCGCTTCGCCAGCTTGCCCATCACGTCCCGGATGGAGAGGAAGGGGCGCGAGGAGATGGTGCGCGACAGATAGGCCGAGAGCGCCCCCACCGGCGGCGCGATCGACATGTCGTTGTCGTTCAGCACCACGATCAGGCGGGACTTCATGGCGCCGGCATTGTTCATGGCCTCGTAGGCCATGCCGGCGCTCATCGCGCCGTCGCCGATCACGGCGATGACGTTGCGCGTGTCGCCCTTCAGGTCCCGCGCCACCGCCATGCCGAGGCCGGCGGAGATCGAGGTCGAGGAATGCGCCGCGCCGAAGGGGTCGTACTCGCTCTCCGACCGCCGGGTGAAGCCGGACAGGCCCCCCGGCTGCCGCAGGGTGCGGATACGGTCACGGCGTCCGGTCAGAATCTTGTGAGGATAGGCCTGGTGGCCGACATCCCAGATCAGCCGGTCGGCCGGCGTGTCGAAGACGGCATGGATGGCCACCGTCAGCTCGATCACCCCCAGGGAGGCGCCGAGATGCCCCCCGGTTCCGCTCACCGCGTCGATGGTCTCCGCCCGCAGCTCGTTTGCGAGCTGACGGAGCTGTTCGGCCGAGAGATTGCGCATGTCCGCCGGGATGCGGACGCGGTCGAGCAGCGGCGTGCTGGGTCGTGACATGGGTCCTCCGGCCGCGTGAATGGTATCAGTTCCTACGCTGGATCGCGTAGTCGGCGAGCTGGCGCAACAGATCCGCCTTCTCCCCGAAGCTGTCGAGATGCTGCCTCGCCTGGGCCACGAGGCGCTCGGCCTGGACCTGGGCGCGTTCGAGGCCGAGCAGGCTGACCAGGGTCGCCTTGCCCGCCCCGGCATCCTTGCCGGTGGCCTTGCCCGTTTCCTCCGCCGTGGCGGTGGCATCCAGCAGGTCGTCCGCGATCTGGAAGGCGGCGCCGACATCGTGTCCGTAGGAGCAGAGCGCCATGCGCTGGGCGGCGGGTGCCTTGCCCAGGATCGCCCCGGCCTCGGCCGAGAACTCGATCAGCTTGCCGGTCTTGAGGAGTTGCAGGCGCCCGATCTCGGCCTGGGTCATCGGCTCCGTGGCGGTCTCGGCCAGGATGTCGAGCATCTGCCCGCCCACCATGCCGCGCGCGCCGGACGCCAGGGCCAGGTGCAGGCAGAGATCCGCCCGCACCGCCGGGTCGGGATGCGTGTCGGGGGCCGCCAGCACGGCGAAGGCCTGGGTCTGCAGGGCGTCGCCGACCAGGATGGCCGTGGCCTCGTCCCACTGCTTGTGGACGGTGGGCTTGCCGCGGCGCAGGTCGTCATCGTCCATCGCCGGCAGGTCGTCATGCACCAGCGAATAGGCGTGCAGCATCTCGATCGCCGCGGCGACGCGCAGCGCGGAGGCGCGGGCCACGTTGAACTGCCGGGCGCCTTCCAGGACCAGGAAGCCCCGCATCCGCTTGCCGCCGCCCATCGCGGCATAGCGCATCGCCGCGAAGAGCGGCGCCTCGCGCCCTTCCTCCCGCGGCAGCAGGATGTCCAGCGCCTGCTCGATCTCCCCCTGGGCGGCGGTGAGTGCCGTGGACAGGGACGCGGTCATGGTTTGGCCGCTCATTCCTCGATCTCCCGCAGCGAAGGCCCACCGGGGCCGGGCACGATCGCCTGCACGCGCTGCTCGGCCTCGTTCAGCTTCCGCTCGCAATGGGCCCGCAGGGCGGTGCCGCGGGTATAGCTGGCGATCGCCGTCTCCAGGGAAGCATCGCCGCGCTCCAGGCTGCGGACGATCTCCTCGAGCTCACGCAGCGCCTCCTCGAAGGAAAGCGTCTCCACGGCGGGCGACGTATCGTTCATGAACCTCGTTTCCAGAAACCGGTCCCCGGACTGCATGCCTCAGGCATCCATCAGGGCCCGCACATGCGCGGCCACGGAGCGGGCCAGCGCGTCCAGGTCGTAGCCGCCTTCGAGCATGGATACCACCCGCCCACCGCAGACCCGCCTTGCAACCGCGCAAATTTCGCCGGTCACCCAGGCGAAATCCGCTTCCGTCAGGCGGAGATGGGCGAGCGGGTCGCGGGCATGGGCGTCGAAGCCGGCCGAGACCAGGATCAGGCCGGGGGAGAAGCGTTCCACCGCCGGCAGGATCAGCTCCGACCAGGCGGCGCGGAATTCCTCGCCCTTGGCGCCCGGCGGCAGCGGGGCGTTGAGGATGTTGCCCATGCCGCGCTCCTGCGCGGCGCCGGTGCCGGGATAGAGCGGCATCTGGTGGGAGGAGGCGAAGAAGACGCTGGGATCGCGCTCGAACACCGCCTGGGTGCCGTTGCCGTGATGCACATCGAAATCCAGGATCGCCACCCGCCCAGCGCCGTGCACCTCCTGGGCATGGCGGGCCGCGACGGCGATGTTCGAGAAGAGGCAGAAGCCCATGGCCCGCGTGGGCTCGGCATGGTGGCCGGGTGGGCGTACGGCGCAGAAGGCCCTGGCGAACTCGCCGCGCATCACCGCATCCACGGCGGCGATGCCGGCCCCGGCGGCGCGCAGCGCGGCCTCGGCGCTGCCCGCGCCCATGGCCGTGTCGCCGTCGATCACCACATGCTCGTCCCCCTCCGGCCGGGTCGCCAGGATGGTGTCGACATAGCTGGCCGGATGGACGCGCATCAACTGCTCGCGGGTCGCCCGGGGCGCCTCCTCCCGCGCCAGCATCGAAAAGTACTGCGCCTCCAGCGCCTCCAGCACCACACGCAGCCGCGCCGGGCGTTCCATGGCCTCGAAGCCCATGTCATGGCCCAGGCAAGCCCGGTGCGTCAGCAACAGAAGATCCACTTTCTTTCTTGTCCCCCTGCCCCCGGCCCTTTTTCAGCCGGCCCCCTCCCGCCGGGTCAGTCGGCCTCTGGCGCGACCGTGTCCTTCCGTTTGCGCAGCGTGACGCGGTACAGGCCGGCCCCCTCGCTGAAGCTGACAAGCGCATGGCCGGTCTCCCGGGCATAGGCCTGGAAATCCTTGACGCTGGCCGGGTCCGTGGCCAGCACCGTCAGCCGCGCCCCGGCAGGCAGGGATCGAAGGGCCTTGTTCGCCTTCAGCACTGGCAGAGGGCAGCTCAGCCCCTTCACATCGAGCACCGTCTCGCTCATCGTCGCAATTCCATCATTCCAGCGCCAGCCTGTCCAGCACGGCGGAACCACCAGCCCCTTCCGGCCGAGCCAGTCACCGGACTGTGTCCGGCGGCGGCCCCCATGACACATCTCTCTGCCCCGCTCCGTGCCCCGCGTCACGCCCCCCGCCCGGCGCCGCTTGCCCGCCTTCCTGTCTTGCCGCAGCCTCCGGGCCAGGAGAACGAGGCTGATCATGCGCATCAAGCTTGGCGTGGATCTGGGTGGCACGAAGACGGAGATCGTCGCCCTGGACGAGGATGGCCGCGTGCGCCTGCGCCGGCGCCGGCCGACACCCCGCGCTTATGACGACATCGTGAACAACATCGCCGCCCTGGTGGCGGAGGCGCAGGCCGAACTCCGCAGCACCGACGGGGCGCCGACTATCGGCGTCGGCATTCCGGGCAGCATCAGCCCCCATACCGGGCTGGTGCGGAACGCCAACACGCAGGAGATGAACGGGCACCCGCTCGACATCGATCTGGCCAGCGCGATCGGCCGCGAGGTGCGCGTCATGAACGACGCGAACTGCCTGGCGATGAGCGAGGCCGCCGATGGGGCGGGCCGTGGCTATCCGGTGGTGTTCGCGGTGATCCTGGGCACCGGCTGCGGCGCGGGGATCGTGGTCAACGGCTATCCGCTGAACGGCCCGAACCGCATCGCCGGCGAGTGGGGGCATACTCCCCTGCCCTGGATGCGGGCCGAGGAGATGCCGGGCACCCATTGCTGGTGCGGCAACCCGAACTGCCTGGAGACCTATCTTTCCGGCCCCGGCCTCGCCGCCGATACCTATGGCCCCGGCCATCGCGATGCCTCCGCGATCGGCGAGCAGGCCGCGGCTGGCGACCTCATCGCCCGCGCCGGGCTGGAGCGCCATGCCGACCGCCTGGCCCGCGCCCTGGCCAACCTGACCAACATCCTGGACCCGGACGTGATCGTGCTCGGCGGCGGCGTCTCGAACCTGGAGCACTGCTACCGCGAGGTGCCGCGCCTGATGGAACCCTGGATCTTCGGGGATCTGCGGCGGATCAACATCGTGCAGGCGAAGCACGGCGACAGTTCGGGCGTCTTCGGCGCCGCCCGGCTCTGGGATCACGGCTGAGGAAGGCCGGGCCGGGAGGGCATGGACGGGGCGGCACGGCCTGGCGCCTTCGTCCGCGATGGAAACTTGCCTGCCCAAGTCCTCGAACAGGTTTTCTGTTCATCCCGCGGCGCGAAGACGTGACCGCAACTTGGCCGCAAAGTCTCCGTTAAGCCGGCGAGACCCAGCCAGGAGAAGAAGGCCCCTGGAATCCAGGGAGAATCACTTCTTCATGGGGTCCGCTCAAGGAGATTCACAATGAACAGGAACTTGTTCGCGGCCTGCACCCTGGCTCTGGCCCTCGGGGCGGGGGGCATTGCCTCGGCCCAGCAGATGCCGACCACCCAGGCCATGCCGGGTGCCACGCCGCGCGACAACAGCGGCGCCGGCTCCTCCAGCGTCGATACGCCGATCATGAACAACCCGGCGACGAGCCGCCCTGGCTTCGGTTCGACGCCCCGTGACACCAGCAGTGCCGGTTCCTCCCGCGTGAACACACCGGTGATGAATCGGACCGGCACCTCCTATGCCACGCCGGGCGCGACGCCGCGGGATGTCAGCGGCGCGGGCTCCTCGGCCGTGGAGGGTGGCCCCGGCACCGGGCCGGCGCATCTCCGCAACCGTGCCCGCACGCCCCGGAACAGTGCCGACAACGGCGCCTATCTCGGTGGTGGCGGCGTTTATGAACGCGCGCCTGACGGCTCGCTCCGCCTGGCTCAGTAGCCTCCGGGAGCCGGGCGCCCCCGCCACACCGGCAGGGCCATCGGAAAAGCCGCCACGGGGTCGTGGCGGCTTTTCTCGTGCCCTGGTCGCCACCCCGTGCCCACCGGGGCGGCGCGGTGCCCTCAGGCGTGGACGGGGGTCGGCTGGCTCACCGTGGCGGTGCCGGCAAGCTGGGTCTTCACCAGCTCGGCGAAGCGGCCGTTCAGTGCCACCAGCTCGTCGAAGGTGCCACGCTCGGCGACGTAGCCGGCATCGAACACCATGATCTCGTCCGCGTCCCGCACGGTGGACAGACGGTGGGCGATGATGAAGGTGGTGCGCCCCGCCATCAGGGCCTTCAGCGCCTTCTGCACCCGGGCCTCGGTGGCGGTGTCGAGCGCGCTCGTGGCCTCGTCCAGGATCAGCACCGGCGGGTCCTTCAGCAGCGCGCGGGCGATGGAGAGCCGCTGCTTCTGGCCGCCGGAGAGCGTGCTGCCGCGCTCCCCGATCATGGTGTCGTAGCCGTTGGGCTGGCGCATGATGAAGTCGTGCGCCTCGGCCATGCGGCAGGCATGCTCGATCTGCTCCTGCGTCGCATCCGGCCGGCCGACCAGCAGGTTCTCCCGGATCGTGCGGTTGAACAGCATCGAATCCTGGAACACCACGCCGATATTGCGCCGCAGCGAGGTCAGCGAGATGTCGCGCAGGTCATGCCCGTCCAGCGTGATCCGGCCCGAGACCGGGTCCCAGAGCCGCTGGAGCAGGGACATGGCGGTGGACTTGCCGGCACCGGTCTGGCCGACCAGGGCCATGGTCCGCCCCTGCGGCGCGGTGAAGGAGACATCCTTCAGGATCAGCGGACCGCCCGGATAGCCGAAGGCCACGTTCTCGAAGCGCACCTCGCCCTTCGCCTGGCCGATATCCACGGCGTTCGGCTTTTCCGGCACGGAGGAGCGGGCGTCGAGCACCGAGAACATCTCCGCCAGGGCCGGCATCTGCAGCACGGTCTGCGAGGCGAAGGCCACCGCCCCCTCCATGCGGGAGATCAGCATGTTGGCGAAGCCCATGAAGGAGACGATCTCGCCCACCGTCGCCTGCCCCCGCATGTGCAGCCAGGTGCCCAGCAGGAAGATCAGGATGATGCAGATGGTGGAGCAGGCACGGGTCATCACCGTCACCACCGCCCACCAGTTCAGCACCGGGAACTGATGCGCCAGCACCTGCTGGATGGTGTCCCCGAACATCCGGGTCTCGGCGCTGATCCGGGTGAAAGCCTGCACCACCGTCACGTTGGAGAGCGCGTCCTGGACATTGCCCGCCAGGCCGGAATGCAGCCGCTCCACATGCTCCTGCGCCGCCTGGGTGCGCTTGATCACGAAGACCGAGATGGTGACGAAGATCACCACCAGGGCCATGAGGAGCAGGCCCAGCCGCCAGTTCAGGAACAGCGTCAGGGGCAGGAGCACGATGGCCGAGAGGAAGGTCATCAGATGCTCGCGGAAGAAGCCCAGCCACAGGGAGAAGAGCTTGTCCGAACCGGAGAGCATGATCTTCATGATCCGGCCGGACTGCGTATCCCCATGGAAGGAGAGCGGCAGCGCCAGCACGTGCTGGAAGAAGCGGTGCATCGAGACCAGCCGGTTGCGGTGCGACATCCGGTCCGCCAGCAGCGAGGTCGCGACATTCGCCGCGATTCCGGTGACGCCCACCGCCCCCCAGACCACCAGCAGGGCCATGGCCTGGCGCCAGATCTCGCTGGCGGGCAGGCGGCCGGAGGCGGACAGGACATCCACCACCCGCCCGAACAGGACCGGCTCCAGGAATTGCAGCCCGGCCAGGGCCAGGGCGGAGAAGGCGAGGCCGATCGCGACCCATTTGTCCGGTGCCAGGAGGCCCAGCACCCTGGCGTAGAGGCGGATGAATTGCATGCGGCTCCCTCACCCTTGCCGGCACAAAGTCAGCCAGCCGGCGATGGCCCGCAAGCCCGGGGGGACATGCCGGCCGATCAGGGCGGGAACGCCGCATCCCGGCTCCGGCTGACCCCGGTGGCCCGGTTTTTTCGAAGTTTCCGATGGAGGGCGCCGGAGGCCGGTGGAACGGGCGCATGCGCGGCCGGGCGGCAAGGCCCAGGGCCTGCCGCCGGTCGGAACGGGCGAGCCGGAACCGGATCGCCCTCTGCGGATCGCCCCTGCCGGAAGCAACCTTCCGGAGCGGCGGGGCGGCGCCTTACTTCGGCGCCAGCACCATGATCATCTGGCGGTTTTCCAGACGCGGCATGGATTCCACCTTCACGGTGTCGCCCAGCTCGGTCCGGATCCGCTCCAGCACCTTCGCGCCCAGATCCTGGTGCGCCATCTCGCGGCCGCGGAAGCGCAGCGTCACCTTGACCTTGTCGCCTTCCTCGATGAAGGAGCGCGCGGCGCGCATCTTCACCTCGTAGTCGTGGTCATCGATGTTCGGCCGTACCTTGATCTCCTTGATCTCGACGACCTTCTGCTTCTTGCGGGCCTCGTTGGCCTTCTTCTGCTGCTCGTACTTGTACTTGCCGTAGTCGGTGATCTTGCAGACCGGCGGATCGGCGTTGGGGCTGATCTCCAGGAGATCCATCCCGACATCATAGGCGCGCAGCAGGGCCTCGCGCGCGCTCATCACGCCGATCATCTCGCCGTCCTGGTCGATCAGGCGGACCTGCGGGACGCGGATATCCTCATTCACCCGCGGACCATCGCGGGTGGGAAGCTGGTTCGGAATAGGGCCTCGGGCCAGGGTTCGCTCCTGTTACGGTTTCGTAGGAATGGGTTTTATGGTGCGCGGCTCAGGCCGCTGCAACCATGTTCTCGCTCTTGGCATCGGGCGGGGCGGCTTCCGCCACCAGCCTCGCCACGGCCTCGTCCAGGGCCAGGGTCTCCTGCTCGCGCCCGGGCAGGCGGCGCAGCACGATCTTCCCTTCCTCGGCCTCGCGCCGCCCGATCACCACCATCAGCGGCACGCGGCCCGCGATATGGTCCGCCACCTTGCGGTTGATCTTCTCGTTGCGCGTGTCGAGCTCCACCCGGAGCCCGGCGGCGCGCAGCGCCTGGCCGACCTGCTCGGCATAGGCGTCGGCGTCGCTGACGATGGTCGCCACCACCACCTGCACCGGCGAGAGCCAGAGCGGGAAGCGGCCGGCATGCTGCTCGATCAGGATGCCGATGAAGCGCTCGAAGCTGCCCAGGATGGCGCGGTGCAGCATGACCGGGCGCTTGCGGGTGCCGTCCTCGGCCACGTATTCGGCGTCCAGACGCTCCGGCAGCACGAAATCCACCTGCAGCGTGCCGCACTGCCAGTCACGGCCGATCGCGTCGCGGAGCACGAATTCCAGCTTGGGGCCATAGAAGGCGCCCTCCCCGGGGTTCATCTCGTATGCCACATTGGCGATGCGGCAGGCCTCGTGCAGCGCGCCCTCGGCATGGTCCCAGACCTCGTCCGTCCCGGCCCGCTTTTCCGGCCGGTCGGAGAACTTCACGCGGAATCCCTCGAAGCCCAGGTCGCGGTAGATGGAGGAGAGCAGCGCCACGAACTTCACCGTCTCGCCGGCGATCTGCTCCTCGGTGCAGAAGATGTGCGCGTCGTCCTGGGTGAAGGAACGCACCCGCATGATGCCGTGCAGCGCGCCCGAGGGCTCGTAGCGGTGGCAGGCGCCGAACTCGGCCATGCGCAGCGGCAGCTCGCGGTAGCTGCGCAGGCCCTGGTTGAAGATCTGCACGTGGCAGGGGCAGTTCATCGGCTTCAGGGCCAGGACGCGGTCCTTCTCGGTCTCGTCCTCGACCGTGGCGATGAACATGTTCTCGCGGAACTTCTCCCAGTGGCCGGAGGCCACCCAGAGCTTGCGGTCCACGAGCTGCGGGGTGCGGACCTCCTGGTAGTCCGCCTCGTCCAGCCGGCGGCGCATGTAGTCCTCCAGCGCCCGGTAGAGCTTCCAGCCCTTCGGGTGCCAGAAGATGGAGCCGACCGCCTCCTCCTGAAGGTGGAAGAGGTCCATCTCCTTGCCGATCTTGCGGTGGTCGCGGCGCTCCGCCTCCTCCAGCCGGAGGAGATAGGCATCCAGCTCCTTCTGGTCGCGCCAGGCGGTGGCGTAGATGCGGGAGAGCATGGCGTTGCGGTGGTCGCCGCGCCAATAGGCCCCCGCCACCTTCATCAGCTTGAAGGCGCCGCCGATATCGCCGGTCGAGCGCATATGCGGCCCGCGGCAGAGGTCGAGCCATTCGCCCTGGCGATAGATGCTGATCGGCATATCCGCCGGCAGGTCGCGGATCAGCTCGGCCTTGTAGCGCTCGCCCTTCTCCTCGAAGAAGCGGATCGCTTCCTCGCGCGGCCAGACCTCGCGGACGAAGCCGGCGTTGCGCGCGATGATCTCGCGCATCTTCGCCTCGATCGCCGGGAAGTCCTCGGGCCTGAAGGGTTCGTTGCGCGCGAAGTCGTAGTAGAAGCCGTCCTCGATCGCCGGGCCGATGGTGACCTGGGTGCCGGGGAACAGCTCCTGCACCGCCTCGGCCAGCACATGCGCCGCGTCGTGCCGGATCAGCTCCAGCGCCTCCGGGTCCTTGCGGGTGACGAAGCGGAGGCTGGAATCCGCCTCGATCGGGGTGGCGAGGTCCACCAGCTTCCCGTCCAGCTCCATGGCGAGCGCCGCCTTGGCGAGGCCGGGGCCGATGGCGGCCGCGACCGTCGTGCCCGTCACCGCCCCGTCGAAAGCACGGGTGGATCCGTCGGGCAGAGTGATCACGGGCATGGGCGCGGGCCGATCCTTGCGTGGAGAGGGGTGTGAAACAAGGCGCGACCTTTGGGACCGCGCCCGCAACACGTCAAGGTGGCGCAGGTGGGGACGATGCCGGCAGCACGTCCAGGCCGCGCAGGGCTGTCATGACGGCAGCGGGGTCCAGGCTGTCCAGCGGCAGGCGTTGCAACGCCGCCGCCCGCGGCCCGCGCGGGGCGGTGAGCGCGGGATCGCTGTCCGCGCCGAACAGGGTCAGCGTCGGGCTGCCCACTGCCGCCGCCAGATGCGTCGGGCCGGTGTCGTTGCCCACGGTGAAGGCGGCGCGGCGGAGCACCGCCGCCAGCTCGAAGAGCGATGTCCGGCCGGTCAGGTCGATGGCATCGGGCCGCCGCGCGCGGATGGCCCCGGCCAGCGGCGCCTCGGCGGGGCCGCCCACCACCACGGGCGGCAGGGGCAGCAGCGCCGCCAGCGCCGGGAAATGCGGCCACCGCTTGGCCGGGCGGCTCGGGCTGGCCCCCGGCACCAGCGCGGCGAAGCGCTCCGGCAGGCCGAGATGCGACAGGTCGGCCTCCAGCCAGCCGAGATCCGGGGCCGGGAAGTCGCGGATGCCGGCCATTTCCAGCTGTTCCCGCTGCCGCTCCAGCGTGTGCATGAAGTCCCGCAGCGGGTTGCTGTGCGGGTGGCTGGCGCCGCGCGCGATGCCCGACCATTCCGGGCGGCGGCCGATCAGCAGGCGGTAGCGCGAGGAGCGCCCGGAGGTCTGCAGGTCGTAGACCCGGTCGAAATGCCCGGCCCGCAGCCGGCGCGCCAGGCGCAGCAGCCCGCCCGGCCCGCTCGGCCGTTCGTCCTGCCAGACCTCGTCGAACCAGGGCATGTGCCGGGTGAAGTCGAGGAAGGGCTTCGTGGTCAGCAGGGTGATATGGGCATCCGGATGATGCGCGCGGATCGCCGCGAAGGGGCCGAAACCCAGGACGATGTCGCCCAGGGCCGAAAGCTTGATGACCAGGATCCTCACAGCAGCTCCCGATACACGTCCAGCGTCGCCGCCTGCATCGCGGCGGTGGTGTAGCGCGCCAGCACGGCCGCCCGGGCCGCCGCGCCGATCGCCGCGCGCTCCGCCGCCGGCAGGGCCAGGGCGCGGCGGATCGCCCCGGCCAGCGCCTCCGGATCGCCGGGCGGCACGCGCCAGCCGGTGACGCCTTCCTCCACCGTCTCGCGCGGGGCGCCGAGATCGGCGGCGATCACCGGCACCCGCATGGCCTGGGCCTCGATCACCGTGCGGCCGAAGGGTTCCGGCTTGGTGCTGGCATGCACCGCGAGATCGGCCAGCATCAGCGCCGCCGGCATGTCGCGGGTGATGCCGGGCAGCAGCAGGCGCCCGTCCAGCCCCAGCGCGGCGGCGTCGCGCTCCAGCTCGGCGCGGTGGTTGCCCTCTCCGACCAGGATGCCGGTCGGCCCCGCCCCGCCGAGCCGCGACAGCGCCTGGAGGAAGACCCCCTGCCCTTTCCAGCGGCTCAGCCGGCCGGGCAGCATCACCACCGGGCGCCCTTCCGGCACTTCCCAGGCATGACGCAGCGCGGCGACGCGTTCCGCCGGGATGGCATCGGGGGCGAAGGCAGAGACATCCACCCCGCGCGGGATCAGCCGCAGCCGGTCCGGCCCGATGCCGTGGCGCTGCCGGATCACCTCCGCCACATGCTCGCTGATGGCGATCACCCGGTCGCCGCGCACCATGACCGAGTTGTAGAGGCGCTTGCCCGGGAAATCCTCGCTGTACACGCCGTGATAGGTGGTGACGAAACGCGCCCCCGTCCGCCGCGCCGCCCAGAAGGCCGACCAGGCCGGGAAGCGCGAGCGCGCATGCACGATCCGCACTCCCTCCGCCCGGATCAGCCGCGCCAGCGCCCCGGCATTGGCGGCCAGCGCGGCGGGGGATTTCCGGTCCAGCGGCAGGGTGACGTGACGCCCGCCCACGGCCTCCACCTCCCGCGCCATCGCGCCGCCGGCGGAGGCGACCAGGGCGCGGTAGCCGGCCCGCGCGATGGCCTGGGCGATCTCCACCGTGCCGCGTTCCACGCCGCCGGAATGCAGCGCGGGAAGGACCTGGAGGATGGCGGGAGGAGCGGGCATCGTGCCGCCGCTGTAATGCCTAATCGGCGGGCTTGGAACCATCCGGCGCCGCCCCGCCCGCTTGGCGGCCCCCGGCCCCGCCTCTACAGTCTTGAAAAGCCAGGAGAGGACCGCACCCATGCAGGCAGCCACCATGCAGGCGCCCCCCATGCGGGCAACCTTGCCGCAGGACTGGCGCGACGGCCATTTCGCCCTGCGGCTCGACACGCCGGAGGGGCCTGTCGCCATCGCCCTGCGCCAGGGCCGGGCCTATGACATGACCCCCGCCTTCGGCACGGTCAGCGCCTGGCTGAACGAGGCCGACCCGCTGGCGGCGATCGAGGCACGCGGCACGCCCCTGGCGCTGGACCCGGAGGCGGCGCTGGCCGGGGGGCGCTTCCTCGCCCCGGTGGACCTGCAGGCGATCAAGGCCTGCGGCGTGACCTATGTGCGCTCCATGCTGGAACGGGTGATCGAGGAGCGCTGCCGCGGCGACGCCTCCCGCGCCGAGGCGGTGCGGGTGGAGGTGCGCGGCATCATCGGCGACGACCTCGCCGCCCTGGTGCCGGGCAGCGAGGAGGCCATGCGGCTCAAGGAGGCGCTGGTCGCCAAGGGCTGGTGGAGCCAGTACCTGGAGGTCGGCATCGGGCCGGATGCCGAGGTCTTCACCAAGTGCCAGCCCATGGCGGCGGTCGGCCCCGCCGCGCCGATCGGCGTACACCCCTCCTCCGCCTGGTCGAATCCGGAGCCCGAGGCGGTGCTCTGCGTCAACGCGCGGGGTGAGATCCTGGGCGCCTGCCTCGGCAACGACGTGAACCTGCGCGACATCGAGGGCCGCTCCGCCCTGCTGCTCGGCCGGGCCAAGGACAACAACGCCGCCACGGCCCTGGGCCCGGCGATCCGCCTCTTCGATGCCGGCTTCACGCTGGAGGATGTCCGCCGCGCCGGGATCACGCTGCGAATCGAGGGGGAGGACGGCTTCGTACTGGACGAGACCGGCGAGGTCGGCGCGATCAGCCGCGACCCGGCCGGTCTGGTGGCCCAGGCAGCCAACGCCCATCACCAGTATCCGGACGGATTCGTGCTTTTCCTCGGCACGCCCTTCTCCCCCACCAAGGACCGCTCCACCCCCGGCGGCGGCTTCACCCATGCTCCGGGCGACAAAGTGCGCATCGCCTCCGGGCGTCTTGGCGCGTTGTGCAACCAGGTGGCGCGGACGGATGAATGCCCGCCCTGGCGCTTCGGCGCCGGGGCCCTGTTCCGTTCCCTGGCCGCCCGAGGCCTGCCAAGGACCGCATCATGATGGAAGAATTCGGCCGCCTGGATCGCGGCGACGGGGTGGAACTGGCCTGGGCCGCCTTGCAGGGCACGGGACCGACGGTGGTCTTCCTGGGCGGCTACCGCTCCGACATGGAGGGCACCAAGGCGCTCTATCTCCGCGAGCGCTGCTCCGAGCGTGGGCAGGCCTTCCTGCGCCTGGACTATTCCGGCCATGGCAGCAGCGGCGGGCGATTCGAGGACGGCACCATCAGCCAGTGGACCCGCGACGCCGCGGCGGTGATCGATGCCCGCGCGCCGGAGGAGCCGCTGATCCTGGTGGGTTCCTCCATGGGCGGGTGGATCGCGCTGCTGCTGGCCCGGCTGTGGGGCGAGGAGCGCGTGCATGGCGTGCTAGGCATCGCCGCCGCGCCCGATTTCACCGAGGCGCTGATCCCGCAGGAACTGACGGAGGAGGACCGCCTCGCCCTGGACCAGGACGGCGTGACCTACCGCCCCTCCGACTATGGGGAGCCGATGCCCTTCACCGCCGCCCTGCTGGAGGACGGCCGGAGCAACCTGCTGCTGGACCGTCCCCTGAGCTACACCAACCCGGTGAAGCTCCTCCAGGGCATGCGGGATGCCGAGGTGCCCTGGCGGCATGCACTGCGGATCGTGGAGGCGCTGGAAAGCCCGGCGGTCTCGCTCACCCTGGTGAAGGATGGCGACCACCGCCTGTCGCGCCCCGCCGACCTCGCTCTGCTCTGGCGCAGCCTGAACGGCCTGCTCCGCCAGGAGGGCGGCTAGGCACCGCCGGCGGGGGGCCGTAGCCGGCGTTCACGCCTCCCGGTGGCCGGCCTGCTCCGCGGCGATCTGCCGCAGCCCTTCGCGATAGCTGGGATAGCGCCATTCCAGGCCGAGCGCCGCCCTGGTCCGGGCATTGGCCACGAGGCGGCGCTCCGACCAGAAGGAGCGCGCCATGGGCGACATTTCCGCCCAGGCCGCCTCGAAGGGCAAGGCAGGCGGTGGCGGCAGGCCGAGCAGCCGCGCCGCCTCCTCCACCACCAGCGCCGGTTCCGCCGGTTCGTCATCCACGAGATGCAGCACCCTGGGCATGGCGCCCACCGGAGCCGGGCGTGCCGGGACCTGGTCCTGGGGGGCCTGGGCCGCGGCCGCCGCCACCGCCCGTGCGATGTCGTCGCGGTGGATGCGCCCAAAGGCATGGCCCGGCCGGATCACCCGCCGCGCCTTTCCGGCACGGACCTCGTCCAGCGCGCTGCGTCCGGGGCCGTAGATCCCGCCGGTGCGGAAGAGGTCGAGCCAGGCACGTCCGGCCAGCGCCGCCTCCCAGGCCAGTTCCGCTTGGCGCCGCCGCAGGGAACGCGGCTGCCCCGGCGCCGCAGGGGTCGTCTCATCCACCCAGGCCCCGCCACGGTCGCCATAGACGCCCGTGGTGGAGAGGTAGCCCACCCAGCGCAGCCGCGCCCCCAGCCCGGCCCGGATCGCCTCGCCATGCCGCGCCAGCACCGGGTCCCCATCCTCGCCGGGGGGGATGGTGACCACGAGATGCGTTGCGGCCGCGATCGCCGGCCCGGCGGCCTCGAAGGGGATCGCCGGTACGGGCCCCGCTTCCGCCCCCTGCCCCGGCTGGCGATGGGTGCCCCGGACGGCGAAGCCCCGTGCCAGCGCGGCGCGCGCGATGGCCTCGCCGGCATAGCCCAGGCCCAGGATCAGCAGATTTGGAGAAGCGTCGAATGCCATCGGGAAGGGCATGTGGCGCGACTCGCCGGCGCTGGCTAGGGCCGCCCCGCCATCCGTTTCCGGCCAGGGAGATGAGGTGGCAGATTCACGCTTTCAGGCGATGCCGCCTTCCCGCCATCTGCTCTAGGATGGAGGGGATGAGCCTCTCCCTCCGACCCGTGCTGATGGGCGCCTTCGCCGCTGCCCTCCTGGCCGCCCTGGCCGGAGGGGCCTGGCAATTCCTGCGCCGCCCGCCCGTGCCCGTGGCGGAGGAGGTGCTGCCCCTGCCACCCGAATCGCCGCGCCTGGACGACAGCCCGGAATATCTCCGCTGCCTGGACCAGATCCCCGACGATCCGCAGGGGGCGCTGGCCTTCGCCGAGGCCTGGCAGGACCGTGCCGGAAGCAGCAACGGGTCCCGCCATTGCCAGGCCCTGGCCCTGCTGGCCCTGGGCGATGGTGAAAGGGCCGCCCCCCGGCTGGAGGCGCTGGCCGCGCAGACCGAGTTCAACAACACCGCCCGCGCCGTGCTCTATGGCCAGGCGGGACAGGCCTGGATGGCCATCGGCGATGCCAGCCGTGCCTATGCCGCCACGACCCTGGGCCTGTCCCTGTCACCGGACAACGCCGACCTGCTGGTGGACCGCGCCCTCGCCTCCGGCAGTCTCGGGCGCTATGCGGACTCCCTGGCCGATGCCACGCGGGCGACGGAGCTGGACCCGGACCGCCCGGATGCCTGGGTCTTCCGCGCGGCCGCCCTGCGCCATCTCGACCGGCCGCAGGAGGCCCTGCACGCCATCGACCGGGCGCTGACCATCGAGTCCGACAATGCCGAGGCCCTGCTGGAACGCGGCATCCTGCGCCAGTTGAACGGGGATCTGGAAGGAGCGCGGGAGGACTGGGAAAGCGTGATCCAGTCCGACCCGGAAAGCGCGGTCGCCGATCTGGCGCAGCAGAACCTGGCGCTCAGCGAGGCGGGGCCGAAGCGGCGTTAGGCCCTGCCCCGCTCAGGCCGAGACCGTGGCGACGGAGCCGCCATCCACCCGGTAGTTGGCGCCGTTCACGAAACTGGCGAGTTCGGAGCAGAGGAAGGCGATGGCGGCCGCGACCTCCTCCGGCCTGCCGCGGCGGGCGAGTTCCAGGGTCGGGCGCTCCTCCTTCAGGAAGCTCCGCACGGCCTCCTCGAAGGAGGTGCCGTTCTCCCTGGCCCGTTTCTCCATCATCGCATCGGTCATCGGCGTCTCGATATAGGCGGGGGAGACGCTGTTCACGAGGACGCCCTGCCTCGCATAGGTCTTCGAGAGGCCCTTGGTGAGGTTCAGGATCGCCGCCTTCGCCGCGCAATAGGGCAGTTCGTCGGCATAGGGCTGCACCGCATCCTCGGAGCCGATCAGCACCACCCGGCCCCAGCCCCGTCCGGCCATGGCCGGGATGAAGGCGCGGCAGACCCGCACCGCCGCCATGAAGTCCACCTCCAGGGCCAGGCGCCAGTCCTCGTCCTCCAGTTCATGGAAGGGACCGGTCGGGCCGGTGATGCCGGCGGCGTTCACCAGGATGTCCACGGCGCCGAAACGCTCCCGCGCGCGCCGGGCCAGCGCCTCGACCTGATCCGGCTTCGTCAGGTCGGCGGCGATGGCGAGGACTTCGCCGGTCAGTCCCGCCGCCGCCTTCTCCAGCGGGCCGGCCTCCTTGTCGGAGAGCACCACCTTCGCTCCGTCGCGAAGCAGGAAGCACGCCGTTTCCAGCCCGATGCCGGAATCACCGCCGGTGACGACCGCGACGCGGCCCTTGATCCCGAGTTCCATCGTCCCGTCGCCTTCCTCGTGCGGAAGGCAAGACGTCCGGCGGCGGGAGCGGTTGCCCGTTCCGCCGTTGGCGTCACGGGGTTTTCAGCGGGCGCTCAGAAATCCAGGTCGTCGTAATGTTCCGGCGGTGACACACCGCTGACCCGCTCGGCCAGGATCGGGCGGAAGGACGGGCGCGACTTGATGCGCGCGTACCAGTCCTTGGCTGCGTCGGACAGCGTCCAGTCCACATCGCCGATATAGTCGAGCGCCGAGAGATGAGCGGCCGCCACCAGGTCCGCCAGCGACAGGCTGCTGCCCGCCAGCCAGCTCCGCGTCTCCGCCAGCCAGCCGAGATATTCCAGGTGGCCCTTGATATTGGCATAGCCGGCCCGCAGGGCGGGACCGTCCGGGTTGCCCCGCTGGAGCATGCGCTTGAACTGCTTCTCGTAGAGCAGGTTGCGCGTCACCTCGTCGTTGAACTTGCCGTCGAACCAGGCGACCAGGCGGCGCACCTCGGCACGCTCGGCGTGGGTGCGGCCGAGCAGCGGGTTCTCGGGATAGGCTTCGTCCAGATACTCGCAGATCACATAGGAGTCCGCGAGGACCAGCCCGTTCTCCTCCTCCAGCACCGGCACCATCCCGGCGGGGTTGAGATCGAGGAACTCCGGCCGGCGCTCCCAGACGCGCTCAAGCCGCAGCTCGAAGGGAATCCGCTTCTCCGCCAGGGCCAGTCGGACCTTGCGGCAATGGGGCGAGAGGGGAAGGTGATACAGGACGCGCACGACGCTGCCATTACGGCAGGAGGGCGGCGGCGCCAACCGTCTAAACCGAGTTTTGCGGTGGTTGATTCACGCCGCCTTCCCACTCGCGACCAGGGCATGAAGGCGGCATGACGGGGCGGACATGATCCGCCCCGCCAGAAGCCCGGGAACCGTTCCGGCGACCTACTCGGCCGCCGCCGCGACCTCCCGCATCGGGCGTGAGAGCAGCTTCGCGTAATCCTTCGGCACGATGTGCCAGAAGGCGTTCCGCTCCACCGCCCAGTCGTTGAGCAGCCGCGCGGCGAGGCGCGAGCCGGTCTCCTTGGCATGGCGCGCGATGGTCTCGCGCAGCACACCCTCCCAGTGCGCCGACTCCAGGCGGCCCCAGAGCAGCGTCTCGGGGTTCAGGCGGCGCTCGAAGGTGGCGTCCGCGTCCCAGACGAAGGCCATGCCGCCGGTGAAGCCCGCGCCGAAATTGTCGCCCACGGGCCCGAGGATCACCACCGTGCCGCCGGTCATGTACTCGCAGCCATTGGCGCCCACGCCCTCGACCACCGCCGTGGCGCCGGAGTTGCGGACGGCGAACCGCTCACCCGCCTGCCCCGCGGCATAGAGCTCGCCCGCCGTGGCGCCGTAGAGGCAGGTGTTCCCGACGATGCTGTTCTCGTGCCAGACGAGGTTCACGTTGTTGCCGGGGCGCACGACGATGGTGCCGCCGGACAGCCCCTTGCCGACATAGTCGTTGGCGTCGCCGCGCACCTCCAGCTTCAGCCCCTGCACCGCGAAGGCGCCGAGCGACTGGCCGGCCGAGCCGCGCAGCCGCACCGTCAGATGCCCCGGCTGCAGCCCGGTCATGCCGAACTGCCGCACGATGCGCGAGGAGGTCTTGGTGCCGATGGCGCGGTGCGTGTTCCGGATGTTGTACTGGAGCTGCATCTTCTCGCCGCGCTCGAAGAGCGGCATGGCGTCGCGGATCATGTCCGCGTCCAGCGTCTCCGGCACCTCGTTGCGGCCCTCGATGGTGCAGTAGGGCTTCTCGCCACCGGAATCGGCCTTCACCAGAAGCGGGTTCAGGTCGAGGTCGTCGAGGTCCTCCGCGCCACGCGAGACCTGCTTCAGCAGGTCGGTGCGGCCGATCACCTCCTCCAGCTTGCGGAAGCCGAGCGAGGCCAGGATCTCGCGCACCTCCTCCGCGATGAAGGAGAAGAGGTTGATGACCTTCTCCGGCGTGCCGGTGAACTTCTCCCGCAGCGCCTCGTCCTGCGTGCAGACGCCGACCGGGCAGGTGTTGCTGTGGCATTGCCGCACCATGATGCAGCCCATGGCCACGAGGCTCGCCGTGCCGATGCCGAACTCCTCGGCGCCCAGCATGGCGGCCATCACCACGTCGCGCCCGGTCTTGAGCCCGCCATCGGTGCGCAGCTTCACCCGGTGGCGCAGCCGGTTGAGCTGGAGCACCTGGTGCGTCTCGGTCAGCCCCATCTCCCAGGGCAGGCCGGCATACTTGATCGAGGTGACCGGCGAGGCGCCGGTGCCGCCGGAATGGCCGGAGACCAGGATCGCATCCGCCTTGGCCTTGGCCACGCCCGCCGCGATGGTGCCGATGCCCGAACGCGCCACCAGCTTCACGCAGACGGAGGCATCCGGGTTGATCTGCTTCAGGTCGTAGATGAGCTGCGCCAGATCCTCGATCGAGTAGATGTCGTGGTGCGGCGGCGGGGAGATCAGCGTCACGCCCGGCGTGGAATGCCGCAGCCTGCCGATCAGCTCCGTCACCTTGAAGCCCGGAAGCTGCCCGCCCTCCCCCGGCTTGGCGCCCTGGGCCACCTTGATCTCGATCTCGCGGCAGTTGTTCAGGTATTCCGCCGTGACGCCGAAGCGGCCGGAGGCCACCTGCTTGATCGCCGAGGAGGCGTTGTCGCCATTGGCGCGCGGCTTGGCGCGGGAGGCGTCCTCGCCGCCCTCCCCGCTGTCGGAGCGTGCCCCGATGCGGTTCATGGCGATGGAGAGCGTCTCATGCGCCTCCAGGCTCAGCGCGCCGAGCGAGATACCGGGCGCCAGCAGGCGCTTGCGGATCTCGGTGACGCTCTCGACCTCCTCCAGCGCGATCGGCTTCGCGACCTCGGTGCGGAAGTCCAGCAGGTCGCGCAGCGCCACGGGAGGCAGGCGCCGCACCGCCTCGCTGTAGCGCTTGAAGGTCTGGTAGTTCTCCGTGTCCACCGCCTTCTGCAGCGTGTGGATCAGCGAGCCGTCGAAGGCATGCGCCTCGCCCCGGCGGCGCAGCTTGTAGAGGCCGCCCACCGGCAGCGTCACAGCATCGGCGTTCCAGGCGGTCCTGTGCAGGGCCAGGATGCGCCGGGCGATGCCGGAGAGGCCGATGCCCGAGATGCGCGACTGCATGCCGGGGAAGAACTCCGCCACCAGCGAGCGCGACAGGCCGATGGCCTCGAAGTTCATGCCGCCACGATAGGAGGAGAGCACGCCGATGCCCATCTTGGACATGATCTTCAGCAGGCCCTTGTCCACCGCCTTGCGGTAGCGCGCCACGCAGTCCGTCAGGCTGAGGTCGCCCAGCAGCCCGCGGCGGTGCCGGTCGGCGATGCTGTCCTGCGCCAGATAGGCGTTCACCGTGGTGGCGCCGGCGCCGATCAGCACGGCGAAGTTGTGCACGTCCACGCATTCCGCGGAGCGCACGTTGAGCGAGCAGAAGGTCCGCAGCGAGTTGCGCACCAGGTGCGTGTGCACCGCGCCGACCGCCAGGATCATCGGGATCACGCAGCGCTCGGGGCCCTGGGCCTCGTCGGTCAGGATCACATGGGCGCAGCCGGAGCGCACGCCCTCCTCCGCCTCGCGCCGGATGCGGTCGATGGCGTGGCGCAGGCCCGCCTCGCCCTCCGCCGCCGGGAAGGTGCAGTCCACCGAGGTGGCGCTGGAGCCCATATAGGCCCGCATCGCGTCGAACTCGGCATTGGACAGCACGGGGCTGTCCAGCATCAGCATGTCGAGCTGGGCCGGGTCCTCGTCGAGGATGTTGCCCAGGTTGCCGAGGCGCGTCTTGATCGTCATCACCCGCGTCTCGCGCAGGCTGTCGATCGGCGGGTTGGTGACCTGCGAGAAGGTCTGCCGGAAGTAGTGGTGCAGCCCGCGATACTGCTGCGACAGCACCGCCACGGGCGTGTCGTCGCCCATGGAGCCGATCGCCTCGGCGGCATCCTCCACCATCGGGTGCAGGATCTGCTCCAGTTCCTCCAGCGTGTAGCCGACGGAAAGCTGGCGGCGGCGCAGCGACTCCACCGGCGGCGCCTCGGGCTCGTGCTGGTCGGCGCGCACGATGCCGTCGATGCGCGTGGTGCGGTGGACCCAGTCGCCATAGGGCTTGCGGGCGGCCAGCATGTCCTTCAGCTCGGCATCGCTGAAGAACCGCGGCTGGTCGAGATCGACG
The DNA here is from genome assembly GCF_023078375.1 of Roseomonas gilardii subsp. gilardii. Classification (NCBI taxonomy): domain Bacteria; kingdom Pseudomonadati; phylum Pseudomonadota; class Alphaproteobacteria; order Acetobacterales; family Roseomonadaceae; genus Roseomonas; species Roseomonas gilardii. The sequence goes on along the minus strand of NZ_CP095554.1, from coordinate 2,599,475 downwards.
CCGATGCACTGGCCCGGGCCGACCCGGCCCTTGGCCATCACCTGGTCGTCGGGGATCTTCACCATGCCCGTCTCGGAACCGACGAAGAGCAGCTTGTCCGCCGTCACCGTGTAGCGCAGCGGGCGCAGCCCGTTCCGGTCCAGCCCGGCCACCACCCAGCGCCCGTCCGTGCCGCAGACCGCGGCCGGCCCGTCCCAGGGCTCCATCACCGCGTTGCAGTAGAGGAAGAGGTCGCGATGTGCCGCCGGCATGGTGGCGTTGCTGCTGACGCTCTCCGGGATCAGCATGGACTTCACCATCGGCGCGTCGCGCCCGGCGCGGACCAGCAGCTCGAACACATTGTCGAGCGTCGCCGTGTCGGAGCCGCCGGCCTGCACGACCGGCTTGATGTCCTCCATGAAGGGGTCGAGCAGCGGATGGGCGAGCCGCGTCTCGTGGCTCTTCATCCAGTTGATGTTGCCGTGGACCGTGTTGATCTCGCCGTTATGCGCGATCATGCGGAAGGGCTGCGCCAGCCGCCAGGTCGGGAAGGTGTTGGTCGAGTAGCGCTGGTGGAAGATGGCGAAGCGCGAGACGAAGCGTTCGTCCAGCAGGTCCGGATAGAACTGCGTCAGGCTCTCCGCCAGGAACATGCCCTTGTAGATCAGCGAGCGGCAGGAGAGCGAGCAGAGGTACAGCTCCGGCACCTGCGCCGCGATGGCCTGCTTCTCGATGCGGCGGCGGATCACGTAGAGGTCGCGCTCCATCAGCGCGGGCTCGCGGTTCTCCGGATCCCAGATCAGGATCTGCTCGATCTCCGGCCGGGTCGCATTGGCCTTCTCGCCGATGCAGGAGACGTCGATCGGCACCTGCCGCCAGCCATAGATGTTGTAGCCGGCGTTGAGGATCTCGACCTCGACGATCTGGCGGCAGCGCTCCTGCGCGCCGAAATCGGTCTTGGGCAGGAAGACCATGCCGACGCCGATCGGGCCGGGGCGGCGCCGGTCCCCGCCACGCTCCACCGCCTCGGCGAAGAAGTCCTGCGGGATCTCGATATGGATCCCGGCGCCGTCGCCGGTCTTGCCGTCCGCATCCACCGCGCCGCGGTGCCAGACGGCGCGCAGCGCGTCGATGCCGGCCTGCACCACCTCCCGCCGCGCCACGCCGTCCAGCGCGGCCACCATGCCGACGCCGCAGGCATCGTGCTCGGTGACGTCGATCTGCGCCTCCCGCGTCAGGCGCGCGGCCTCCTGCGGATAGGCGGCGGCGAAGGCGGAACCGGTCTCGCTCGTCTTCTGGTTCATCGTCTCAGTCCTTTCGCCTGCGTCACTCGGCGGCCTGGGCGACCGCGCCCTGCTGCTCGTGCCAGTGCTCGATCCGGTCGGCCGCGTCGCGCCCGTCCCGGATGCCCCAGACCACGAGGCTGGCGCCGCGCACGATGTCGCCCGCGGCGAAGACGCCGGGGATGCTGGTCATCATCGTGCGGTGGTCCACCTGCAGCGTGCCCCAGCGGGACACGCGAAGGCCGGGCTCGCCGAACATCTCCGGCAGGTTCTCCGGATCGAAGCCCAGCGCCTTGATCACCAGGTCCGCCGGCTCGGTGTACTCGCTGCCCGGGATGGGCTCGACCTGCTGGCGGCCGGTGGCCTCGGGCAGGCCCAGATGCATCCGCACCGCCTGGACGCCGGTCACCTTGCCGGCCTCCCCCATGAAGAACTTGGGCGCGGCGAGCCAGGAGAAGCGGACGCCCTCCTCCTCAGCATTCTTCACCTCGCGCATCGATCCCGGCATGTTCGCCTTGTCGCGGCGATAGAGGCAGGTGACCGAGGCCGCGCCCTGGCGGACCGAGGTGCGCACGCAGTCCATGGCGGTGTCGCCGCCGCCGATCACCACCACCCGCTTGCCGGCGGCGTTGAGCGCCCCGCTGTCGAAGGCCGGCACCGCATCGCCCAGCCCCTGGCGGTTGGAGGCGATCAGGAAGTCCAGCGCCGGGACGACGCCGTCCAATTCGTTGCCGGGCACCTCCACGTCGCGCGCCCGGTACACGCCGGTGGCGATCAGGACCGCGTCGTGGCGGTCGCGCAGTTCCGCCAGCGAGGCGTCGCGGCCGATCTCGAAGCCCAGCTCGAAGCGGATGCCGGCCTCCTCGAACAGCTTCCAGCGGCGGAGGATGACCTCCTTCTCCAGCTTGAAGTTCGGGATGCCGTAGATCATCAGCCCGCCGACCCGGTCATGCCGGTCATAGACGGTGACCTGCCAGCCGCGGCGGCGCATCCGCTCCGCGGCCGCGAGGCCGGCCGGGCCGGCGCCGACGATGCCGACCGAGCGCTCCGTTTCCCGCAGGGGAACGGGCGGCTTCACCCAGCCCTTCTCCCAGGCCGTGTCGGTGATGTAGCGCTCCACCGCGCCGATCGTGACGGATTCGAAGCCCTTCTCGATGACGCAGTTGCCTTCGCAGAGCCGGTCCTGCGGGCAGACGCGGCCGCAGACCTCGGGGAAGGTGTTGGTGGCGGCGGAAACCTCATAGGCCTCCTCCAGCCGGTTCTCCGCCGTCAGCTTCAGCCAGTCGGGGATGTTGTTGTTCAGCGGGCAGTGCACGGAACAGAAGGGCACGCCGCACTGGGAACAGCGGCTGGCCTGCTGGGAGGCGCGCTCAGGCTCGAAATCCGCGTAGATCTCGCCGAAATCCTGTCGGCGTTCGGCGGCATCGCGCTTCTCGGGCTGCCGTTGCTGCAGGCGCACGAACTGGAGCATGCGTTCGGCCATGGTTGATCCCTCTGCAAGCGGCCGGGCGTCGGACCGGATCATTAAAGGAGGTTTGGCAAGCCTATGGCACGCTCCTCGCATCATTGCGAGCGCAAAAAAGGCGTTTAAGTCAATATAGCTGACCTAAAATCCAGGGTTTTTTATTGAAAATGATTATCAATCGCCTAAAACGCTCCAAATAAGGTCCATTTCGGACCTTTCGTGGAATCAGCCCTTCTTGCGGTAGCGGGCGAGGTAGGAGGGCAGGATCGCTTCCAGCGGGTGCGGCACCACGCCCAGCTCCGCCAAGCCCGGGTGATGTCCCGAAACGACGTTGTCGTGCCGCAGCAGCAGCAGCTGGTCCTCCGTCAGGGGCGGATTGGGCAGGCGGCCCAGGAGCTTCGCCTGCAGTTTCGCGATCCCGGCCGGGATCTCCACCACCCGGCGGCGGCGGCTCAGCACCTCCAGCATCTGCTCCATCAGGGCCTGGAAGCTGGCCACGCGCGGACCGCCCAGCTCATAGATCTGCCCGGGCGCCTCGGGCCGCGTCACCGCCGCCTCCACGGCCGCCGCCACATCGCCGACATAGACAGGCTGGAACCGCGTCCGCGCCCCCACGATGGGGAGGACGGGCAGCAGCCGGCTCATCGCGGCGAAGCGGTTGAAGAAGGCGTCCTCCGCCCCGAAGACGATCGAGGGCCGCAGGATGGTCGCCTGTGGGAAGGCCGCCCGCACCGCCGCCTCCCCTTCTGCCTTGGACCGGGCATAGGCGCTGGGGCTGTTGGGGTCCGCGCCGATGGCCGAGACCTGCACCAGCCGCGACACGCCAGCCTCGGCGCTCAGCCGCGCGATCCGCCCCGCCGCCTCCGCGTGCACGCGCCGGAAATCACCGGCCCTGCGCTCCGCCAGGATGCCGATGAGGTTCACCACCACCTCCGCCCCCGCGACGGCGCGGGCCAGCGCCGCCTCGTCGGTCAACGACACCGCCAGGGGCACGATCTGCCCTACCCGGCCCTGCACCATCTGCCGGCGGGCGCGGTCGGGGTGCCGGCTGGGAATCCGCACCACATAGTCGAGTTGCGCCAAACGCTGGACGACATGCCGCCCGATGAAACCCGCCCCGCCGAACACCGTGGCCACCCGTCGCGTCATCATGCCCGCTCCTTCCCGTCCGCGCTTCCATCTGGAGAGATGGAACGCCCCCGGCGGAGGCAAGATGGCACCCCGGGCGGCAGGCTCCCATGAACGCGGCGAAAGCGCCTTCCCCCCGCTTGACGGCATGGTCACGGGACCGTAAGAGCGGCGCCACACCGCACCGAATTGCCCAGGTGGCGGAATTGGTAGACGCGCTGGCTTCAGGTGCCAGTGACCGCAAGGTTGTGAAGGTTCGAGTCCTTTCCTGGGCACCATGGTTGCTGACCCGCCGGATCGCTGATCCGGTTCCGGTGGGGAAACTGAGAGGATCGTGGTCACCTGCCCAGGTGGCGGAATTGGTAGACGCGCTGGCTTCAGGTGCCAGTGACCGCAAGGTTGTGAAGGTTCGAGTCCTTTCCTGGGCACCACGTCACCCGCCCAAACCCTTCCCCATCTTCCCATGACGAAGCGGCGGCGCCCGCCCTGGCCTTGAGTGCCGGAGGTTTAGCTCGCCAGCGGCAGCCCCTTCCTTCAGGCTGCCTGCCCATCCCGGCCGGAAACCGAACGCTCCCCCCGAGGCCCGCATCCATGGGAAACACGATCTTCATGTCCGACCGCCGGATCCACCTGCACCGGCAGGACCTGCCGCCCGATCTTGACCTCGGGCCCGTGGTGGCGGTGGATACCGAGACAATGGGCCTCGACCCCCGCCGCGACCGCCTCTGCCTGGTGCAGCTTTCCGCCGGCGACGGATCGGCCCATTGCGTGCAGATCATCCCCGAAGCCCTCGGCGGCCGGGGCGGCGACTGCCCCAATCTGCGCGCCCTCCTGGCCGACCCGGCGCGAATCAAGCTGTTCCACTTCGCCCGCTTCGACGTCGCCATCCTCCAGGCCGCACTGGGGGTGGAGGTGGCGCCGGTACGCTGCACCAAGATCGCCTCCCGCCTCGTCCGCACCTACACCGACCGCCACGGGCTCAAGGAGCTTTGCCGGGAACTGCTCGGGGTCGAGATCTCGAAGCAGCAGCAGTCCAGCGACTGGGGCGCGGCGGAGCTCAGCACGGAACAGTTGCAGTACGCTGCCTCGGACGTGCTGTACCTGCATGCCCTGTGGGCGCGGCTGGAGGCCCTGCTGATCCGCGAGGGGCGCCTGGACCTCGCCGAGGCCTGTTTCCGCTTCCTGCCCACCCGTGGGCGGCTGGACCTCATGGGCTATGCGGAGCCCGATATCTTCGCGCATTGAGCCCCGGCGCCCAAACCCGCGACAAGGACTGGCACGATTCTTGATGCGGAAAGTGACTCCGCGTTGACCGCTTGGCCCCGGCGCACCATAACGGGCCGGTGAACGCCCCTTTCCAAGATCCGGACCTCGCCGCGGGCCGCCGCGTGCTGGAGATCGAGGCGGCGGGCCTTTCCGCCCTCGCCTCGTCGCTCGATCAACGTTTCCGTGACGCCGTCGCCCTGCTCGCCCGGACCACCGGGCGGGTGGTGGTGACGGGCATGGGCAAGTCCGGCCATGTCGGGCGCAAGATCGCCGCGACCTTCGCCTCCACCGGGACGCCCAGCCAGTTCGTGCACCCCGGCGAGGCCTCGCACGGGGATCTCGGCATGATCGTGGCCGGGGATTCGGTGCTCGCCATCTCCAATGGCGGCGAGACGGCCGAGCTGTCCGACGTGCTGGCCCATAGCCGCCGCTTCGACCTGCCGCTGATCGCCATCACCGGCCGGGCCGGGAGCACCCTGGCCAGGACCGCCGATGTCGCCCTGGTCCTGCCCCAGGTGCCGGAAGCCTGCCCGCTCGGCCTCGCCCCCACCACCTCCACCACGCTGCAGCTCGCCCTGGGCGATGCGCTCGCCGTGGCGCTGCTGGAGCGGCGCGGCTTCACCGCCGCCGATTTCCGCGTCTTCCACCCGGGCGGCAAGCTGGGCGCCCAGTTGCGGCGGGTCCGGGAGGTGATGCACCGCGACATGCCGCTGGCCCCGCCCGGCCTGCCGATGCGGCAGGCGCTGGTGGACATGACCGCCAAGCGGTTCGGCTGCCTGGGCATCGTCGAGGAGGGCCGCCTGGTCGGGATCATCACCGATGGCGACCTGCGCCGCGCCCTGGATGCCGAGGCGGATGACGCCAGCCCGGGCGGCCTGCTGAACCGCCCCGCCGCCGAGGTGATGACCCGCGGCCCGCGCACCATCGGCCCGGACGCGCTGGCGGCCGAGGCGCTGCGGATCATGAACGAGCGCAGCATCACCAGCCTCTTCGTGGTGGAGCCGGATGGCAGCCCCAGCGGCATCCTGCATATCCATGACCTGCTGCGGCTGGGGGTCGCTTGAGCGGCGCCGCCGGAAAGCCGCAAGCCCCGCCGCCCGTCCCGGAGGTGGGGGAACGGGAGGCGCACGAGATGCTGCTGCCTTCCCGCGCCCGGCGGCATTATTCGCGCGGCGCCATGCTGCGCCGGCGCTGGTCGGTGCGGGCGGCGAAGTTCCTGCTGCCGCTCGGCGCGCTGTCGCTGCTGGCGGCCATCGCCCTGTGGCCGGAGATCGACCGCACCACCGATCAGGCGCGCCTTTCCTTCCGCCGCATCGCCCAGAACGCCGCCGACACGATCCGCGTGGTGCAGCCGCGCTACCAGGGGATCGATTGCAGGGCCGGCCCTTCAACGTCACCGCCGCCGTCGCCACGCAGACCGCGCAGGACGCGCCGATCATGCTGGAGAAGCCGCGCGCCGACCTGATGATGAGCGGCGGCGGCTGGGTGCTGCTCGAATCCGACAGCGGCCGCTACGACAAGGCCAAGGACCTTCTGGACCTCTGGGGGAACGTGACTCTCTGGAACGACAACGGCACGACCCTGAAGACCGAGGTCGCGCATATCCAGATCAAGCTCGGCGAGGCCGAGGGAGACCGCCCCGTGGCGGCGCAGGGCTCCTTCGGCACGCTGACCGGCGAGGGTTTCATCCTCAAGGACAAGGGGGCGGACATCACCTTCACCGGCAACACCCACGCCATGCTGGAGGGCAACCAGTGACCCCCCTGCCTCCCGACGCCATGCGCCCCCGTACGCACCGGGCCGGGCTGATGTCATCCCTCGCCTTCGCCGCCCTGCTCGGAGCGGGCTGGGCCCTGGCCCCCTCGGCAGCACGGGCGCAGCCGGTGGACATGACCCGGGGCGGCCCGGTCGAGGTCACCTCCACCAACGGAATCGAGTGGCGGCAGGCGGAGCAGGTCGTCATCGCCACCGGCAACGCGAAGGCGGTGCGCGACGGCGTGACGCTCACGGCGGACCGGCTGATCGCCCGCTACCGTAACCGCGCGGGACAGGCTGGCGGGGACGGCGCCGCCGCCTCCGCTCCCGCCCCCTCGGCGGAGCCCGGCGGCGACAGCCCGGTCTCCAACGGCGAGATCTGGCGGCTGGAGGCCGAGGGCAACGTCCATATCAACACGGACACCGACCATGCCCAGGGCGACCGCGGCGTCTATGACATGGACCAGGCGGTCATGGTCCTCACCGGCCGCAACCTGCGCCTGACCACGACGGACGACACCATCACCGCCCGCGACAGCCTGGAATACTGGCCGCAGAAGCGCATGGCGGTGGCGCGTGGCGCGGCCAGCGTGGTGACCAGCGACAACCGCCGCATCGCCGCCGACACGCTGGTCGGCTACTTCCTGGAACAGGCTCCCGCCGCCCCGGCCCAGCCGGTCCGCAGCGCGGCGCCGGCCGGGGGCCAGGGCGCCGCCCAGCCGCGCCGGGCGCCGGGCGAGGGCTCGAAGCTCGACCGGGTGGAGGTCTTCGGCAATGTCGAGATCCGCACGGAGCAGGAGGTCGTGCGCGGCGACCGCGGCGTGTACAGCCCGGTCACCGGCATCGCCCGCATCCTGGGCAATGTCCGCATCACGCGCGGACAGAACCAGTTGAACGGGTCGGAAGCGATCGTGGACATGCGCAGCGGCCTCGCCCGTCTCGTTTCCGCGCCCGGCACCCGCGTCCAGGGCCTCGTCGTTCCCCAGTCCGGCGATCAGCCGGGGGCTGCGCAACCAGGACGGAATGGTAACCCTTCCGGTGCTAATCCGGCGCCGGGCCATACGGCCGGACAGCCGCAGGGGCGGGGACGGTGAGCGCGGCGCGGATGGACAACAGCGAGGGATTGCGACTGGTGCCGGATCAGGGTGGGCTGGTCGCGAAGGGCCTGGGCAAACGCTACAAGAAGCGGCCCGTGGTGCGCGGCGTCTCGATCAACCTCAAGCGTGGCGAGGCGGTGGGGCTGCTGGGGCCGAACGGCGCCGGCAAGACCACGACCTTCTACATGATGACCGGGTTGGTCCGGCCGGATGAGGGGCAGGTCTTCCTCGACGGCCATGACGTGACGCTGCTGCCGATGTATCGGCGCGCGCGGCTGGGCCTGGGATACCTGCCGCAGGAGGCCTCGATCTTCCGCGGCCTGTCGGTGGAGGACAATATCCGCGCGGCGCTGGAGGTGGTGGAGCCCAAGCGCGACCGGCGCGAGGAGATGCTCGATGCGCTGCTGGCGGAATTCGGCATTTCCCATCTCCGCCGCGCCCCTGCCCTGGCGCTGTCGGGCGGTGAGCGACGGCGCTGCGAGATCGCCCGCGCGCTGGCCACGCATCCCGACTACATCCTGCTGGACGAGCCCCTGGCCGGCATCGATCCGATCGCGGTCGGCGAGATCCGCGACCTCGTGAAGCACCTGAAGGATCGCGGGATCGGAGTGCTGATCACCGACCACAATGTGCGCGAGACGCTGGAGATCATCGACCGCGCCTACATCCTCCATGACGGGCAGGTGTTGATGGAGGGCAGCCCGCGCGACATCGTCGAGCATGAGGGCGTGCGCCGCGTCTATCTCGGAGAGCGCTTCAGCCTCTGATGAGCTTCTCCCTGGGCCCACGTCTGGACCTGCGGCACTCCCAGTCCCTGGTGATGACGCCGCAGCTTCGCCAGGCGATCAAGCTGCTGCAGTCCTCCAATCTCGAGGTCGTGGCCTTCGTCGAGGAGGAGCTGGAACGCAATCCGCTGCTGGAGCGGGAGGAGGCGGAAGCCGCGCCGGCGCCGGAACCCGAGGTGGCGGTGCCGCCGGCGGATTTCCCCTCCGCCACGCCGGACATGCATCTCGATCTGCACGACACGCAGAATCTCTACGAGGCCACCGAACTGCCCGTGTCGGCGCGTGGCCCGGCCTCCGGCTTCGAGGATGATGAGCGCGGCATCGACGAACTGGCGCGCGAGCATCCGCGCTCCCTGCGGGAGGAACTGGCGGAACAGGCGCGGCTGACCTTCGGCGACGCGGCGGAGCGGATGATCGCCGGGCAGTTGATCGCGCTGCTCGACCCCGCCGGGCGGATGCTGGCCACCGATGCGGCCATCGCCGCCGCGCTGGGCTGCGCCGAGGAAACGGTCGCCATGGTGCGCCGCCGCATGCAGCGTTTCGAACCGGTCGGCCTTTTCAGCCACAGCCTTGCGGAATGCCTCGCGGTGCAGCTCGCGGAGAAGAACCGGCTCGATCCCGCGATGCAGGCGCTGCTGGACCATCTGGAACTGCTGGCGCGGCGCGACCTGGGCGCGCTGACCCGGATCTGTGGCGTCGATGCCGCCGACCTCGCCGACATGGTCGCGGAAATCCGGCGCCTCGATCCGAAGCCCGGCGCTGCCTATGACGACACCCCGGCCCCGACCCTGGTGCCGGATGTCCTGATGCGCCGCGCCCCGGACGAGGGCTGGGTGCTGGAGCTGAATCCCGAGACCATGCCGCGCATCCTGGTCAACCGCGGCTTCCATGCCAAGGCCCATACCGCCGCCCGCAGCCGGGATGAGCGCGCCTATCTGGCCGAGCGGCTGCAGAGCGCCAACTGGCTGGTGAAGTCGCTGGAACAGCGGGCGAACACCATCCTGAAGGTCGCGGCCGAGATCGTGCGGCGGCAGGACGCCTTCTTCCGCCACGGCATCACCCATCTCCGCCCGCTGATCCTGAGGGATGTGGCGGAGGCTGTGGAGATGCATGAAAGCACCGTCTCCCGCGTCACCGCCAACAAGTATATCGCGACGCCGCGCGGCAGCTTCGAGCTGAAATTCTTCTTCACCACGGCGATCGCCGGCACCGCCGGCGAAACCTTTTCCGCCGAGGCGATCCGCCACCGTATCCGCGGCATGATCGATGCGGAGCGTCCGGAGGATATCCTCTCCGATGACGCAATCGTGGACCGGCTGCGCGCGGAAGGGGTGGACATCGCCCGCAGAACCGTGGCCAAATACCGGGACGCGTTGCGCATACCCAGTTCAGTGCAACGCAAGCGGGAAAAGGCAGTCCTGGCTTTCTGAACGCACCGGGACGGGTCCTCCTGCGACAAGCAGAGGAGGTTTGCTCCGAAATGCACATCATGGTTTCTGGGAAGCAGGTCGAAACCGGGGATGCCCTGAAGGTCCATGTGGCCGAGGGTCTGGAAGTCATCGCCCGCAAGTACTTCGACCGCGCCCTTGAGGCGAATGTCACCTTCAGCAAGGATCGCAGCTTCTTCGTCTGCGACATCAACCTCCACGCCGGCCGTGGCCTTTCCGTGCAGGCCGAGGGCGAGGGCACGGATGCCCATCGCGCCTTCCAGGATGCCGCCACCAAGGTCGCCAAACGCCTGCGCCGCCATCGCCGCCGCGTGAACGAACATGCGCGTTGCCAGGCGGTGGAGCGCAAACCGGAGCCCGGCGCCACGGATGTCGTCGCGCTCGTCTGAGCGCCAGATCACATCCGACAAAAACAATCGCATAGACAAGCGTTCAGACGGGGCTTCTTCGGAAGCCCCTATTTTTGCGCGGCGTGCCGAAGGCCGATAACGCGCGGACGCAGAAAGGCGGAGCGCCGGAAGCGCCCCGCCTTCACAACGAGTACCGAGTACCGACGGATCGCCCGCCGCGCCTGCCCTGCGGCAGGATAGGCCCGGCGGGTCAGGCCCGGTGAGCCAGCCTCAATGGACCAGGACCGGTTCCATCTCGTTCTGGATGATGGCGGCGATCGCGAGATCGGCGTTCGGGGCCGCGCCGATCGGCGTGCCGTCGGCGGAATGGATGGCCACCGCCTTCACCCCATCCACCACGACGGGTCGGATATAGGCGATCTGTTCGCGGCCGAAGCTGGCCCAGTCGGCGGGGGACAGGCCCTTCAGGACCGTGGTTTCGCGGGCTTCGCGAGATTCATTCATGGCGACACTCCTGGGCGCTTCCCGGCAATCCCTTGGCGAAGCAGCCCTTTGCTGGTGGCCTGTTCTCCCAACGCAGCGGGGCTGCGAGGGTTCAGCACATCGCTGCAGGCCGTTGTCAGACACGTCCCGGGGTTCCGCGGGATCAGTCCTGATCGGACACCACTGGCCGACCGGCGCCGTTGATGCGGATCGTCCTCACCCGGGTTTCCGGTTGCGGGCGGCGCAGATCGACATGGAGCAACCCGTTGTCGAGCCAGGCGCCCTCGACCTCGATCCCCTCGGCCAGCACGAAGGCACGCTGGAACTGGCGGGATGCGATGCCGCGATGGAGGAAGATACGCCCCTCCCCCTCGTCCTTCTGGCGGCCCCGGATGACGAGCTGGTTGTCCTCCTGGGTGATCTGGAGATCCTCCATGGAGAAGCCGGCCACGGCCAGGGTGATCCGCAGCCTTTCGGCGGCGGTCTGCTCGATGTTGTAGGGGGGATAGCCCTCGGCGTTCTTCTGCACCCGGTCGAGCATCTGCTCGAGATGGTCGAAGCCGAGAAACAGTGGCGATCCGAAGACGGACGAACGGGACACGGTCTGGTGCCTCCTCGTGGATGAGCGAGACGCGCGGAACCGGCCCGAAGCACCGGTCCGCGATGCACAATGTCGTGCCTCCGCACCCCGCTTGCAAGACGGGCCGCGGAGATGGCCCCATCCACCCGGGAGGCAGGCGCCGGGGAGACCCGCGGCCGGCGGACGTTGCGCCACCGGCGCCGCATGGCTAGATGCCGGGCATCATGGCGAACGACGCCCCTCCCCTGCCCATCCTCCTGATCCCCGATCCTCGGCTGCGTGCCAGGACCCGCCCGGTCGGGCCGGCCGACGCCGGCAAGGTCCGCGACCTCTCCGACCGCATGCTCGACGCCATGTACAAGGCGCCGGGCATCGGCCTGGCGGCGCCGCAGGTCGGCGAGAACCTGCGCCTGATCGTGCTGGACCTGCAGCCCGACGACACGCGGCAGCCCTATGTGATGGTGAATCCCGAGATCGTGGAGGCCAGCCGCGAGACCGCGCTGCGGGAGGAAGGCTGCCTGTCCATCCCGAACCAGTATGCCGAGGTGGAGCGCCCGGCGGTGGTGAAGGTGCGCTGGCAGGACCTGGAGGGCGCCCGCCGGGAGATCACCGCGGAGGGGCTGATGGCCGCCTGCCTCCAGCACGAGATCGACCACCTGAACGGCGTGCTCTTCATCGACCACCTCTCCCCCCTGAAGCGCAACATGCTGCTGCGGCGCTTCAACAAGGAGCAGAAGAACAAGCAGCGCGAGGACTGAGCCCCATGGCCCCGCCGATGCGCCTCGCCTTCATGGGCAGTCCGGATTTCGCCATGCCGGCCCTGCGTGCCCTGGTCGCGGCGGGCCATGAGGTGGCGGCGGTCTATACCCAGCCGCCCCGCCCCTCCGGACGCGGGCAGAAGGAAACGCCCTGCCCCGTCCACCGCGCGGCGCTGGAACTCGGCCTGCCGGTGCGCAACCCCGTCCGGCTGCGGCGCGACACGGCGGAACACGACGCCTTCCGTGCGCTGGAGCTCGATGCCGCCGTGGTCGCCGCCTATGGGCTGATCCTGCCGGGGCCGATCCTGGAGGCTCCCCGGCGCGGCTGCCTGAACATCCATGCCTCGCTGCTGCCGCGCTGGCGCGGGGCGGCGCCAATCCATGCCGCCGTGCTGGCGGGCGATGCCGAGACCGGCATCACCATCATGCAGATGGACGAAGGGCTGGACACCGGCGCCATGCTGCTGCGCGAGGCCACGCCGATCGGCCCGCGCGACACCACCGCCGACCTGCACGACCGGCTGGCGGAGATGGGCGCCCGGCTGGTCCTCCGGGCGCTGGCGGAGAGCCCTGCTCCGGTGCCGCAGCCGGAGGAGGGCATGACCTATGCCCCGAAGCTGACGAAGGCCGATTCGCGGCTCGACTGGCGCGAGGATGCGGCGGTGCTGGACCGGCGGGTGCGGGCCATGACGCCCTGGCCCGGTACGCAGTTCGAGGCCCAGGGGAGGGAGGCCGGGGGGAGGCCGGGGGCGACACGATCCGCGTGCTGGCGGCGGAGCCCGCCGGCACCGCCGATGCCCCGCCCGGCACGGTGCTCGACGCCTTGCCCCGCATCGCCTGCGGCGGCGGCACCGCGCTGCGCCTGCTGCGGCTGCAACGCCCCGGCCGGGCACCGATGGAGGCCGGTGCCTTCCTGCGCGGCTATACCCTCCCGCCCGGCACGGTGCTGCCCCTCCCGCCGGACGCCTGAACCGTGCCGAACTACGCACTCCGGGTCGAGTATGACGGTACCCCCTTTGCCGGCTGGCAGCGCCAGGACGGACTGCCCAGCGTGCAGCAGGTGATCGAGGAAGCGGCTCTCTCCCTGAACGGCGGCTCGCCGGTCACGGCCCAATGCGCCGGACGCACCGATTCCGGCGTGCATGCCGCGGGCCAGGTCGTCAGCCTGCACCTCGCCGCCGATCTGGCGCCCGAGCGGGTGCGGGAGGCGATCAACTTCCATTCCCGCCCGCATCCGGTGGCGGTGATCGCCGCCGCCCGGGTGGCGGAGGACTGGAACGCCCGCTTCTGCGCCCGGCACCGCGGCTATCGCTACCGCATCCTGAACCGCCCGGCGCGCCCGGCCCTGGAGGAGAACCGCGTCTGGCACGTCCCCCGGCGCCTGGATGCGGAGGCGATGCACGCCGCGGCGCAGGGCCTGCTGGGCCGGCACGACTTCTCCGCCTTCCGTGCCAGTTCCTGCCAGGCGAAGGACGCGATCCGGACCCTGGACCGCCTCGACGTGATGCGGCAGGGCGACGAGATCCTGGTCGTGGCGGAGGCGCGCTCCTTCCTGCACCACCAGATCCGCAACCTCGTCGGCACGCTCTACGAGGTCGGGATGGACCGCCGTCCGGCGAGCTGGCCGCGTGCCCTGCTGGAGGGCCGGGACCGGCGCAAGGCCGGCCAGACCGCCCCGCCCACCGGCCTCTGCTTCACCTTCGTCCGCTACGACCCCGAGCCGGACTGGCGCTGACGCCCGCCCGGCGTGGGGGCGGTCAGGCGGCCTGGGGTACGAGCGGCCCCAGCGCATCCCGCAGCCAGGCATCCTCTGGCGCCTCGGCGAGGCAGCGGGACACGAAGCGCCGCATCTCCTCGGTCTCGCCCATCCGGGCCAGGAGATGGGCATAGCCCGCGCGCACGTGGTGGTCGGCATTGCGGGCCAGCGCGGCCTCCAGGTGGCGCCGCGCCTGCGGAAGCTGCCCCAGTTGCTCGTGCAGCTTGCCGACCCGGGCCAGCAGGCCCCAGTTCTCCGGCTCCATGGCCAGGGCGGCGGTGGCGCAGTCCAGCGCGGCCCGGATCTCCCCCTGCGGGAATGCACATGGCCGAGATGGTCCGTGCCGCGCCAGTCGCCCGGCGCCGCCTGCCGCATCCGCGCCGCCAGCGCCGCTGCCTCGTCGAGCCGGTTGGCGTTCAGCAACTGCCAGAAGCGGCGGCTCATCACCGCGATGTCCTGGCCGAAGAACTCCGCCACCCGCGTCGCCTCTGCCGAGAGGCGGTCCCAGGGCAGCAGGCGCAGCAGCGCCGTCCAGACTTCCCGCACCACGGGTGCCATCGGCGTCTCGTCCAGCAGCGCCTCGATCGCGGCGCAACTCGTCTGCTGGCCGGTGAGCGGCCCGCCGGCTTCGCTCAGCCGGGTCAGGTTGCGATGGAACTCCCCATCCTCCAGCCAGCCGGGCTCCGGCACCAGTGCGGCCAGGACGCGCATCAGCAGCAGTGCATAGGCGTCCCGCTTCCGCCCCTGGGCCAGCAGCGCATCGGCGGCCAAGGAGGCGACGCCTTCCAGCACCGGCAGCGGCGGGTCCTGGTCCAGAAGGGCGCGCAGCCGCTCCACCGCCGCCTCGGGCTTCCCGTCCAGGAGTTCCTCCACCGCACGCAGCAGACCGGCCAGGGCTTGGCCCAGTTGCGGCTTGGGTCCGCTCCAGCCCTGCGCATCCCAGTTGCCGGTCTCCAGCAGCTCGCGGAGCAGGGCGCGGTTGCGCGGCTGGTGCTGCTCCGCCCGCTCGCGCAGGGCCAGAGGCACGGGTACGCTGCGGATCTCCTTGCCCAGGGAGGCGAGGTGGTCGTGCAACTGGGGATGGATGCCGTCCCAGCCGGACACCCGCTCCAGCACCGCGCGGCCGAACAGGGCGGCGATGGCATCCGCCGTTTCCGAGGAGCAGACGATCAGCACGTCATGCGCATGGCGCGGTCCCCAGCCGCCCGGCGGCAGGAAGATGGCCTCCGGCAGGGCGGCCGGCGGCGGCATCTGTCCTTGCTCCGGCGGCAGCACATCCGGCCGGAACAGCACGACCGCGGCGAAGCGCCGTCCGCGCCGCTTCTCCTCCGCCCGCTTGAGCCCCACCGCGCGCCACAGCTTGTAGAGCATGCGCAGGCTGTTGTTGTCGCTCTGGCTGCCGGCGAAATCGAGGTCGAGGGCTTCGTCCTCGATATCCAGCGCCACGCCCGGGAACCAGCCGCGCAGGCGCTCCGGCTCGATCTCCCCCGCCCCGGCGGTGGCGCGGGCGGCGAAATCGGGGAAGCTCTCGCTGAAGCGGTAGCCCAGGCGGCGCGGCAGCGCGAAGCCGGCCTCGCGCCCGAACATGCGTAAGAACTGTGAAAGGTTGGTGGCCCCACCGGTCTTGGCGCCGCGCCGCCGCCAGGTGCTGAGAAAGACGCGCGCCCCGCTCTCCGCCGCGATGCGGGCCGTCTCGGGAAAGGTCAGGTCCTCGTCCCGCAACTGGCCATAGATGCAGAAGGCGGTGCCCTCGGGCTGGATGTCCGTCATACCGGCCGGGACCCGGATGCCAGGTGGCACGCATCCGTCAGCACCGCGGTATCAAGGACCATCCCACACGTCTCCCAGGAAATGCAGGAATAAGTTAACAACCACCGATAGGCAACAAAAGGCCATCCCTTCCACCACAGGGCGAAAACTCCCGTGAGCGGGGGTGGCCTTCCGTCAGTCCACCATGGCGACGGCCTGCACCGCCCCGGCCAGGAAGATGCTGATCGCCAGATCCAGCGCCACGAAGGTCGCCGCCTGGAAGGCGTTCACGCCCAGGGCCTCCCGCGCCACGAACCATTCCAGCCAGATCGCATAGCCGAAGGCGGCGATGCCCAGCCAGGTCGCCACCATGCCCGGCGGCACCGGCAGCAGCACCAGGATCACGGCGTACTGGACGATGTTCGCCCAGTTCCAGGCGGCGATGAAACGCGGCCAGCGCGCCAGCAGCCCCGCCCGGGCCGCCAGCCAGTAGGAGGCCAGGGCATAACCGGCCCAGGAGCAGGCGAAGCCCGAGAGCTCCGCCACCAGGAAGCGCAGCGGGTCGGTATCGACCTCGCCCTCCGGCCCGCCGAGGAGGCGCAGCAGGAGGAAGGCGGGCAGGCAGAAGAGCGCCGCCCAGAAGGAGCGCGCCGCCCCTTCCGGCGACAGGCAGGTGAAGGCGATCCCCGCAGCCTTCCCGCGCGCCAGCAGGAAGGCACCGCGCAGGCCCGCCACGATCTGCACCGGCAGGGCCGGCGGCACGGCGGAGGACTGCCGGGGGGCGCTCAGCCGAGACACTCCGCGATCACGGCGCCATAGAGCGCGGCCAGGGCGCGCAGCTCCGCGACCGGCGTGCATTCGTCCACCTTGTGCATGGTGGCCCCCACGGCGCCCAGCTCGGCCACGGGGCAGTAGCGGGTGACGAAGCGCGCATCCGAGGTGCCGCCGCCCGTGTCGAGCGCCGCCTCCTCCCCCGTCACCCGCGTCACGGCGCGCCGCAGCGCCTCCACGAAGGGGCCCGGCTGGGTCAGGAAGGCCTCGCCGGAGCAGGAGAAGTGCGCCTCGTGCCGCGGCGCCTCGGCCTCCAGCGCATCGCGGATCCAGCGCTCCAGGCTGGCGGCGCTGTGCAGGTTGTTGAAGCGGATGTTCAGCGTGGCCTTCGCCTCGGCCGGCACGAGGTTGGTCGTGGGATTGCCGACATCGAAAGTGGTGACCTGGATCGAGGACGCCTCGAACCACTCCGTGCCCTCGTCCAGCGGCGCCGCGACCAGCCGGTTCAGCGCCCGCACCAGCCGGTGCACCGGATTGTCGCAGCGCGCCGGATAGGCGACATGCCCCTGCGTGCCCTGCACCGACAGATAGGCGGTCAGGCTGCCCCGCCGGCCGATCTTGATCGTGTCGCCCAACCGGGCCTTGGAGGTCGGCTCGCCCACCAGGCACATGTCCGGCACCTGCCCGTTCGCCGCCATCCATTCCAGCACGCGCACCGTGCCGTCATGGGCGTCGCCTTCCTCATCCCCGGTGATCAGGAAGGAGAGGCTGCCGCGTGGCTGCGGCGCATGGGCGGCGGCGAGCATGGCCGCCACCCCGCCCTTCATGTCCGTGGCCCCGCGGCCGTAGAGCACCTCCCCCACGACCTCCGCCGCGAAGGGATCGTGGCTCCAGCCCTCGCCGGGCGGCACCACGTCCACATGCCCGGCCAGGCAGAGATGCGGCCCCTCCCCGCCCCGCCGGGCGAAGAGGTTCTCCGTCTCGCCGAAGCGCAGCCGGGTGCAGCGGAAGCCCAGGGGCTCCAGGATGCCCTCCAGCACCGCCATCGCCCCGTCATCCCGGGGCGTGACGGAACGGCAGCGGATCAGCGCCTGCGCGATCGGCAAGGGGTCGGCGATGGCGGCCACGGCCCGGGTTCCGGTCAAGGGCGGCTCAATCGCGCAGCAGTTCGTTGATCGAGGTCTTCTCCCGCGTGCGGGCATCCACCCGCTTCACGATCACGGCGCAGTAGAGTGACGGCCCCTGCGAGCCGTCCGGCAGCGGCCTGCCGGGCAGGTTGCCGGGCACCACCACGGAATAGGCGGGCACGCGGCCCACGAAGACCTCGCCCGTGGCGCGGTCGATGATCTTGGTGGAGGCGGACAGGAAGACGCCCATCGACAGCACGGAGCCGCGGCCGACGATCACGCCCTCGGCCACCTCGGAGCGGGCGCCGATGAAGCAATCATCCTCGATGATCACCGGATTGGCCTGCAGCGGCTCCAGCACGCCGCCGATGCCGACGCCGCCGGAAAGGTGGCAGTTCTTCCCGATCTGGGCGCAGGAGCCGACCGTCGTCCAGGTATCCACCATGGTGCCGGAATCGACATAGGCGCCGACATTCACGAAGGAGGGCATCAGCACCACGTTCGGCGCGATATAGGCCGGGCGGCGGGCCACCGCGCCCGGCACGGCGCGGAAGCCGGCC
Source organism: Roseomonas gilardii subsp. gilardii (assembly GCF_023078375.1). Taxonomy (NCBI): domain Bacteria; kingdom Pseudomonadati; phylum Pseudomonadota; class Alphaproteobacteria; order Acetobacterales; family Roseomonadaceae; genus Roseomonas; species Roseomonas gilardii. Next base: position 2,581,135 of record NZ_CP095554.1, on the reverse strand, counting down.
TCGCGGAACTGGGTCTCGCTCCAGCCCTCCCACTTCAGCGGCACCTTGTCCCAGGCCCCGGCGCCTTCCTCCCGGCGGAAGGTGTTGTCCTCCAGCCGGAAGCTCAGCAGCACCGCCTGCTTCAGCCACTGGTGCACCGTCCATTCGCCATTGGCGGAGACGGAGGCGACGCGCTGCCGGCCGCTGTCCAGCAGGCCCAGCGCATCCGCCACGGCCTGGCGGTCGGCGCCCTGGGTGGTGGGGGTGACCTCGGCGCGGCGCTCCCAGAGCGCCTCGATGGTCTTCTGCAGGCTGGACAGGTCCATGGTCCCGATGATCCCGATAGGTGTGGCGGATGCGTTTGGCGTGACCCTCTCGCGCGCACCAGCAGGCGTGTCAACGCGCCGCTTTCGGAGGAATCGCCCCTCCCGCCCATTGCGGGCTTCGCAACACCCCTTCGACCCGTGCCAGGATCGCCTCCGGCGACAGGATTCGGAGCACGGAAGCCCATGCTGAGGATCGGGGAACGGAGCCTGCCGCGGCAGCGCGGGCGTTTCGCGCGGGCGGGCGGCGAGATCGCCTATGAAGTGACCGGCGAGGGCCCGGCCATCGTCTTCGCCCATGGCCTGGGCGGCAGCCACCTGTCCTGGTGGCAGCAGGTGCCCGATCTCGCGCGCGACTTCCGCTGCGTCACCTTCGCCCATCGCGGCTTCCGTCCCTCCACGGACGCGACGCCGCCGCTGGGCCTGGACGGCTTCGCCGAGGATCTGCTCGGGCTGCTGGACCATCTGGACCTGCCCGATGTGGTTCTGGTCGGGCAGTCCATGGGTGGCTGGAGCTGCCTGGAAGTGGCGCTGCGGGCACCCGGGCGTGTCCGGGCGCTGGTGATGTCAGCCACCTCTGGCACCATCGACCCGCGCGGCGCCGCCGATCTCGGCGACTGGCCGGACCGCGCCGCCCGGGCCGCCGCGCGCTGCGCCGAACTCGGCATCCATCCCGCCATGGGCGAGCGTGCGGCGCGGGAACAGCCGGCGCTCCATCTTCTCTATCGGGGGATCGACGAGAGCGCGGAGGCCGACAAGGCCGCGCTGCGCCCCCGCCTAGTGGCCGGGCGCACGAGGCCGGCGGACACGGTCCGCAACCTCGCCATGCCCACGCTCTTTGTGGCCGGGGAGGAGGACATCGTCTTCCCGCCCGCCGCGGCGCGTGCCCTGGGCGGGATGGCCGGGCGCCCGGCGGTCATCCTGCCGGAATGCGGCCATTCGCCCTATTTCGAGCGCGCGGCGGAGTTCAACGCGCTGCTGCGGGCCTTCCTGGGATAGGCCGCCCCGCCATGACGCGGGGCGGCGGGTGCCATCAGGGCCGGATCAGCGTCCCCGGCCCGGCATCGGTGAAGAGCTCGGCCAGCACCGCATGCTGCACCCGGCCGTCGAGGATCACGGCGCCCTCGACGCCCTGCTCCACCGCCTCGATGCAGGTCTCGACCTTGGGGATCATCCCGCCGGAGATCATGCCGCTCTCGATCCCGGCCCGGACCTCGGCCACCGTCATCTCGGGGATCAGGCGCTTGTTCCCGTCCAGCACGCCGGGCACGTCGGTCAGCATCAGCAGCCGCGCCGCCTTCAGCGCCCCGGCCACCGCCCCGGCCACCGTGTCGGCGTTGATGTTCAGGGTCTGGCCCTTCGCATCCACCCCCACCGGCGCCACCACCGGCACGATGTCAGCGCCGATCAGCAGTTCCAGGACGCGGGTATCGACCTTCTCCGGCTCCCCCACGAAGCCCAGGTCCAGCACCTTCAGTTCGCCGGTCCGCGGGTCCGTGACCGTCTTCAGCGTCTTGCGCGCGGTGATCAGGTTGCCGTCCTTGCCGCTGATGCCGACGGCGATGGCCCCGGCGCGGGTGATCGCCTCGGCCACCTGCTTGTTCACCGATCCGGCGAGAACCATCTCCACGATGTCCACCGTCTTCGCATCGGTGACGCGCAGCCCCTGGATGAATTCGGACTGCACGTTCAGCTGCTTCAGCATGGCGTTGATCTGCGGCCCGCCGCCATGCACCACCACCGGATTGATGCCGACCTGTTCCAGCAGCGCGATGTCCTGGCCGAAGCGGAAGGCCGTCTCCTCCTCCCCCATGGCATGGCCGCCATACTTCACGACCACGACGGCGTCGTCATAACGCTTCAGGAAAGGCAGCGCGCCGGAAAGGAGCGCGATGTTGTCGCGCACGGTCTCGGTCATGGCATCGGCTCCGATGGGTCGCGGCGGGAGGCGCCGTTCGCCTCTTGCGGGCACCGCAGCACAGGGTCAAGAGCCCCCGCGAGGTCCTGGCCCGGATCGGTACGGGCCTCTCGGGCGGCAAGGAGCGGGCGGGGTATGCATCCGGACTGGTGGGGTCAGCCCGGGCGCTCCCGCTCCTCGCCGCGCCGATCAGCCGGTGCGCGGGCGGGAAATCCGGCGCACCGGGGGAAGCCACAGGAAGAGTCCGGCCGGGACAGGCCGATGCGGGGGGAGCTCTGCGTCACATCGAGGAGCGGTCGGAGATGAGCCGGCTCCCCGATGATGCGGCGCAACTCCGGCCTCGTGTCGACCGGGCAGCGGTCGGGCGTCGCGGCCTGGACGGCCGGGGCCAGCAAGGCAACACAGAGCGCAAGGACCACGCGTCTCACCGAACCCTCCCTGGGGTTTCCCTGTCTTAGGGTCGTCAGGGGATTCGGGAGAAGCACGCAAAGGTTGAACTGCGGCCATTATGCCGCACTGTGGCCACAAAGCCTCAGTTCGTGCCGGGGATCAGGGCTGGATCAGGGCCAGGGCCGCAAGTTCCGCCCGCAATTCGGGAATGCCCAGGCCCTTCTCGCTGCTGGTGGTGATGACCAGGGGATGCGCCGCGGCCTGCTTCGCCACCAGGCGCTCCGCCTCCTGCTGCCGCTTCGCCAGCCGCGCCGGCGGCGTGTCGTCGGCCTTGGTCAGCACGATCTGGAAGGGCACCGCCGCCTTGCCGAGCAGGTCCATCGCCGCCCGGTCCGAGTCCTTGGTCTCCACCCGCGCGTCGAGGAGCAGGATGACCCGCCGCAGGGTCGTCCGCCCCCGCAGGTAGTCGAACATCAGCCCCTGCCAGTCCTCCTTCACCGCCTTGGCCGCCTGGGCATAGCCGTAGCCCGGCATGTCCACGAGGGTCAGGCGCGCCTGACCCTCCTCGCCCAGCTCGAAGAAGTTCAACTGCTTGGTGCGCCCGGGGGTGTTGGACACGCGGGCCAGGGTCTTCTGCCCCGTCAGCGCGTTCACCAGCGAGGACTTGCCCACATTGGAGCGGCCGCAGAAGGCCACCTCCGGCAGCCTCGCCTCGGGCAGTTGGTCCAGCCGCTGGGAGGCGAAGACGAAGCGGCAGGGCCGGGCGAAGAGCAGCCGCCCGGCCTCCAGCGCCGCGAGGCGCTCGGCCTCGCGCTCATCCACCGGAGCGGCCGGGGCACCGGCCTCCGGCTTGTGCTCCGGTGCCTTGCTCATGTCCGCGCCAGCTTCTTCTGCTCGCGGCGCTCCGCCCGCTCGCGCCGGGTGATCCAGGCCTGCTGGAGCACGGAGAGCGTGTTGTTCCAGCTCCAGTAGATCACCAGACCGGCCGGGAAGCTCGCCAGCATGAAGGTGAAGATCACCGGCATCCAGGCGAAGAGCTTGGCCTGGATCGGGTCGGGCGGCTGCGGGTTCAGCCGCTGCTGCGCCCACATGGTGAAGCCCATGATGATCGCCCAGACCGGCATGTGCAGCATGTGCGGCGGATCCCAGGGGATCAGCCCGAACAGGGTGAACAGGTTGGTCGGGTCGGGTGCCGAAAGGTCCCGGATCCAGCCGAAGAACGGCGCGTGCCGCATCTCGATGGTGACGAACAGCACCTTGTAGAGCGAGAAGAAGACCGGGATCTGGATCAGGATGGGCAGGCAGCCGGAGGCGGGGTTCACCTTCTCCGTCTTGTACAGGCCCATCATCTCCTGCTGCATCTTCGCCGGGTCGTCCTTGAACTTCTCCCGGATCTCGTTCATCCGCGGGGTCAGCGCCCGCATCCGCGCCATGGACTTGTAGGACTTGTTGGCCAGCGGGAAGAACAGCGCCTTCAGTGCCACCGTGAAGATCATGATGGCGATGCCGAAGTTGCCGACGATGTGGTACAGCCAGTCCAGCGCGTAGAAGAACGGCTTGGTCAGGAAGTAGAACCAGCCGAAGTCCACCGCCTTGTCGAAATCGGTGATCCCCAGATTGTCGCGATAGGCGTCGAGGGTGCGGACCTCCTTGGCGCCGGCGAAGACGCGCGTGCCGAAATCCGCCGTCGCGCCCGGCGCCACGCTCACCGGCTGCGGCGCGGAGAAGTCCACCTGCCAGCGGTCGCCCTCGGGGCCCGGCTGCTCCTGCGTGTGGCGGAAGGCGGCACGGATCTGCTCCTGCGGCGTCATCGCGGTGACGGCGGCCAGCCAGTACTTGTCCGTGAAGCCCGCCCAGCCGCCGGTGCTGTCCTCCTGGAAGGCCAGGCCCTGCGCCTTGTTCGCGGCATCCTTGGCCGCCGAGTACTTCAGCTCCTGCAGGTGCCCGCCGAGCACGCCGACGAAGCCTTCATGCAGGATGTAGTAGTTCGCGAGCTGCGGCGTGTGCTCGCGCCGCACGCGGGTCCAGGGCAGCACCTGCACCGGCTCGCTGCCGTTGTTGATCACCCGCTGCTGCGCCGAGAACATGAAGTTGTCGTCCACCGACACCACGATCTCGAAGATCTGGCCGGCGCCGTTGTCCCAGCGCAGGGTCACCGGGTGCTGCGGCGTCAGCGGCGCCTTGTCCGCCACCGTCCAGTCGGTGTCGGGCCCCGGCACCGGCGTGCGGCCGTCGGCGGCGCTCCAGCCCCACTGGGCGAAATAGGGCGCGGCCTCCCCGCGCGGCGCGAACATGCGCACCAGCGGCGAGTTCGGCGCGACCGTCTCGCGGTAGTTCTTCAGCACCAGGTCGTCGAGCTTCGCGCCCCGCAGGTTGAGGCTGCCGGCAAGGCGCGGCGTCTCGATCGGCAGGTGCTCGGAGGCGACGCGCTCCGGCGGCACCGCGCCCTGGGTCGGGGCGGGGGAGCCGATGCCGGGCGGCAGGGGCTCGGTCGGCGCCTGGCGGGCCTGCTGCTGGCTCTGCACCTGCTGCTGCACCGTCGGGCGGTTCCACAGCTCGAAGCCCAGAAGGATGGCGATCGAGATCGCGATCGCGACGAGCAGTCGCTTATTGTCCATCGATTCAACCGTTCTCGCGGGCGGAGGGTGCCCCGGAGGGAAATGTCCCGGAGGGGCATGGCGCGGGCGGGACAGGGTCCCATCCGCCCGGGTTCCAGGGGTGGCAGCGCAGGATCGCCGGGCCGTCAGCCAGGTGCCGCGCGCGGCGCCATGGCTGGCCAGGGCTTCGAGCGCGTAGTCGCTGCAATGCGGGTGGAAGCGGCAGTGGCTGCCGATGATGGGGCGCAGCCCATAGCGGTAGGCATGCACCGCGACGGTCAGCGCACCGGCAGCGGGGGTCATGCCCCCTGCCCCGGTGCGGCCACGGGGCCGGCTTCCGCGGCACAGGCTGGTGCCGGATCGGCTGCGGGCCGCACAAGGACGCCTGTCTGGCGAAGAGCACCGCGCAGGTCGCCGAGCAGCGTGGGCCAGTCGCGCGTCATCACCCCGTCGCGGGCCACGAGCACGAGGTCCCAGCCACGCAGATCGCAGCCCGGCGGCGGAGCTGCGTGCAGCAGTTCATGGGCGGCGGCGCGCAGCCGGCGCTTGGCGCGGTTACGCACCACGGCATTGCCGAGCTTCTTCGTCGCCGTGAATCCGACGCGAAGAGGCCCTTCCGTTTCCGGAAGAGCCTGCAGCAGCACACTGGGCCGTGCCGCTCGCTTACCCTTGCCCGCGACGCGAAGGAACTCGCGCCGCCGCTTCAGGCGCGGCAGGGCCATGGGGTGCGGGAACCGCGCGCCGTCCGCTCAGGCGGACAGGCGCTTGCGGCCCTTGGAGCGGCGGTTGGCGACGACCCTGCGGCCGCCCACCGTCTCCATGCGGGCGCGGAAGCCGTGCCGGCGCTTCCGGACGAGCTTGGAGGGCTGATAGGTACGCTTCACGGCACGTGGCTCCGTTCCGAAGAAAGTGGCTGGATCTGCCGGGACCGACCCCCGTTGCGGGTCCTCCCGGCCGTGCCCGTCTCCGTCCCCTCCCCGAGGGCAGGGAGACAGGCACGACAGGCAACGCCGGCCCCGGTGCACAAGGCGACGGGTCCGGCGCGGTTGGCGCTGTATAGGGAGAGGGTATCGGACCCGTCAACCACTCAACGCGCGGGATCGGCGCGCGGCCGGCCCCATTTTCCCGCATCCCATCACCGGCAATCCCGTCCCACCGGTGCGATCCCCTCCTGACGCGGGGCGCGGCTGCGGCCATAAGGGGCGGCGCATGCCTGAGACCGACATCGCCGTGATCGGCGCCGGCTCCGCCGGCCTTTCCACCGCCACCCTCGCAACCCTGCTGGGCCGGCGTGTCACCCTCTTCGAGCGCGACGCGCCCGGCGGGCGGCGGCTGCGGCAGCGACTGCCCCTGGATGCGCTGCTCGCCGCCGCGCGCACCGCGCAGGCCCTGCGGCAAGGGGGGCGAATCGGGCTCCGCGCCGCGGACCTGGCCATCGACTGGGAGGGGGTCCGCGCCCATCTCCGCCGCGCGACGGAGGCGCTGGAGCCCGAATCCTCGGAAGCCCGGCTGCGCGGCATGGGGGTCGAGCTCGTCACCGGCTCCTCGGCGCATTTCCTGGCCCCCGACTGCCTGGAGGCCGCGGGCCGCAACTGGCGCTTCCGCCAGGCCGTGGTGGCGGCGGGCACCGCGCCGCTCCTGCCGGCCATCGAGGGTCTGGCCGACATCCCCTATCTCGACGGGCAGAGCGGCCTCGACCTGGACGCACCGCCCGGGCACCTGCTGATCCTGGGCCATGGCGCGGAGGCGCTGGAACTGGCCCAGGCCCATCAGCGCCTGGGCTGCCTGGCCACCGTCGTCGCGGAGGGCCCGATCCTGCCCGGGCTGGAGCCGGAGATGGTGGACCTGCTGCGCGAATCGCTCCGGGCGGAGGGTGTCACCCTTTGCGAAGGCCATCCGGCGGTGCGGGTGGAGCGCCATCCCGCGGGGCTGGAGCTGCTGCTGGAGGATGGCCGGCGGATCACCGGCACCCATCTCCTGCTGGCCACCCCGCCCCGGCCCCGCCTGGCGCCGCTGGACCTCGCCGCCGCCGGCATCGCCGCGACCGCGGACGGCATCGCCACTGGCCCCGGCCTTCGCACTCAGGGCAACCGCCGCGTCTGGGCGGCGGGCAGCATCGCCGATGTCGCGGATTCCGGCCCATGTTCCGACAGGGCGGAGGAGCACGCGGCGGTGCTGCTGCGCTCCCTGTTCCTGCGCATCCCGTGCCGGCCCTCCGCGCCGCCGGCCACCCGCCTGGTCCGCACCGATCCCGAGTTGCTGCAGGTCGGCCTGACCGCCGCCGAGGCGGAGGCGGCGGGGCATGGCGTCCGGGTGCAGCGGCGCGGCTTCACCGAGAATGGCCGGCTGGTCGCCGAGGGCCGGTCGGCGGGGCTGGTGCGGCTGGTGCTGGACCGGCGGGACAGGCTGCTCGGCGCCGCCGTCCTGGCGCCGGGCATCGCCGCGCCACGGGAGCTTGCCGGGGCCCTGGCCCTGCTGCTGGGCCGTCCGTTGCGCGACCTCGCCGCCCTGCCCCTTCCCCTCCCTTCCCTGGGGCCGGCCCTGCGCCTGGCGGCGCTGGACAGGCTTGCGCCGGAGCTGGACCGGCCCATGCTGCGGAAACTCGTGTCACTGCTCGGGCGTCTGCCTTGACGATGCGGCTGCGGCCGCACCGCGCAGGCTGCCAGTGCCACAGCGGAACGGAATGAAGAGGAGAGACTCCATGGAACGCAGCCTGGAGGGTCGTACGGCCCTGGTCACCGGCTCCACCAGCGGGATCGGGCGCGGCATCGCCCTCGCCTTCGCCCGGGCAGGGGCGAAGATCCTGCTGCACGGGCTGGGCGCGCCGGGGCAGGTGGACAGGGTCCGCGCCGAGCTGGCCGAGGTCACCGGCGGCGAGGTCGCCTATTCCGCCGCCGACCTGTCGGATGCGCGGGAGGTCCGCAAGATGTGCGCCCAGGCGGAGGAGGTCCTCGGCCATGTCGATATCCTGGTGAACAATGCCGGCATCCAGTTCACCAGCCCGGTGGACGAGTTCCCCGAGGAGAAGTGGGACCAGATCATCGCGATCAACCTCTCCTCCGCCTTCCACGCCACCGCCGCCCTGCTGCCCGGCATGAAGAAGGCGGGCTGGGGCCGCATCATCAACATCGCCTCTGCCCACGGGCTCGTCGCCTCGCCGAACAAGGTCGCCTATGTCGCCGCCAAGCACGGCATCGTCGGCATGACCAAGGTGGTGGCGCTGGAAACGGCGCGCGGCACCGGCGTCACCTGCAACGCCATCTGCCCCGGCTTCGTCCGCACCCCGCTGGCGGAGGCCCAGGTCGAGCCGATCGCGAAGCGCGAGGGCGTTTCCGCCGAGGTGGCACTGACCGAGCACCTGCTGCGCCCCATGGCCTCCCGCCGCTGGGTGGAGGTCGAGGAGGTGGCGCAGATGGCCCTCTATATCTGCGGCCCGCACACCGATTCCCTGACCGGCGAGATCCTCAGCCTGGATGGCGGCTGGACCGCCGCCTGATGGAAGGCAGTGTTCCCCCCGCCTCCTCGCCAGGCCTGGCCCTCGCCGGCCCTGGGCTGGAAAGCCGGGAGGAAGGCCGGGCGAGGCGGGCGGTGAACCTCGCCCTCCAGGGCGGCGGCACGCATGGTGCCTTCACCTGGGGGGTGCTGGACCGACTGCTGGAGGAGGAATGGCTGGAGATCGCCGCCATTTCCGGCACCAGCGCCGGGGCGATCAACGGCGCTCTCGTCACCCAGGGGCTGGCGGAAGGCGGCCCCGGGCGGGCGAAGGCCCTGCTGGACCGCTTCTGGTGGGGGCTGGCACAGCGGCTCTCCTTCAGCCCGCTGCGCAACACGCCGCTGGAGAAGGCCTTCTGGGGCTACGACCTCAGCTACAGCCTCGCCTGGCAGACCTTCGATACGCTGACCCGCGTCTTCTCGCCCTATCAGATCAATCCCACGCCGCTCGACCTGAACCCGCTGCGCGAGGCCCTGGCCGAGGTGCTGGACCCGATCGTCCTGCGCCGCGACCCGGGCGGGCCGAAGCTCTTCGTGTCCGCCACCAATGTCCGCACCGGCAAGGCGCGGGTCTTCGAGCGGCCGGAGATCGGCGTGGAGGCCCTGCTCGCCTCCGCCTGCCTGCCGCAAATCTTCAAGGCGGTGGAGATCGACGGCGAGGCGTTCTGGGATGGGGGCTTTCTGGGCAATCCACCGCTCTGGCCGCTCTATGGCCGGGGGTCGCCGCCCGATATCGTGCTGGTGCAGATCAACCCGCTGACCCGGCCGGACATCCCCTACACCGCCTCCGACATCATGACCCGGATGCAGGAGATCGGCTTCAACGCCTCGCTGATGTACGAGATGCGCGCCGTCGCCTTCGTGCAGCGGCTGCTCGCCAGCGGCACGCTGAACGACCCGCGCTACGGCGCGCTCTACATCCACATGATTGAGGACGAGGAGCTGCTGCGGAACTTCGGTGTCTCCAGCAAGTACAATGGGGAGGGCGAGTTCCTGGCGGCGCTCAAGCGCCATGGGCGGGATGCGGCGGAACGCTGGCTGCGCGACGGGACGGGCGCGCTCGGCCAGGAGAACGGGGTGGACCTGCGGGCACGCTTCCTGTGACGGAAGGGGGCGTCAGCCCGCTCCGGACGGTGCCGGGCTTCCTCGGCACCGTGGCGGAGCGGATCTGGCGCGCCTGGTGGCAGGAGGAAGAGCCGGACCCCGGCCCCGTCGCCGCCCGGCTGCGGCAGGGCCTGCATGGCGATACCCTGCCCCAGGCCCTGGTGGCGCATCTGGGCGGGCACTATCTCGGCCATGTCCTGCTCATCGGAAACGACCTCGCCGAACGCCCGGCGCTGACGCCCTGGCTGGCCGCGCTCTGGGTGGAGCCGGAGCAGCGCGGGCGGGGCCACGCCACACGGCTGCTGGCGGCGGGGGCGGGACTCGCGGCGCGCCTCGGCTTCACGGCGGTCCATCTCTGTGCCCGGCCGGCGCTGCGCGGCTTCTATGACGGGCGCGGCTGGCATCTGGCGGAAACCGCCGTGGGGCCGGATGGGCTGGATGTCTTCCGGCAACCGCTTCCGGAGCGGGCTTAGCCTCGCCGCCTATCTCAGCCAGAGCAGGCGGGCCGGCCGCCCCCGCGCCAGGAGGACCACCGCGTTCTGCCGGAAGCGGCGCCCCAGCACGGCCAGCCGGCGCGGCGGCGCCAGGACCAGGCGCTGCTCCTCGCGCCAGCGCCCTTCGCCGCTGTGCGCGGGGAGGCTGGGCAGAGACCGGGCGGCGTGCTCCAGGCGTTTCTGCCGCCGCCGGTTCTCCCTCCCGGACAGGCGCCGGCCCAGCGGGTTCCAGGCCGTGATCAGCCCACCGGAACAGGCGCCCGCGGAGCCGCACAGCCGGGCGAGCAGCGCGTCCACCCGGCGGCTGCGGCGGCCGATGCGGACCGGCACCCCGGCGGCCTCGTAGAGGGCACGGCGATAGGCGCCCCGCAGGTGCGCCGGCACCGCCCCGCCCGTCACGACAGGTGCAGCAGGACACCCTTCAGATAGGCGCTTTCCGGCAGGGCGGGATGCACCGGGTGGTCCGGCCCGGCCCCGAAGATGCCGAGAATCCGCCCATCCCGCCGGGCCCGGCCCAGCCCCTCCACCACCGCGTCGGTGAACTCGCCCGTGCCAACATGGTGGGAGCAGGAGGCGATGAAGAGGATGCCGCCCGGCGCCACCAGCCGGGCGGAAAGCCGCGCCAGCCGCGCATAGGCCCGCAGCGCCGGCCCATGGTCCTTGCGCGTCTTGGCGAAGGCCGGCGGGTCGGACACGACGACGCCGAACTCCCGCCCCTCGGCCGCCATGGCCTCCAGGCTTTCCATCGCCTCCCCGCGGCGATAGGCGACGCGGTCGGCGAGGCCATTGCGCTCCGCCGTGTCCCGCGCCGTGGCCAGGGCATGCTCGGATCGGTCGAGCAGCGTCACCTCGCTGGCCCCGGCCTTCGCCGCCTGCAACCCGAAGCCGCCCGTGTGGCAGAAGGCATCCAGCACCGTCTGCCCACGCGACAGGGCCGCCACCCGGGCGCGGTTGTCCCGCTGGTCGTAGAACCAGCCGGTCTTCTGCCCGCCCAGAGGGTCCACCGAGAAGGCCACGCCGCCTTCCTCCACCGTGGCGCGCGCATCCTCGCCGGCCAGGAGGCGGACCTCCTGCGGCAGCCCTTCCAGCCCGCGTACCGAGGCATCGTTGCGCGCCACTACGGCGCGGAGCGGCAGCAGGTCGCGCAGTGCCGAAAGGATGTCCGGCGTGGCCAGTTCCATGCCGGCGGTGTTGGCCTGGAGCGCCAGCACGTCGCCATAGCGGTCCAGCACCAGCCCCGGCAGGCCGTCGGCCTCGGCATGGGCGAGGCGGTAATAGGGCCCGTCGCGCAGCCTTTCGCGCAGCGCCAGGGCCGAGGCCAGCCTTTCGTGCCAGAAGCCGGGGCCGGCCGACGCCTCCGGAGCGCGGCTGAGCCGCCGGCCGGCGATCAGGGAATGCGGGTTGTACTGGTACAGGCCAAGGCGGCTGCCATCGTCGCCTTCCACCCGCACCAGCCCGCCGGGCGGGAGCGCCTTGGTGGCCGTGCCGGTGGCGACCTCGTTGGAGAAGATCCAGGGATGGCCCGCCTTGGCCCGGCGCTCGCGGCCGGGCAGCAGGCGGATCTGGGGAATGTCGGAGTGGGTCATGAAGGCGCGGACCATGCCGCCGGGCGGCGCCGCTGTCCATCGGCCCGGCAGGGGTGGTGGCCGCGCGTCGGACCTGTCAGCGGTATTCCGAGATCTCCACCAGATTGCCGTCCGGATCGCGCAGATAGACGGAGCGGATCGGCCCGGTGGCGCCGGTGCGGTCCACCGGGCCGAGCTCGATCGCCAGACCGCGTTCCTCCAGCAGGGCCATCACCGCCTCCAGCGGCCGGTCGGCGATCAGGCAGACATCCGCGCTTCCTGGCGTGGGAGTCGCGGCACGCGGCAGGACCGGCGCCCCCGCCGCCTCGTGCAGGTTGAATTTCTGCCGCCCGAAGCAGAGCGCCACCCGGCCGTTGCCGAAGACCTCCTCCCGCATCCCCAGGCCACGCACATAGAAATCCCGCGTCCGCGCGATGTCGCGCACCGTCAGCACCAGATGATCCAGCCGGTCGATCATGTCCTTCTCCTTTCTTGGCTGCCGCCGTGATGGCTCATGGCGACCAGCGGACCTCGCGCATGCCGGGCAGGGTGGCGAGCTCCTCCAGGAAGGGCGGGACATGCCGCCGGCTGCTGTACCGCCCGCGCCAGCGCAACTGGTAGCGCCGCGTGCAGGCCCTGCCGCCATCGCGATAGGCGACCGCCTGCCGCACCGTCTCGTAGCCCAGGGCCGCGAGGCGGGCCTCCATCCCCAGATCCCGCATCGCGGCGCTGTCGCCCGCCAGGAGCAGCGTCCCGGTATGGATCTGGTGCAGCCGCCCCTCGGCCCATTTCAGCGCCCAGACCACCGCCAGGCCCAGCAGCACGCCGGCGACGCCCAACCCGATCGTCCCGGCCCCGAAGCAGAGCCCGGCCACCGTCACGAACCACAGCGTCGCCGCAGTGGTGACGCCGGTCACGGTCCCACCCTGGCGCAGGATGGCGCCGCCGCCGATGAAGCCCACCCCGGTCAGGATCCCGAGGGGCATGCGCATCACATCCATGGTGATGACGCTGTGGTCGGGACGGCGGGCGCTGGTCGTCAGGATATCGGCCAGCAGCATCGCCAGGGCCGCGGCCAGGCAGACCAGCATGGTCGTGCGCAGCCCGGCGGCGCGCCCCTTGACCCCGCGGTCGATGCCGAAGGCGGCCCCGGCCAGCGCCGCCAGCACCAGGCGGAGGGCGATGTCGGACCAGACGGGGTCGCTGTGCATGGTGCGGCCTGCCTCTCAGCGGCTTTCGCGCTCCGGTGTCACCCAGCGTATTCCGGGACCTCCCGGTCCAGGATGCGGCGGATGCTGGCGAGGTGCAGCCGCGCGCTTTCCGGGTCGCCTTCCCGCATCCGCGCCGCCGCCTCGCGCGCCACCGGCTCCGGCACGATCTTCAGGGGCCGGCCGGTGGACAGGGCCAGGCGCTGGGCCTCGGCGGCACGCTCCAGGTAGTAGAGGTCGTCCCAGGCCTCGGCGATGGTCGGCCCCACCACCATCACCCCGTGGTTCTTCAGGAAGCCGATATCGGCCTCGCCCATCGCCGCCGCGAGCCGGTCCCCTTCCCGCTCATCCAGCGCGAGGCCGTTGTAGTCCTCGTCCACCGCGACGCGGCCGTGGAACTTCAATGCCGTCTGCCCGGCGAAGAGCAGCGGCGGCCCCTCGGTCATCGCAAGGGCGGTCGCGTTGGGCATATGCGTGTGGAAGGCCGCCACGGCGCGGGGGTGGCGCATGTGCAGCCGCGCATGGATGTAGAAGGCCGTCGCCTCCGGCTTGCCCTCCCCCGCCAGCACATTCCCCTGGAAGTCGCAGACCAGCAGGCGGGAGGCGGTGATTTCCTCGAAGGCCCAGCCATAGGGGTTCACCAGCATCAGCCCGTCATGCCCCGGCACCAGGGCGGAGAAATGGTTGCAGATGCCCTCCTGCAGCCCCAGCCGCGCCGCCATGCGGAAACAGGCGGCGAGATCGCGGCGCGCTTCCAGGATCGCCTCCGAATCGAGCGCCGCGTTGCGGAGGATGACGGGCGCGCCGCCACCGGTCTGGAATTCATGGGCCATCGCCACCCGGCTCCCTGGCTGACAGTCGGGGCGGAGCCTCGCCCCGTCCGCGGCGGACGGCAAGAGGCGCGCGGGACCGGTCGCCGATCAGCCGCGCGATCACCCGCGCGATTACCCCCCGGCCAGCCGCGCGATCCCGAAGGCCGCGCCCGCCGCCGCCGCGCCGATCGCCGCCGTCTGCACGGCGCCGCTCAGCCGCGGCATCCCCGTTGCCCGTGCCTTGAGCCAGCCGAAGGCCAGCAACGCCAGGCCCGTGACGGCGCAGGACACGGCCAGCGATGCCCGCGTGTCGTCGAGCAGCATATAGGGCAGCAGCGGCACCAGCCCGCCCATCACATAGGAGCCGCCGATCCGCAGCGCCGAGCGCGGTGCTTCGCCCGCCTCCGGCTCGTTCAGTTCCAGTTCGGCGCGCATCATGAAATCGACCCAGCGCGTCCGGTCCGCGCAGATCGCGGCGGTCGCCTTGCGCAGCGTTTCCCCGCGCAGCCCGTAGCGGTGCAGGATCGCGGCCACTTCCCAGCGCTCGCGCTCCGGATATTCGTCCGTCTCGGCCCATTCGCGCCGGTACTCGGTGGCGTAGCGGTCGGCCTCGCTGCGCGCCGCGAGATAGCCGCCCAGGCCCATGGCGATACAGCCCGCCGCGATCTCGGCCAGGCCAGCGGTGACGATCAGCGGATTGGCCGCCACCGCGCCCGACAGGCCCGCCGCCAGGGCGAAGGGCACCGTCAGCCCATCCGCCGTGCCGATCACGAGGTCCCGCACCAGCGGGGAGGAGGTGGCGTGCGCCTCCGGCGGGGATGGGCCGGGCGGTGGGACGGGGAGGCCGTCATCGGACAAGACGAGTGTATCCATGGCCGTCAGAGTGGCGGACCACACCTCCGATCGGCCAGAAAAATTCCCTTCATCTTTTTGAATTTCCTATGAATTCTGCGGATGAGACGCTTTTGCGGGGTTATCGTGCTGCATCGCGGCACCGCGCCAGGGTTGGCGGATCGGGCGCCCCCCTCTATGAACTCACGCTTCGGAGATCACGCCTTGGCCACGACCGAACCAGATTCCCAGGCGCCCGCGCCGCCCAACCCTGCCCTCGCCGCCCAGGCCGCGATCCTGGCGCAACCGGCGACGCCGCTGCGCCGGATGGCCGATGCCATCCGGGTGCTGGCGATCGATGCCGTCGAGAAAGCGAAATCCGGCCATCCCGGCATGCCCATGGGCATGGCCGACGTGGCCACGGTCCTCTGGACCCGCTTCCTGAAGAACGATGCCGACGACCCGCGCTGGGCGGACCGTGACCGGTTCGTCCTGTCCGCCGGGCACGGCTCGATGCTGCTTTACGCCCTGCTGCACCTCACCGGGCAGGCGGGTATGGGCATCGAGGAGCTGAAGCGCTTCCGCCAGCTCCACTCCCCCGCCGCCGGCCATCCGGAATATGGCGAGCATCCCGGCATCGAGATGACCACCGGCCCGCTGGGCCAGGGCATCTCCACCGCCGTCGGCTTCGCCATGGCGGAACGGCTGCTCGCTGCCCGCTTCGGCAAGTCGCTGGTGGACCACCGCACCTGGGTGATCGCCTCCGACGGCGATCTGCAGGAAGGCATCAGCCACGAGGCCTCGTCGCTGGCCGGGCACCTGAAGCTGAACAAGCTCTGCGTGCTGTGGGACGACAACCACATCTCGATCGACGGCGACACAGCGATCTCCTTCTCGGAGGACGTGCTGGCCCGCTATCGCGCCTATGGCTGGGCGACACGGCGGATCAACGGCCACGACCATGAGGAGATCGCGGCGGCTCTCACCTGGGCGCAGAAGTCGCGCAAGCCGGTGATCATCGCCTGCCGCACCATCATCGGCTTCTCCGCGCCCAGGAAGGCCGGCACCGCCGCCAGCCACGGCGCGGCGCTGGGGCCGGACGAGGCCACGGCGGCGAAGTCGGCGCTGGGCTGGAACCATGCGCCCTTCGAGATCCCCGAGGGGATCAAGGGCGAATGGGAGGTGGCCGGGCGCCGCGCCGGGGGCACGCGCCGTTCCTGGCTCAAGCGGCTGGCCAAGCATCCGCAGCGCGCCGAGTTCGAGCGCGCCATGGCGGGCCGCCTGCCGGACGACTGGGCGGAGGTCTTCTCCGCCTACAAGGCCAAGGTGGCGGAGGACAGGCCGAAGATCGCCACGCGCATCGCCTCCCAGCGCGCGCTGGAGGTGCTGGTGCCGGCCATCGCCGAGATGATCGGCGGCTCGGCCGACCTGACGGGGTCCAACAACACCAACGTCAAGGGTATCCCCTCGGTCACGCCGGACAATTTCTCCGGCCGCTACATCCATTACGGCATCCGCGAGCACGGCATGGCCGCGGCGATGAACGGGATGGCGCTGCATGGGGGGCTGATCCCCTATTCCGGCACCTTCCTGGTCTTCGCCGACTATCTGCGCCCTTCGCTGCGCCTCGCCGCGCTGATGAAGCAGCGTGTCGTGCATGTGCTGACGCATGACAGCATCGGGCTCGGCGAGGACGGGCCGACGCACCAGCCGGTAGAGACGCTGGCCTCGCTGCGCGCCATGCCCAACCTCTTCGTCTTCCGCCCGGCGGATGCGCTGGAGACGGCGGAGTGCTGGGAGCTGGCGCTGCGCCGGGCCGACGGGCCGAGCGTGCTGGCACTGTCGCGCCAGAACCTGCCGGCCCTGCGCGGTGAGGCGGGCGAGAACCGCTGCGCCCGCGGCGGCTATGTGCTGGCGGAAGCCTCGGGCGAGCGGAAGGCCACCCTGGTCGCCACCGGCTCCGAAGTCCATATCGCCATGGCGGCGCGCGAGGCGCTGGAGGCGGAGGGCATCCCCACCGCCGTCGTTTCCCTGCCCTGCTGGGAGATCTTCGCCCTGCAGGACGCGCAGCACCAGGACGCGGTGCTGGGCAAGGGCCTGCGCGTCGGCATCGAGGCGGCGCTGGGCTTCGGCTGGGAGCGCTGGACCGGCACTGACGGAGTTTTCATCGGGATGCACGGGTTCGGCGCTAGCGCGCCGGCGGAACACCTGTATCCCCATTTCGGCATCACGGCGGAGGCCATCGCGGCCGCCGTCCGGAAGAAACTGTCGTAACCACAGGTAGGAAGAAGGGGTTCGTCTCATGGCTGTTAAG
This sequence comes from Roseomonas gilardii subsp. gilardii, assembly GCF_023078375.1. Lineage (NCBI taxonomy): Bacteria > Pseudomonadati > Pseudomonadota > Alphaproteobacteria > Acetobacterales > Roseomonadaceae > Roseomonas > Roseomonas gilardii. The sequence continues at coordinate 2,564,108 of NZ_CP095554.1, read as the reverse complement.
GTCGCCATCAACGGCTTCGGCCGCATCGGGCGTCTCGTGCTGCGTGCCGCCTGCGAGAGCGCGCGCGACGATGTCGAGTTCGTCGCCATCAATGACCTCGGCTCCGTCGAGGCGAATGCCCATCTCTTCCGCTATGACAGCGTGCATGGCCGCTTCCCCGGCGAGGTGATCGTCGAGGGCGACAGCATCACCATCAAGGCCCATGGCAAGACCTGGGGCCCGATCAAGGTGACGGCCGAGCGCGACCCGACCAAGCTGAAGTGGGACGGCGTGGACATCGCCGCCGAGTGCACGGGCATCTTCACGGCGCGCGAGAAGGCGCAGGTCCTGCTCGGCACCGGCGCCCGGAAGGTGCTGATCTCCGCCCCCGGCGAGGGCGCGGACAAGACCATCGTCTATGGCGTGAACCACAAGACGCTGACGGCCGAGGACAAGATCGTGTCCAACGCCTCCTGCACCACCAACTGCCTGGCGCCGGTCGCCAAGGTGCTGCACGAGAAGTTCGGCATCCTGCGCGGCTACATGGTCACCATCCACGCCTATACGGGTGACCAGAACACGGTGGACACGCTGCACAAGGACCTGCACCGCGCCCGCGCGGCGGCGGTTTCCGCCATCCCGACCTCGACCGGCGCGGCGAAGGCCGTGGGCCTGGTGCTGCCGGAGCTGAAGGGCAAGCTGGACGGCACCGCCATCCGCATCCCGACGCCGAACGTCTCGCTGGTCAGCCTGGACTTCGTGCCGGAGAAGACCGAGGGGCTGACCAAGGACGCCATCAACGCGGCGCTGAAGGCGGCGTCCGAGGGCGAGCTGAAGGGCATCCTCGGCTACAACACCGAGAAGCTGGTGTCGGTGGATTTCAACCACGATCCGCACTCCTCCACCTTCGACGCGACGCAGACGCAGGTGGTCGATGGCGGGCTGGTGCGGGTGATGTCCTGGTACGACAACGAGTGGGGCTTCTCGAACCGGATGAGCGACACGGCCGCCTATCTCGGCAAGCTCTGAGGCTGTCGGGGGCCGGGGAGGTTCGCTTCCCCGGCCTTTTTTCTTTACTGATTTAGGATTTTAGTCCTTTATCCCTCCGGACGGATGGAGGGCTTCGCCATGGCTGGCAAGAGGGTTCTGCTCAAGGTCTCGCCCCAGGGGCAGGTGACGTTGCGGCGCGGGGTGCGCGAGGCGCTCGGGAACCCCAGGCATCTGGAATGCTGGATGGAAGGGGGGTGCTGATGCTGCGGCCCGCACTGTCCGCCACGCTGGAGGAGGCGGAGGCGCTGTTCGGCGAGCAGGGGATCACGCGGGACGTGCTGGTGGAGGCGCTGCGGCTGGTGCGGCGGCGGGAAACGGCCGGTGAGCGAATTTGATTTTATTCCTATGCTCCAACCGGCGCGCAAAATCAAGAGGGCCGGATGTGGCCGAGAGTCTGCCACCGGGGATGGGCAACTGGATCGGCTTTCCTGCCGATGCTAGGAAGGCGGCCGCTGTCTCAGTCAGCCCTTCCCCAGGATCAGGACCTTCCGATGCCAGCCTTCCGCACCCTCGACACGCTCGATCCCAAGGGCAAGCGCGTCCTGCTCCGGGCCGATCTGAACCTCCCGGTGCGGGACGGGAAGATCACGGACATGACGCGGATCGAGCGCCTGGTGCCGACGGTCAAGGAGCTGGCGGAGAAGGGGGCGAAGGTGATCCTGTGCTCCCATTTCGACCGGCCCAAGGGCAAGGTCGTGCCGGAGATGTCGCTGAAGCCGATGGCGGAGGCGCTGAGCAAGGCGCTGGGCAAGCCGGTGGCTTTCACGGGCGACTGCATCGGCCCGGAGGCCGAGGCGGCGGTGGCGAAGCTGGCGGATGGCGAGGTGCTGCTGCTGGAGAACACGCGCTTCCATGCGGGCGAGGAGAAGAATGACCCGGCCCTGGCGCAGGGGCTGGCGAAGCTCGCGGATGTGTATGTGAACGACGCCTTTTCCGCCGCGCACCGCGCCCATGCCTCCACTGAGGGCGTGGCGAAGCTGCTGCCCGCCTATGCCGGGCGGCTGATGCAGGGCGAGCTGGAAGCGCTGGACGCGGCGCTGGGCAACCCGTCGCGGCCGGTCGTGGCGATCGTCGGCGGTTCAAAGGTTTCCACCAAGCTCGACCTGCTCGGCAACCTGTCGAAGAAGGTGGATGTGCTGGTGATCGGCGGCGCCATGGCGAACACCTTCCTGGCGGCGCAGGGGCATCCGGTCGGCAAGTCGCTGCAGGAGGCGGAGATGCACGACACCGCCCGCCAGATCATGGCGGAGGCGGCGAAGACGGGCTGCGAGATCGTGCTGCCGGTCGATCTGGTGGTGGCGCCGCGCTTCGAGGCGAATGTGGCCACGCGGACGGTGCCGGTGGATGCGGTGCCGGAGGACATGATGGCGCTGGATGTCGGGCCGAAGACGGTGGAGCTGATCGAGGACAAGCTGCGCACCGCCTCCACCCTGGTGTGGAACGGGCCGCTGGGCGCCTTCGAGACGCCGCCCTTCGACACGGCCACGGTGGCGGTGGCGCAGACCGTGGCCGCGCTGGGGGCCTCGGCGGGGCTGAAGTCCATCGGCGGCGGCGGCGACACGGTCTCGGCGCTGAAGCATGCGGGGGTGATCGACCGCATGACTTATGTTTCCACCGCCGGCGGTGCCTTCCTGGAATGGCTGGAGGGCAAGACCCTCCCGGGCGTGAAGGCGCTGGAAGCTGCCTGATCCCCCTCGCCGGGGAGAGCGGAAGCAGATGTGAAGGGGGCCGTGGCGGGATGACCGCCACGGCCCCTTGCCTTTGATCCGGTCTTCCCGCGCCTCGACCGATGTTCGGATATTGCGGGAATCCGACCGCGTGTTACGGTCTCTTGCGGGACACTCTTCATCCGTTATCCTGCGAGGAATTCGCATCTGGCCCTGGCCCCTGCCCGAGCGGGGGCCGGTCATGGCTTGAATGTCTCGTGCATCCGGTCGGCCATGGAGGGCGCCACGGCGCCACCGGGCGGCATCCCGGATGCCCATACCGGGCGTGGAAGGGAGCAGGGTTACGGTCCGGCATGGATCGGAGCCCGGTCCGGGGGGACTTTCCTTTCCCCGTTTCGGCTGGTGCGGTGCGTGCCGGACAGGGAAACCCGTCCGGTGCGTGCCGCCCATGCCGGTGGGGGGCATTTCGCCCCACGGCCTCTTTTCAGTAGCCGCGCCGGGGGTCGACCAGGTTCGGCAGGGGGCGTCCCTCGCGCTCCGCCCGCAGGTTCTCGAACAGGATGTCCAGCGTGCGGTCGTTGTAGACCAGCGGGTCGTCGGCCGACATGTGGGGCGTCACGAACAGGCCCGGCGTGCGCCAGAGCCGGCTTTCCGGCGGCAGCGGCTCCGGCACCGCCACATCGGTCAGGCAGGCGGAGAGATGGCCGCTTTCCAGCAGGTCGCAGGCGGCGTCCTGATCCCAGACGGGGCCACGGGCGATGTTCACCACCCCTGCCCCGCGCGGCAGAAGCGAGAGCCTTTCACGCGACAGGATACCGCGCGTCCGCGGGGTGAGCGGGCAGGCCAGGACCAGCATGTCGCAGCGCGGGAGGACCGAATCGAGCGCCTCCTGCGGGAAGGTCTCGTCGCAATCCGGGTGGGGCTCGCTGCCGTTGCGGATGCCCAGCACCCGCATGCCGAACTGCCGCGCCCGGCGGGCCGTGGCGCCGCCCAGCGCGCCCAGGCCGAGCACGCCCAGCGTGGCGCCGGCCAGGCTGGGGGCGAGGCGAGGCGCCCAGCGGCCCTCCCGCTGGCATTCCGCGAAGAAGGGGATGTGGTTGCGCAGCATCAGCAGGGCCATGATGGCGAACTCGCCCGCCTTGTCCCCATGCGTGCCGCGGTTGTTGAGCATCGCCACGCCGTCCGGCAGCCAGTCGAAGGGCGCCATCCGGTCCACCCCGGCCGAGGTGAAGGACAGGATGCGCAGATGCGGGGCGCGTTGCCGCAGCGGCCCCGCGCGCAGGGGGTCCCCCGGCAGGCCGGTCCAGGTCACCAGCACCTCGGCCTCCCGCAGCCCGTCCTCCAGCCCCTGGGGGTCTTCCGCCATCGTCATGGCGAGATGGGCCATGTCCGGGTGGCGCGCGACCGCCGACGCCCACTGGGTGGGAGTGATGCTGAGGTCGGAGGCGGGGGGATTCTGGATGTGCAGACGCATCGGAGCCGAATGCCAGGAAGTGCCCCGGCGCGCCACAGGCCAATGGGGGCGGCCGGGTGATCCGGAGGCTCCATGGCCGCCATTACGAGATATGATCGCGCCCCCGGTGGCGGGGCTCCCTCCCCCGGTCCAAGTCTGCGGTCAGGCTTTTTCCCCGAAGGAGATACGGCATGGCCAAGGTTCTGGTCCTTTATTACTCGATGTACGGCCATATCGAGACCATGGCGCAGGCCGTGGCCGAGGGTGCGCGCGGCGCCGGGGCCGAGGTGACGGTCAAGCGCGTCGCCGAGATCATGGACCCTGAAGCCTTCGCCAAGGCCGGCGGCAAGGCGAACCAGGCGGCCCCCGTCGCCAGCCCGCAGGAACTGGCCGACTATGACGCCATCATCGTCGGTGCGCCGACCCGCTATGGCCGCATCTCCTCGCAGATGGCGCAGTTCTGGGACCAGACCGGCGGCCTCTGGGCGAAGGGCGCGCTGATCGGCAAGGTCGGCTCCGCCTTCACCTCCACCGCCAGCCAGCATGGCGGGCAGGAGACGACGCTGATGGGCATCCACACCATGCTGTTCCACCATGGCATGGTGCTGGTCGGCCTGCCCTATTCGGCGCCGGGGCTGGTGGTGCTGGACGAGGTCACGGGCGGCACGCCCTATGGCGCCTCCACCATCGCGGGTGGGCAGGGCCAGCGGCAGCCTTCCGCGAACGAGCTGGAGCTGGCCCGCTTCCAGGGCGAGCATGTGGCGAAGATCGCGGCGAAGCTCGCGGGCTGAGGCGGCGGAGGGGGCGGGACCGCCCGTCCCCCGGCCCGCCGGGGGAGGCGCCGTCCGCTCAGTCCAGGCGGATCACCACCTTGCCGAGATGCGCCTGGCTTTCCAGGTGGCGATAGGCCGCCTGGGCTTCCTCGAAGGGGAAGACCCGGTCGATCACCGGGTGGATGCGGTGGAAGGCGACGGCGCGGTTCATCGCCTCGAACATCTCGCGCGAGCCGACAAAGACCCCGCGCAGGTCGATGGCCTTCTGCATGACCGGCAGGGGGTCGATCTGCCCGCCGGTCAGCACGCCGATCAGGTGGACGGCGCCGCCCACGCGGGTGGCGGCGATGGATTTCGGCAGGGTCCCCGCTCCGCCGACTTCCACCACATGGTCCACGCCGCGCCTGCCGGTGAGGGTCCAGACCTCCTTCTCCCAGTCCGGATGGGTGCGGTAGTTCACGCCAGCATCGGCGCCCAGAGCCTTCGCCCGCTCCAGCTTCGTGTCGGAGGAGGAGGTCAGGATCACCCGCGCCCCGGCGGCATGGGCGAATTGCAGGGCGAGGATCGAGACGCCGCCCGTGCCCAGCAGCAGCACGGTCTGTTCCGGCCCCACCGGGCGCAGCGCGGTCAGGGCGTTCCAGGCCGTCACCCCGGCGCAGGGCAGGCAGGCACCTTCCTCGAAGGACAGGTGCTCCGGCAGGTGGACCAGCCCTTCCTCCTCGAAGAGCACGTATTCCGCCAGCACCCCGTCGATGGAGCCGCCCAGGGCGGTGGCGCGGTAGGATTCGTCGGGCGGGCCGGCGATCCAGCCCTGCATGAAGATGCCGGCCACCCGGTCCCCTTCCTTCACCCGGGTCACGTCCGGCCCCACCGCCGCGACCTCGCCCGCCCCGTCGGAGAGGGGCACCAGCCCCGGCTGGACCCCTGCCCTGCCATAGCGGCCCGTGGCCACCAGCAGGTCGCGGTAGTTCAGCGAGGCCGCCCGCATCCGCACCAGCACCTGCCGGCGGCCGGGGCGCGGCACCTCGCGCTCCGTCAGGGTCAGATCCTCGATCGCACCGGTTTTCGGCAGGGTGTAGAGGCGCATCGGCAGGCTCCGTCACGGGGCCCCGTGGCGGGAGTGCCGGGGGCCGGTGCCTGAATGGGGGGCGGAGGCGCGGGGTTTCAACCCGCGCCGCCCCTCACCTGCGCGTCAGCCTTCCAGCGCGGGCGCCGCGTCCTGCACATGCAGGGAGGCGGAGACGGTGCCGTTCCAGCTTTCCGCCCGCAGCGTGCCGCAGAGATGCAGCGGCACCCCGCCGGAATTGAGCAGGAGATGCGCCAGCGGACCTTCCTTCGCGCGGAAGCAGACCGCCTTCAGCCGCCCTCCCCCTCGCCTTCCAGGAAGGCGCGGATGGTGCCGCCCTCCCGCCCCACCCGGTCGGCGCGGACGATGCGGGCGCGGCGGATGGCGAAGACCGGTTCCTCGTTGCCGGCGCCGAAGGGGGCCAGCCGCCCGACCTCCGCCGCGAAGCCCGCTGTCGCCGCCTGGACGGTGATCGTGCCTTCCACCGCCAGGTCGGCGGCGGCGGGCAGCGTGTTGGCATGGCCGAGGCGCTCGTGGAGGAAGGCGCGGACCTCCTCGATCCGGCCGGCCTCGAAGGAGAAGCCGGCCGCCATGGCGTGGCCGCCGCCGGTCAGCATCAGCCCGGACTGGCGCGCCGCGATCACCGCCGCGCCGAGATCCACCCCCGGCACCGAGCGGCCCGAGCCGCGCGCCAGGCCCTCGGCCAGGGAGGCCACGAGGGTCGGTCGGTTGAAGCGTTCCTTGACCCGGCCGGCCACGATGCCGACCACGCCGGGGTGCCAGCCCTCGCCGCAGATCATCAGGACGGGACTGCCCGCCCCGGCCTGCTTCTCCGCCTCCGCGAAGGCGCCGGTCAGGACATCGGCCTCGACCTCCTGCCGCCGGCGGTTCACCTCGTCGAGCCGCGCGGCGATGGCGCGGGCCTCGACCGGATCGTCCAGCAGCAGCAGGCGCAGCGCCAGGTCGGGCTCGCCGATGCGGCCGGAGGCGTTGATGCGCGGCCCGAGCACGAAGCCCAGCGTGTGGGCGGTGGGGGCCTCCTTCACCGCCGCCATTTCCAGCAGGGCGGCGATGCCGGCATGCTCGCGCCGGGCCATGACCTTCAGCCCCTGCGCCACCAGCGCACGGTTCAGCCCGACCAGCGGCATCACGTCGCAGACCGTGGCCAGGGCCACGAGATCCAGCAGGTCCAGCAGGCGCGGCTCCGCCCGGTGGGCGAAGAAGCCGGTGCGGCGCAGGATGCGCTGGAGGGCCACCGCCGTCAGGAAGCAGACGGCCGCGGCGCAGAGGTGGCGCAGGCCGGAGGGGCAGTCGAGGCGGTTCGGGTTCACCACCGCCGCCACCGGGGGCACCGGCCCTTCCGACTTGTGGTGGTCCAGGATCACCACATCCGCGCGGCCGCGCGCCGCCTCCAGCGCCTCCTGCGCCGCGATGCCGCAATCGACGCAGACGATCAGCGTCGCGCCCTGGTCGCAGAGCCCGGCGATCGCGGGGGCGTTGGGGCCGTAGCCTTCGCGGATGCGGTCGGGGACGTAATGCGTGACCTCGCAGCCCAGCGCCCGCAGCACGCGCACGGTCAGCGCGCCGGCGCAGGCGCCGTCCACGTCGTAGTCTCCATAGACGGCCACCCGCTCCCCCTGGCGGACGGCGCCGGCGAGACGCTCCGCCGCCACCTCCATGTCCTTCAGGCAGGAGGGATCGGGCAGCAGCGCGCGCAGCGTCGGGTCGAGGAAATCCGGCGCCGTTTCCGGCGTCACGCCGCGCCCGGCGAGCAGGCGGCCGACGATCTCGGGGAGTTCCAGCCGCTGCGCGATGGCGAGGCCCAGCCGCTCGTCGCCGCCGCGCCAGAGCCAGCGCCGGCCGGTGACGCTCCGCGCCACCCCCAGAACGGGTTCGGGGGCGGCGCGGCGGGGATGCTTCCCAGGCCCTCAGGCAAAGAAGCTGCCGGGCTTGCGCTGGGAGTTGTGGTGTCCCTCGATGTAGCGGACGGTGCCGGTCTTGGAGCGCATGATGATGGAATGCGTCACCGCGCCGCCCTTGGTGCGGCGCACGCCGCGCAGGAAGGCGCCCGAGGTCACGCCGGTGGCGGCGAACATCACATCGCCCTTGGCCATGTCCTCCACCAGGAACTTCCGGTGCGGATCGGCGATGCCCATCTCCTTGGCGCGGGCGATCTGGGCGTCGTCCTCATAGAGCAGGCGCCCCTGCATCTGGCCGCCGATGCAGCGCAGCGCCGCGGCCGCGAGCACGCCCTCCGGCGCGCCGCCGGAGCCCATGTAGATGTCGATGCCCGCCTCCGGCTGGGCGCAGGCGACCACGCCGGCCACGTCGCCATCGGGGATCAGGGTGATTCGGGCGCCGGCGCGGCGGCAGGCCTCGATCAGCGGCTTGTGGCGGTCGCGGCCCAGGGTGCAGACCATCAGGTCGTTGATCGAGACCTTCCTGGCCCTGGCTAGTTCGCGCAGGTTCTCCTCCGGCGAGGCGTCGAGATCGACGATGCCCGGCGGCAGGTCGGGGCCGACCGCGATCTTGTCCATGTAGATGTCGGGCGCGTGCAGGAAGCCGCCCTTCTCCGCCACGGCGAGCGTGGCGATGGAGTTCGGCCCGCCGGTGGCGCAGATGTTCGTGCCCTCCAGCGGGTCCACGGCGATGTCCATCTCCGGCCCGCCGAGGCCCACCTTCTCGCCGATATAGAGCATCGGCGCCTCATCCATCTCGCCCTCGCCGATCACCACGGTGCCGGAGATGGCGACTGCATCGAAGGCGCGGCGCATGGCGTCCACCGCCGCGCCGTCGGCGGCGTTCTTGTCGCCCCGCCCGATCCAGGAGGAGCAGGCGAGCGCCGCCGCCTCGGTCACCCGGACCAGTTCCATGACCAGGTTGCGGTCCGTCTTCAAGGACATGTTGCTCTCGCCCATCGCTTCCCGCTCTCCTCAGAAACTCTCGATCCGGATCAGCGCCGGGGATTCCAGCACCGTCTCCAAAGCCTCGATCCGCGCGATGGCCTTGCGCATCGCGCGTTCCGACGAATCATGCGTGGTCAGGACCACGGGCACCGCCTCCCCCGGTGCGCGGCCGCGCTGCAGCATGGATTCCAGGCTGATGCCGGAATCGCGCAGCGCGCCGGTCACGTCGGCGATCACGCCGGGGCGGTCCACCACCATCAGGCGGAGGTAATAGGCGCCGGTGCGCTCCTCCATCGGCAGGGAGGGCAGCGGGGCGAGGTCGTCCAGCCCGGCGCCCCAGACCGGCGTGTGCCGGTTGCGCGCGATGTCGATCAGGTCCGCGACCACGGCCGAGGCGGTCGGGCCGGCGCCGGCGCCGCGGCCTTCGAGCACCACGCGGCCGACGAAGTCGCCTTCCGCCACCACCGCGTTGAAGACGCCGTCCACGCGGGCCAGCGGGAAGGAGGCGGGCACCATGCAGGGATGCACCCGCGTTTCCACCCCACGCTCCCCGCAGCGGGCCAGGCCCAGCAGCTTGATGCGGTAGCCGAGTTCCTCGGCCAGCTTGATGTCGAGGGCGGTGACGTTGCGGATGCCCTCGACATGCACGGCGGAGAAATCCACCGGGCGGCCGAAGGCCAGCGCCGCCAGGATCGCCAGCTTGTGCGCCGCGTCCACGCCGTCGATGTCAAAGGAGGGATCGGCCTCGGCATAGCCGAGGCGCTGCGCGTCGGCGAGCGCCTCGGCGAATTCCCGCCCGCGCTCGCGCATCTGGGTCAGGATGTAGTTGCAGGTGCCGTTCAGGATGCCGGTGACACGCTGGAAGCGGTTCGCGGCCAGCCCCTCGCGCAGCGCCTTGATGACCGGAATGCCGCCGGCCACCGCTGCCTCGAAGGCCAGCGGCACGCCCTGCTTCTCCGCCGAATGGGCCAGGGCGGCGCCATGCACGGCGAGCAGCGCCTTGTTCGCCGTCACCACCGGCTTGCCGGCGGCCAGCGCGGCCTCCACCGTGGCGCGGGCCGCGCCCTCGGAGCCGCCGATCGCCTCGACCACCACATCCACCGCCGGATCATGGGCCAGCGCGGCCGGGTCGTCGTACCAGCGCAGCCCGTCGAGCGGGATGCCGCGGTCGCGCGAACGGTCGCGCGCCGCCACGGCGGTCACGGCGATGGGGCGGCCGGCGCGGGCGGCGATCAGCCCGGCATTGGTGCGCAGGATCTGCAGGGTGCCCGCGCCGACGGTGCCGAGACCGGCCAGGGCGACGGAAAGAGGACGGGTCAAGCGCGCACGAGCTCCGCGGACGAGTCGGTCGAGGGGCCGCCGTCGCCCGAGCCGGGCGCGGGTCCACCGTTATCGGCGGCGAGGAAGGAGCGGATGCCACGCAGCGCCTGACGGATGCGCTGCGCATTCTCCACCGTGGCGATGCGGACATGGCCGTCGCCGTATTCGCCGAAGCCGATGCCCGGCGCGACGGCCACCTTGGCCTTGGCCAGCAGCAGCTTGGAGAATTCCACCGAGCCGAGATGGGCGAAGCGCTCCGGGATCGGGGCCCAGACGAACATCGAGCCCTCCGGCAGCGGCACGTCCCAGCCCGCCTGCTTCAGCCCCTTCACCAGCAGGTCGCGGCGCTCCCGGTACAGGGTGCGCATCTCGGCCACGCAGTCCTGCGGGCCGTTCAGCGCGGCGGTGGCGGCCACCTGGATCGGCGTGAAGGCGCCGTAGTCGAGATAGGACTTCACCCGGGTCAGCGCGGCGATCAGCTTGCGGTTGCCGGCGGCGAAGCCCATGCGCCAGCCGGGCATGTTGTAGGTCTTGGACATGGAGGTGAACTCCACGGCCACGTCCTTGGCGCCCGGTACCTCCAGGATCGAGGGGGGATCTTGTCGCCGAAATACAGCTCGGCATAGGCGAGGTCGGAGAGCACGTAGAAGCCGTGCCGCTTCGCCATGGCCACGACCTCCCGGTAGAAGTCGAGATCCGCCAGCAGGGCCGTCGGGTTGGAGGGGAAGTTCACGATCAGCGCGGTGGGCGCCGGCACGGAATGGCGCACGGCGCGGTCGATGGCGCGCAGCATCTCCTCATCCGGCGTATGCGGGATCGAGCGCACCGAGGCGCCGGCGATGATGAAGCCGAACTGGTGGATCGGGTAGGACGGGTTGGGCACCAGGATCGTGTCGCCGGGCGAGGTGATGGCCTGGGCGAGATTGGCCAGCCCCTCCTTCGAGCCCAGCGTGGCCACCACCTCGGTCTCCGGGTCGAGCTGCACGTTGAAGCGGCGGGCGTAGTAGTTCGCCAGCGCCTTGCGCAGCCCGGGGATGCCCCTGGAGGCGGAATAGCGGTGGGTACGCGGATCCTGCACCGCCTCGACCAGCTTGGCCACGATATGCGGCGGCGTCGGGCTGTCGGGATTGCCCATGCCGAGGTCCACGATGTCCTCCGCGGCGGCACGCGCCTTGGCCTTGGCGCCGTTCACCTCGGCGAAGACATAGGGGGGAAGGCGGCGGATACGGTGGAAGTCGTCACTCATGGGTGTAGCCCTTCGGGCCCTCAATTCCTCGGAACGGCCAGGGTAGCCCTCCTCGCGCCGCAGCGCGAGGCCATCGCGCGACGCGTCTGCCGCGTGGCCGCCCCGCATCCCCGGGGCGGGCCGGTTCCCGCCTAGGGATTCGCCGGTTTCGGCGTGGTGGAGGGGGCCAGCAGATCCGCCGGCGGCGGTGCCGGGGGTGCGGGGGCCAGGGAGGGAGGGGGCGGCGCCAGCATCTCGGGCGGCGGGGCCGCGGGCGGCGCGCTGCCGGGATCGGGCGCGCCGGTGCGCAGCGTGGAGGTGGGGGTGCTGGGGCCGATGGCCGGGGCCGAGGCCAGGCGCGGCGGCGGCGGCGGGCTGTGCGGCACCTGGTCCGCCCCCGGGGAGGGCGGCGGCTCGGGCACCGGTGCGCCGGGCGCGATGGGCTGTGCCGCCGCGGCCCGGTTGGCGGCGAGCGCGGTGGTCAGTTGCTCGCGCACCGAAGCCTCGCCCCGGGCCGGGCGCGGCGGGATGCTGGCCAGGTTGGGAAAGCCCTGGTCCAGGCCCGGCGGCGCCTCGCGCCCGTTCAGGCCGTTGCCGCGGATCTCGCGCACGAAGTCGAAGGGCCCCTCGCCCGGCGAGCCGACGCAGGCGCCCAGGGACAGCAGGCCGCCCATGAGGACGCCCATGCGGACACCCAGGCGGGGCAGCGCGCGCAGGCGCGGCGCGTGCCGCACCGCCAAAAGCGGCGCGGCTGCTTGCCGCCCCCGCCCCCGCGACCTAGGTTTGATCGGCTTGTGGATCATCTGCACTTCCCGCCCGGCCGGGTCCCGCGGGGCATTCCCATCGGTCCATACCCTTCGGACCGAGGTTTGCCGCAGAACCGGCGAAGCGTGAAGCCACGATGCCGCAGGCGGGGAGAGCACCGGGAACACGCCGATGAGCCAGAGTGACAAGACGCCTGATCCTGGTTTCCGCCTGCCGGACCCCGCCCTGGTGAGCCGAACCATGGCCGATGTCGCGGAGCGCAGCCAGCGCATCGTGGCCGATTTCATCCGCCGCCAGGGCGATACCGCGGAGAAGCTGACCGGACGCACCGGCGGCCCGCCCCAGGTGGAGGGCGGCACGCCGCTCGATCCCTTCAACCTCGGCGGCGCCTTCATGGAGATGGCCAGCCGGCTGATGGCCAATCCGGCCAGGCTGATGCAGGCCCAGATGGGCTTCTGGCAGGACTACCTCACCCTCTGGGGCAACACCGCCCGCCGCATGATGGGGGGCGAGGTCAAGCCGGTCATCTCCGAGGACAGCAAGGACAAGCGCTTCAAGGACGATGCCTGGCGCGAGAACGAGGTCTTCGACTTCATCAAGCAGTCCTACCTGCTGTCCGCGCGGTACATGCAGAACGTGGTGCGGGGCACGGAGGGCGAGCTCGACCCGAAGAACGCCCAGAAGGTCGATTTCTACACGCGCCAGTTCGTGGATGCGATGAGCCCCACGAACTTCCTGATGACCAACCCGCAGGTGCTGCGCCGCACCGCCGAGACCGGCGGCGAGAACCTGCTGAAGGGCCTGACCAATCTCCTGAGCGATCTGGAGCGGGGCAAGGGCAACCTGCGCATCAGCATGACCGACCGCAGCAAGTTCGCGATCGGCGAGAACATCGCGGTGACGCCGGGCAAGGTGGTCTACCGCAACGAGCTGATGGAGCTGATCCAGTACTCGCCGACCACCGAGAAGGTGCTCAAGCGGCCGCTGCTGCTGCTGCCGCCCTGGATCAACAAGTTCTACATCCTCGACCTGCGGCCCAAGAACTCCCTCATCCGCTGGGCGGTGTCGCAGGGGCACACGGTCTTCGTCTGCTCCTGGGTCAATCCGGACGAGCGCCTCGCGGAGAAGGATTTCGAGGACTACATGAAGGAGGGGCCCTATGCCGCCCTGGACGCGATCCAGGAGGCCACGGGCGAGCGCAACGTCAACGCCATCGGCTACTGCCTCGGCGGCACGCTGCTGGCCGCGACGCTGGCGCATATGGCGGCGAAGCGGGACACGCGCATCAAGAGCGCCACCTTCTTCACCACCATGACGGATTTCGAGGAAGCCGGGGAGATCAGCGTCTTCATCGACGAGGTGCAGCTCAAGGCCGTCGAGCAGAAGATGGGGGAGCGTGGCTTCCTCGCCGGCGGGGAGATGGCCAACACCTTCAACATGCTCCGTGCCAACGACCTGATCTGGAGCTTCGTGGTCCAGAACTACCTGCTGGGGCAGGAGCCCTTCCCCTTCGACCTGCTGTTCTGGAACGACGACAGCACCCGCATGCCGGCGAAGATGCACAGCTTCTACCTGCGCCGCATGTACCAGCAGAACGATCTGGTGAAGCCGGGCGGGATCACGCTGGACGGGGTGCCGATCGACCTGCGGAAGATCAAGATCCCCGTCTATCTGCTCTCGACGCGCGAGGACCATATCGCGCCGTGGAAGAGCACCTATCGCGCCACGCAGATCTATGGCGGGCCGATCCGCTTCGTGCTCGCCGCCTCGGGCCATATCGCCGGGGTGGTGAACCCGCCCGAGAGCGGCAAGTACAGCCACTGGACCAACGAGGCCCTGCCGGCCGATCCGGACGAGTGGCTGGAAGGCGCCACGGAACTCGCCGGTTCCTGGTGGCCGGACTGGCAGCGCTGGGTCACGGGGCTGGACAACGCCATGGTGCCCGCCCGCGAGCCGGGCGCCGGGAAGCTGCCGGCCCTGTGCGACGCGCCCGGCGAATACGTGAAGGTGATGGCGCAGGATTGATCCGCGCGCCGGCGGGGGCTTCCGCCCCCGCTGCCGGGCCGATTCAGAAACCCGGTGTCGGGCGGAAGGAATCGTCCTCCAGCCCGCGCGTGCCGGTCAGCGAGGGATCGGCCGCGGGCTGCACCACCCAGCCATTCACCGAATCCAGACGCGCCACCTCCTGCGCCAGGGCGCCGAGCGCGATCTCGCTGTTCGGCAGGGGGCCCGGGTCGCGCAGCCGGGCGATCACCCGTTCCCCGCCATTGCGGAAGCGCCGCTCGTCGTCCAGCAGCGACTGGGCGCGGGCTTCCTGGCCATCGGCCAGATCCTGCGCGACCTGGGCCATGACCGCGGCCGCGTCCTGTCCCGTCACCTCCGGCTGGATGCCCAGGGCGTTCCGCACCTCTTCGCGGGCGGTATAGACGACCTGCCTGATCCCCGGGGAGACCGGGTTCCAGCGCGGATTGTGGGCCAGGTCGATGCAGAGCCATTCCAGGATCGCCGCGGCCCGCGCCATCCGCTCCGGATGGCCACGCAGCGCGGCGGCGCCGTTGCGGAAGGATTCGTCGAGTTCCCGGATCGCCTGCCGCCCCTGGTCGGGGCCGGTCAGCAGGCCGGGGGGCGGCGGGATCGCCCGGCGCGGCGTGCGCAGCTCGGCACAGGCGGCGAGCGGCAGCAGGGCCAGCAAGAGGATCTGTCGTTGCATAGGGTGTCTTCCCATCCCCGGCACGGCTCGGCAACCGCGCTGCTTCAGCCGTTTCAGGAGCCGGGGCCGCTGTCCAGATCCTTCGAGGCCCGCAGCAAGGCGAGGTTGGCCTCCGGCAGGCTGGGCAGGTGGCCGAGGCGCCGCAGCGTGTCCGGTGCGAAGACCGGGGGCGGCAGGGCGCTGCGCGCCGCTTCCTCGTCGCCCCGGGCCAGCGCCGCCGCCGCATCGGCCAGCCCGGCCATCACCACGGTCCCCGGTGCCCCGGGCTGGATGCCGAGCGCGGCGCGGAGGTTGTCGCGCGCCGCCAGCATGGCGGGGATGGTGATGGGGTTGCTGTGGGTGAAGGCGAGGTCGTGTGGCATCGCCGCCGCCAGCCATTCCAGCCGGATCGCGGCGATGGCGGCCTCGGCCGGCCTGCCCGCCACGATGCGCGTGTCGCGGAAGACCGGCATCGCGCCGTAGATCGCGGCGATGGCCGGGTCCTGCCCCGTCGCGGCGATGCGCGGCAGGGCGGGGGCGTTGCTTTCCGTGGCGCAGGCGGCGAGGCCGGCGAGCAGGAGCAGCGGCGGCAGGCGGCGGCGCCTCATTCGAGGCTCTGGCGGTGCCGTGCGGCGAGTTCCACGTAATGCGGGGCGGTGCGGGCGAAGATCGCCAGATCCTCCTCCGTCCGCTGCCGCGCCAGGCGCGCCGGGGCGCCGAGCCAGAGCTCGTTGCGGCGGATCACCTTGCCCGGCGCGAGCAGCCCGCCCGCCCCGATCATGCCGCCCGTCTCGATCACCGCGCGGTCCAGCACCGTGGCGCCCATGCCGACGAAGGCGCCATCCTCCAGCGTGCAGGCATGGATGATGCAGGCATGGCCGATCGTGACATCGGCGCCGATCCGCGTCGGCTCCCCGGCATTCAGGTGCACGATCGTGCCGTCCTGCACATTGGAGCGGGCGCCGACCGTGATCGCGGCGGTGTCGCCGCGCAGCACGCAGTTGTACCAGACGCTCGCCCCCTCCCCGATCTCCACATCGCCGATCACCACGGCGGTGGGGGCGATCCAGGCGGTGGGGTGGATGCGGGGGAGTTTGCCCTCGAAGGGGAGGATGTGGCCGGTGTGGCCGCTCATGCGGCCCTGCCCAGCCGCGCCTCGACATCGAGGCCCAGCATCAGGCCGAGATTCTGCACCGCCGCGCCCGAGGCGCCCTTGCCGAGATTGTCCAGCCGCGCCACCAGCACCGCCTGCGCCCGGGCATCGTTGCCGAAGACCCGCAGTTCCAGGTTGTTGGTGTCGTTCAGCGCCTCGGCCTCCAGCTTGCCGTTCGCCTCGGCGGGCATGACGCGCACCCAGGGGGAATCGGCATAGCGCGCCTCCAGCGCCGCGCGCAGGTCGGCCACGGAGGGCCTGCCCGGCAGCGTGTCGAGGTGCAGCGGGATGGAGACCAGCATGCCCTGCCGGAAATGGCCGACGCTCGGCACGAAGAGCGGGCGGCGCGTCAGGCCGGAATAGCGCTGCAGCTCCGCCACGTGCTTGTGCTCCAGCCCCAGGCCGTAGAGCTCGAAATTCGGCGCCTTGCCGCCCTCGTGCTCGGCGATCATCGCCTTGCCGCCGCCGGAATAGCCCGAGACGGCGTTCACCGTGACCGGGTGGTCCGCCGGGATGAGGCCGGCATCGACCAGCGGCCGCAGCAGGGCGATGCCGCCGGTGGGGTAGCAGCCGGGATTGCTCACGCGCGGGGCCTGGGCGATGGCGGTGGCCTGTTCCGGCGAGAGTTCGGGGAAGCCGTAGACCCAGTCCGGGTTCACCCGGTGGGCGGTCGAGGCGTCCAGCACCTTCGGCGCGTCGGCGCCCAGCGAGGCAGCCATGGCGGCGCTTTCCTTCGCCGCGTCGTCGGGCAGGCAGAGCACCACGGCATCCACCTCGGCCATCAGGGCGCGCTTGGCCTCCGGGTCCTTGCGGCGCTCCGCCGGCAGGGAGCGCAGCGCGACGCCCGGCAGGTTCTGCAGGCGCTCGACGATCTGCAGCCCCGTGGTGCCGGACTCGCCGTCCACGAAGACGGACGGCAGGGAACCCTTGGCCATGCGGAGAACTCCTCTCGCTCTCGGATGGGACACGGTGATGACGCAGGCACCGCGCCGGAACAACGGACAAGAACGTGAAAAAGGGCGGCCCCAGCGGGACCGCCCTTTTCCGGAACCAGATACGGCCCGGGCGCCAACCGGCGCCCGCCCCCGGTCAGCGCTTGCTGAACTGGAAGGAACGTCGGGCCTTGGCCTTGCCGTACTTCTTGCGCTCGACCACGCGCGGGTCGCGGGTCAGGAAGCCGGCCTTCTTCAGGATCGGGCGCAGGGCGGGCTCGTAATGGGTGAGCGCGCGGCTGACGCCGAGGCGCACCGCGCCGGCCTGGCCGGAGAGGCCACCGCCGACCACCGTGCAGATCACGTCGAACTGCTGGTAGCGGTCCGCGACCAGGAAGGGCTGGGCGATCAGCATCCGCAGCACCGGGCGGGCGAAGTACTTCGCCTGCGCCTTGCCGTTGACCTCGACCACGCCCTTGCCGGGCTTCAGCCAGACGCGGGCGATGGCGTTCTTGCGGCGGCCGGTCGCGTAGGCGCGGCCCTGGGCGTCGCGCTTCGGCTCACGGGTCACGGCGGCCGTGGTGCCCTCGCCGGCCGGGGTGCCGGCGACGAGGGTCTTGAGGTCGGCCAGGGAGTTGGCGCTGGAGTTGGCGCTGGTGTTCGTGGACTGGGTGTCGCTCACGGTCAGGCCACCTTGTTCTTGCGGTTCAGCGCCGCGATGTCGATCTTCGACGGCGTCTGACCGGCATGCGGGTGCTCGCCACCGGCATAGACATGGAGGTTGCGCATCTGCTGGCGGCCGAGGGGGCCACGGGTGATCATGCGCTCCACGGCCTTCTCGATCACGCGCTCGGGGAAACGACCCTCGAGGCGCTCACGCACCGTGCGGCCCTTGATGCCGCCGGCATAGCCGGTGTGCCAGTAGAACACGGACTGCTCGGCCTTGGCGCCGGTGACGCGGACCTTGTCGGCGTTGACGATCACGACGTGATCGCCGCAATCGACATGCGGGGTGAAGGTGGGCTTGTGCTTCCCGCGGAGGCGATTGGCGACCAGGGCGGCGAGGCGGCCGAGCACGAGGCCCTCCGCGTCGATCAGCACCCAGTCCTTCTTGACCTCCGCCGGCTTGATCGAGCGGGTCTGCGTCGAGAGCATGGCGATCCAGATGGTTCAGTAAGAGTGGCGCGGCATATCGCCGTCCTGGCGCTGTAAGTCAAGCCAAATCAGGGTTTTTTCGATGTGGTATTTTCATACCACAAATCCGGCGGCATTTCGTTACCACAAAATCGGCCCCTTTCCCGCTGCCGGAACGCGGGGCCGTGGCCATGTCCATGCGCGTGAAGCGCGCCCTCCTCCTGCTGCTGTTGCCGCTCGCCCTGCTGGGGGCGGCGCTGGCGGGATTCCTGCGCCTGCCCCCGGCCTGGGACCCTTTCGCGCCGCTGGACCTGCGGGCCGCGCCCAACCCGATGAGCCGGTTCAAGCTGGCGCAGATGAAATGGCAGCCGGAGCGCTGCTTCGCCGCCTTCGAGGCCGCCGGAATCCCCGTGCGCCGGGTCGTGGACCAGCCTTCGGACGAGGGGTGCGAGGTCCTGGATGCCCTGCGGCTGGATTTCGGGCCGCCGCTCGCCCCGGCGGCGCCCATGGCGACCTGCGCGGTGGGGGCCTCCTGGGCCATCTATGTCAACGCCATCCTCCAGCCCGCCGCGCGGGAGCATCTGGGGCAGGAGGTCGTGCGCATCCGGCAGCTCGGCACCTATGCCTGCCGCGCGGTGCGGGGCGGCCCCCAGGGCGGTATCGGGAGTGGTATCGGGGACCGCACCCGGCGCAGCCAGCATGCCACCGCCAATGCCCTTGATGTGGCGGGCTTCGTGCTGGCAGACGGGCGCGAGGTGTCGCTGGCCCGCGACTGGGACGATCCCGGGCCGCGCGGCGCCTTCCTGCACGCGGCGCGCGACGGCGCCTGCCGTGTCTTCGACGCCGTCCTGGGACCGGAGTACAACGCCTTGCACCGCGACCATTTCCATCTCGACCGCGGGCCCTGGCGGGCCTGCCGGTGAGCGCCCTGCCGGCGGGTGCGATGCCGCGTCCCGGAGAGGACCCGGTCACGGTGATCGGCGCCTCCGGCCGTTCCGGCGCGACGCTCTGCCGCTCCCTGGCCGGTGACGGCATCCCCTTCATCCCCGTGGTGCGGAGCGCGGAACGCTGGGCCGCCACCGGCCTGCCCGGTACGCCGCGGACCGCCGACCTGAAGGATGCCGCCGCCCTGCGCGCCGCGCTGGCGGATGCCACGCGCATCGTGTCCGGCGCCCATGCCCGGCATGCCCCGGCGATCCTGGCCGCCGCGCCGCCGGAGGCGCGGATCGTGCTGATGGGCAGCACGCGCCGCTTCTCCCGCTGGGCGGATGCGCATGGCGACGGTGTGCGCGCCGGCGAGGCGGCGCTGCTGGCCAGCGGCCGGAACGGCGTGATCCTGCACCCCACCATGATCTATGGCGCCCAGGGGGAGGACAATGTGCAGCGGCTGGCCGCGCTGATGCGCCGCCTGCCCGTCGCGCCCCTGCCCGGTGGCGGCCAGGCGCTGGTGCAGCCGATCCACCAGGACGACGTCACCGCCAGCCTGCGCGCCGCCCTGGCGCGGGACTGGAAGAGGCCACAGGCGCTGGTGATCGCCGGGCCGGAGGCGCTGCGCTATGCCGATTTCCTGCGCGCCGTCTGCCGTGCCGCCGGGGTGCGGGTGCCGCCGGTCCTGCCCGTGCCGCTGGCGCCGCTGCTGGCGCTGTCCCCCTTCACCCGGCTGCTGCCCTTCCTGCCCACCGTGCGGGCGAGCGAGCTGCGGCGGCTGACGGAGGACAAGGGGTTTGATATCGGGCCGATGCGGGCGGAGCTGGGCGTGGAGCCGCGGCCGCTGGAAGCGGGGCTGGCGAGCACCTTCGGGCGGGGGTGAGGCGGGCGCTCTTGCCTCCATTCCGGCCCGGCCCCAAACCACCGGGTGAAGACACAGAGCGAGGGCCGTCATGCCTGTCCTGAACCGTATCGCCGAGTTCCACGACGAGATGACCGCATGGCGGCAGGATTTCCACCGCCATCCGGAACTGGCCTATGAGGAGGTCCGCACCTCCGGCATCGTCGCGGAGAAGCTGCGGCAGTTCGGCTGCGACGAGGTCGTGACCGGCATCGCGAAGACGGGCGTGGTGGGGGTGATCCGGGGGCAGGAGCCGGGCGACGGCATCGGCTTCCGCGCCGATATGGACGCGCTGCCGATCCTGGAGGAGACGGGGCTCGACTATGCCTCCACGATCCCCGGCAAGATGCATGCCTGCGGCCATGACGGGCACACCACCATGCTGCTGGGTGCCGCGAAGTACCTGGCGGAGACGCGCAACTTCGCCGGCACGGCCTATGTGATCTTCCAGCCGGCCGAGGAGAATTTCGGCGGCGGCGACGCGATGGTGAAGGAGGGGCTGTTCGAGCGCTTTCCCATGACGCGCGTCTTCGGCATCCACAACTGGCCCAGCCTGCCGGCCGGGTAGTTCGGCTGGAAGGCCGGGCCGATCATGGCCGCCGTCGCCAACATCACCATCACCGTCACCGGCAAGGGCGCGCATGGCGCCATGCCGCATAACGGCAACGACCCGATCGTGATCGCGGCGCAGATCGTCTCCGCGCTGCAATCCATCGTGGCCCGCAATGTCGAGCCGGTGGAGGCCGGCGTCGTCACCATCGCGCATATCACCGGCGGCCATACCTTCAACGTGATCCCGGAGGTGGTGCGGATGCAGGGCACGGCGCGCTGGTTCAAGCCGGAGATCGGCGACCTGCTGGAGCGCAAGGTGCGTGAGATCGCGACCGGCATCGCGTCGGCCTTCGGCGCCAGCGCCGAGGTGGATTTCCAGCGCGCCTATCCGGCGACGGTGAACGAGGCGGAGAGCACGCGCCTCGCCGCCGGAGCCGCCGCGAAGGTGGTGGGCGAGAACCGCGTGATCGAGGTGGAGAAGCCGACCATGGGGGGCGAGGATTTCTCCTTCATGCTCAATGCGAAGGACGGGTCCTATCTGTTCCTCGGCGGTGGGCGGACGGGGCACGATCCCAACGTCCACCACCCGCTCTATGACTTCAACGACGAGATCCTGCCGGTCGGCGCCTCCTATTTCGCCACGCTGGCGGAACAGCTCCTGCCCCGCCGGGGCTGAGCGGCGGGGACAGCACGGTTGCGGGAGGGCGCTTGCCTCCCGCCGCCGGAATGGCCAGCCTGACCGGATGCGCATCTTGGCCCAGCGGCTTTCCTTCCGGCGTCCGGCCCGGGCTCGCCCCACCGCAAGGGGCTGGCGCCTTTCGCTTCTCGGCCTGCTGCTCGGGGCGCCGCTGCTGGGGGGCTGCGTCCAGGTCGTGGCGCCCGATCCCTATGCCTATTACGGGGCATCCGGTTCCGCCGCGGCGGCGGGTGCCGCGGCCGGCGCGGCAGCCGGTGCGGCCATGGGGGCGGCGATCGATGCCTCCCGGCCACCGGCCTCTTACAGTTATCCGGCCCCGGCCGTGCCGCCCTATCCGGGCCGCGCCTACGCCTATTGAGCGCGGGGCCACCTCAGCGCAGCAGCGCCGCCTCCAGCCGCGTCCAGCCCGCCTCGTCCCCCGGCAGGCCGAAGCGCAGCCAGCCGGGCTGCTCGCGGAACTGCCGCACCAGGATGCCCGCCCACCCCAGCCGCGCGAACCAGCCGGGCGCGTCCTCATGCGCGGCCAGGCGGAACAGACTGGTGCCGCCCAGGATGCGGAAGCCCGCCCGGGCCAGCAGCATGTCCAGGCGCAGGGCATCCACGGCGCAGCGGCGCGATGCCTCCATCAGCCAGTTCCGGTCGCGCAGGGCCGGGATGCCCACCGCCAGGGCGGGACCGGAGACGGCCCAGGGACCCATCGCCGCGCGCAGCCGCCCCGCCAGGGTGGGCTCGGCCAGGGCGAAGCCGAGGCGGAGGCCGGCCAGGCCGTAGCTCTTGCCGAAGGAGCGCAGCACCAGCAGGTCCGGGCGCGGCAGGAGCGGTGCCGCGTTGCGCTCCGGCCCGTCGAAATCGGCGAAGGATTCGTCCACCACCAGCAGCCGCACCCGGGAGGCCAGTTCCGCCAGCGCCGCCCGGCCATGCCGGCGACCGTCCGGATTGTTGGGGTTGCAGAGCACCGCCACCTCGTGCCGCGCCAGTTCCGCCGGGTCGTCCGTCTCCGTCACACGCGCCCCGGCCGCCCGCCAGGACAGGGCGTGCTCGGCATAGGTCGGGCCCAGCACCGCCACGTCGCGCCAGGACAGCAAATGTGGCAGGAGGCTGATCAGGATCTGCGTGCCCGGTGCCGCCGCCACCATCTCGGGCGAGGCCGCGCCATAGGCGGCGGCGGCGATCGCCTGGAGTTCCCACAGCGCCTCCGGCTCCGGCAGGCGGGTGAAGGCATCGGCCGGGAAGCGCGCCAGGCGGTAGGGCACCGGGTTGATGCCGGTGGAGAGGTCCAGGAAAGGCTCCGGCGCGCCGGGAAAGAGCAGCCGCGCCGCGGCCAGCCGGCCGCCATGTTCCGTCACGGCGCCTGACGCGCCATCGCGGGACATGCTAGCCCCCGCCGCATTCATCGTCAGCAATTCGGCCTGTCCCTTGCCCAGCTTGTTCATCCTGGCCGGCGCCCTCGCGCTGGAAGCCGTCCTTGGCTATCCCGAAGCCCTGTTCCGCCGGGTCCGCCATCCGGTGGTCTGGATGGGGGGGCTCATCGCCCGGCTGGAACGCCGTCTGAATCGGGAAGCCGGCACCAATAAGGCAAGGCGGCTCGGCGGTCTTCTCGCGCAGCTCCTGCTGCTGCTGGCCGTGGTGGTGCCAGCCCTGCTGCTGCAGATCCTGCTGCTGCGGCTCCTGCCCTTCTGGCTGGCGGTTACCCTGCTGGCGCTGCTGGCCGCCAGCCTGCCCGCGCAGCGCAGCCTGCACGATCACGTGCGCGCCGTGGCCCGGGGGCTGGAGGGGCGCGGGCTGGAGGGTGGACGCGAGGCGGTGTCGCAGATCGTGGGGCGCGATCCCGCCGCGCTGGATGAGGCGGGTGTGGTGCGCGCCGCGATCGAGAGCCTGGCCGAGAATTTTTCCGATGGCGTGGTGGCGCCGGCCTTCTGGTGCGGGGCCGCGGGCCTGCCGGGCATCGCGGGCTACAAGGCCGCGAATACCGCCGACAGCATGATCGGCCACCGCACGCCGCGATACGCCGACTATGGCTGGGCCGCCGCCCGTTTCGACGATCTGGTGAACCTGCCGGCCTCGCGGCTCTCGGCGCTGTGGCTCATCCTTGCCGCGCTGCTCACGCCCGGGGCCAGCGCGCGGGGCGCCCTGTGCGCAGTGCGGCGGGATGCCCGGCGCCACCGTTCGCCCAATGCCGGGTGGCCGGAGGCCGCCATGGCGGGGGCACTGGGCCTGCGCCTCGCCGGGCCGCGCGTCTATGGCGGCGTGCGGGTGGAGGACCACTGGATGGGCGACGGCCGCGCGGAGGCGGGGCCCCCGGATCTGCGCCGGGCGCTGGGGCTCTACCGCCGGGCCTGCGCGGTGCAGTTCGCGGCGGTGCTGGCGCTGGCCGCGCTCGCCCTGGCGGCGGGCTGAGGGGCCGTCAGGCGGCGATCTCCCGCGCCTCGATCCCATAGCTGAAATGCACCGGGTCCAGGCAATCGGGCTGGCCGTTCGCGGTGAAGGCGCAGGGATACATCAGGAAGGCGAAGTTCGGCTTCTGGTTGCCCATCGCGCCCGGCAGGATGATGTCCGTGGCGCTGTTGTAGCCCACCCAGTTCATCTCCCAGGAGCCGAAGAGGGTTTCGCGCAGGGCGCGGATCTCGGCGCTGTCCAGGGCCAGCTTGTGTTCCAGCATCACCTTGCGCACATCCGCCGGATCGACGGGGAACCAGCCGGCATCCTCCAGGAAGATCTCGGAGCGGCAGTGCTGCGCCTTGGAGACGTCGCCGCTGGCGCCCAGCGTCCGGAACTGGCGCGAGCCGGCGACGCGGATGCCGTACACGTCGCGCGCCGGGAAGCCCGCCGCGCGGGCGAGGCCGGTCATGAGCCCGTTGATGTCGGCGCATTTGCCGCTCAGCCGGCCGCTTTCCAGCATGCCGCGGACATCGCCGAAGCCGCAGCCCGGCGTTTCGGGGTCGCGCGTCGTGTGGTCCACCACCCAGTCGTAGATCGCCCGCAGCCTGGCGCGCGGCTCGCTCAGCCCGGCGGTGATGCGCTGCGCGGTGTCGCGCACGATGCCGTCCGTCTGCACGCTCTCGGTGGGCTGGGTCCAGAACTCGCGCTCGGCCAGGGTGACGGGCACGGCGGGGTCGTGGCCGTCGCGGTCGCGGGTGGCCACGCGCTGGACCAGCTCGGCGCTCCTCGGGCCGTCGGAGCCCGCGTCCCAGCTGATCTTCAGGATCTCCGCGCCATACCGCGCGTCGCGCACCACCCGCGCCTGGCCCGTGCCCTGGCAGCGGGTTTCGAGGACGGTCTGGTAGCCGCCGGCCGTCTGCGCCAGGGGCAGCCAGAGCTGCGCCGCGCCCGGGGCGTCCAGCAGCTTGATGCGGGTGACGGTCTCGAACTGGCGCCAGCCGGGCGGCAGGGGTGTTGGCCGGGCCGTCGATTGGGCCAGGGCCTGCCCGGGGCGCTGGGTGCCGGCGGCCAGGGCGATGGTGGCCGCGGAGGCCAGAAAGCTGCGACGATCCATGGAGATCCATCCCTTCGGCTGTGGAAGGCCCTTCCTGGGATGTCCGTCTCCCGCGCCCTGCCCCCCGCGTCAACGCCGGCGCGATCAGAAGATCGCCAGCGTGCCGGGGTTCACGCCCGCCCGGCGATGCGCAGCAGCCCTTCCACATCCACGTGCCGCGCCAGATGCGCCGCCAGCGCGTCCAGCGCCGCTTCGACCTCGGCCTCGTGCCGGCGCGGCGCGGCGACGAGGCCCAGGCGCGCCAGCCAGGCCGCCCGCTGCGCGTCGTCGCCGAACAGCCCGTGGACATAGGTGCCCGAGACCAGCCCGTCCGCCGAGACGGCGCCGTCCAGCCGCCCGTCATCGAGGCGCAGCAGCGGGCGCGCCGCGTCCGGCCCCTCCGTGCGGCCCATATGCATCTCGTAGCCGGTGAAGGGGGCGCCCTCCGCCAGCGTCGTGCCATGGGCCGGGCTCAGCCGCTTCTCGCGCGTCAGGACCGTCGTCACCTCGAGCAGGCCGAGCCCCGCCACGCCGCCGGGTGGTCCCTCGATCCCCTCCGGGTCCTCGATCCGCCGGCCGAGCATCTGGTAGCCGCCGCAGAGCCCCAGCACCCGCCCGCCCCGCCGTCGGTGCGCCAGGATGTCGGTGTCCCAGCCTTCCTCGCGCAGCACGGCAAGGTCGGCGATCGTGGCCTTCGAGCCCGGCAGCACCACGAGGCCGCAATCGCCCGGCAGGGGCGTGCCCCGGCGCAGCAGCAGCAGCTCCACCCCCGGCTCGGCGGCGAGCGGGTCGAGATCGTCGAAATTGCTGATGCAGGGCAGCACCGGGACGGCGATCCGCAGGGGGGCGCCGGGGTTGCGCGGGACAGCCAGATCCTGCGCGTCCTCCGCCGGGAGGCGGCGCGCCGCGTCGGTGAAGGGCACCAGCCCCAGCGGCGCCCAGCCGGTGCGCTCCGCGATGGCGCGCATCCCCGCCTCGAAGAGGGTGGGATCGCCGCGCATCCGGTTCACCAGGAAGCCCCGGATCATCGCCGCATCCTCCGGCGGCAGCACGGCCTTCGTGCCGACGAGGCTGGCGATCACCCCGCCCCGGTCGATATCGCCCACCAGCACGACCGGCGTGCCGGTGGCGCGCGCGAAGCCCATATTGGCGATGTCGCCCGCGCGCAGGTTGATCTCGGAGGCGCTCCCCGCCCCCTCCACCAGCACGAGGTCGGCCTCCGCCCGCAGCCGCGCGAAGCTGTCGAGGACATGGGGCATCAGCCGGGGCTTCATCGCCTGGTATTCGCGCGCCCGCGCGGTGGCGAGGACGCGGCCCTGCACCACCACCTGGGAGCCGGTCTCGCTCTGCGGCTTCAGCAGCACGGGGTTCATGTGGACGCTGGGCGCCACGCCCGCCGCCCGCGCCTGGAGCGCCTGGGCGCGGCCGATCTCCCCGCCATCGGCGGTGACGGCGGCGTTGTTGGACATGTTCTGCGGCTTGAAGGGGCGCACCCGCAGCCCGCGTCGCGCGAAGAGGCGTGCCAGCCCGGCGACGAGCAGCGACTTGCCGACCGAGGAGCCGGTGCCCTGGAACATCAGGGCGGCGGGCATCAGAACTCGATCCCCTGCTGCGCCTTCACCCCCGCCGCGAAATGGTGCTTCACCAGCCCCATCTCGGTCACGAGGTCCGCCGCCTCGACCAGGGCCGGCGGGGCGTTGCGGCCGGTGGCGACGACGTGCAGCGAGGGCCGCCGTGCCCGCAGCGCCGCGACCACGGCGTCGGTGTCGAGATAGCCGTAGCGCAGCGCGATGCAGAGCTCGTCCAGCACCAGCAGGGCGAGGTCCTCCCGCGCCATCAGCGCCAGGGCCTTCGCCCAGGCCGCCTCGGCCGCCGCCACGTCGCGGGCGCGGTCCTGCGTTTCCCAGGTGAAGCCCTCGCCCATGCTGTGCCAATCCACCAAGGGGCCGAAGCCTTCCAGCACATGGCGCTCGCCGGTGCTCCAGGCGCCCTTGATGAACTGCACCACGCCGCAGGGGCGGCCATGGCCTAGCATGCGCAGCAGCAGGCCGAAGGCGGCGGTGGACTTGCCCTTGCCCGGGCCGGTGTTCACCAGCAGCAGGCCCTTCTCGATGGTCTTCGAGGCG
This sequence comes from Roseomonas gilardii subsp. gilardii, assembly GCF_023078375.1. Classification (NCBI taxonomy): domain Bacteria; kingdom Pseudomonadati; phylum Pseudomonadota; class Alphaproteobacteria; order Acetobacterales; family Roseomonadaceae; genus Roseomonas; species Roseomonas gilardii. Next base: position 2,537,321 of record NZ_CP095554.1, on the reverse strand, counting down.
ACCTCGGCATCCTGCACCGCCTTGCGCCTGGCCATCTTCGCGCGGTGGCGGGCGGCGTCGTCCTCCGCGCTCACTTCACCACCATGGGGATGCCGGCCACGGTGAAGACGACGCGCCCCGCCCGTTCCGCCAGGCGCTGGTGCAGGATGCCCGCCGCGTCGCGGAAGCGGCGGGCCAGGGCGTTCTCCGGCACGATGCCGAGGCCGACCTCGTTGGAGACCAGCACCGCCGGGGCGGAACGCTGCGCCAGCGCCGTTTCCAGCGCCACCGCCGCCGCCTCCAGGTCGCGCTCGCCCAGGATCAGGTTGCTGAGCCAGAGCGTCAGGCAGTCCACCAGCACCGGGCGGTGCCGGGCGCGCAGCAGGGCGGCGGGCAGGTCGAGCGGCGCTTCCACCGTGTCCCATTCCGGGCCGCGCCGGGCGCGGTGCCCGGCGATGCGGGCGCGCATCTCCTCGTCGAAGGGCTGGGCCGTGGCGATGTAGAGCCAGGGGGGCGACCAGGGTTCCGGCAGGGCGGCGAGCAGCCCTTCCGCATGGCGGCTCTTGCCGGAACGGGCGCCGCCCAGGACCAGGGTCAGCATCGGGGTGTCGGGGGAATCGGCGGCCATGGCTTTCCATTGACAGGGCCGGGCCGCGAAGACTACCCCCGCAGCCGATGGTCCCCCGCCATGGGCCGATGCCACCGGCAATGCCCGGGGCGGGGGTGAAAAGGGAATGCGGTGAGGGTCGTGAGGCCCGAATCCGCGGCTGCCCCCGCAACTGTGAGCGGAGAGCGGCCTGCCAATCCGCCACTGGCGCGCCCGCCCCGGGATCGGTGCGGGGTGCCGGGAAGGCCGGCAGGCCGCGCCTGATCCGCGAGCCAGGAGACCTGCCATCATCCCCGCCGGGTTCGCCCCGGCGGGATGGATCGTGACGCCGGGCGGGGTGCCCCGGCATCGGCGATGCGCCCCGGCCCCGTGGCCGGCGGCCATCGGCCCCCATGCATCCGCGCCATCCGGCGGAACGGGGCATCGGGGGCGGTCGGCATCCCATGCGCGTGTCTTGACCCCTGGGGTGCCCCGTTTGGCCGAGCCTGTCACTCTCCATGTCTGCGTCACCTGCCGCGCGGGGCTCGATCTGCGCGAGGGCGACCCGCCCGAGGGGCAGCGGCTGCATGATGCCGTGGCGGCGGAACTGGCGGCGCGGCCGGACAGCCCGGTGCGGCTGCGCCCCGCCACCTGCATGGCCTCCTGCGAGCGCGGCTGCGCCGCCGCCCTCTCCGCGCCGGGCAAGTGGCAGTACCTGCTCGGCCATCTCCTGCCGGAACAGGCGGGGGACCTGCTGGATTACGGCGCGCTGTTCGCCGCCTCGCGCACGGGGGTGGTCATGCCCTCGAAGCGCCCCGCTTCCCTGAAACAGGTCGTGCTCGGCCGCGTGCCGCCCTTCGCCGCGCCCGGGCCTGACCCCGAGCCCGCCGCAACACCCCAGACCGCACCGGAGAACGCCGCGTGAGCGCCACCACGACCAAAATTCCCGCCACCATCGTCACCGGCTTCCTCGGCGCCGGGAAGACCACGCTGGTGCGCCATCTGATGGCCCATGCGCGCGGCCGCCGCATCGCCATCATCGTCAACGAGTTCGGCGCGCTGGGCATCGATGGCGAGACGCTGCGGAGCTGCGGCATCGAGGGCTGCGAGGAGGAGAACATCGTCGAGCTGGCCAATGGCTGCCTCTGCTGCACCGTGGCCGACGAGTTCCTGCCGACCATGCAGGCCCTGCTCGACCGCCCGAACCCGCCGGAGCACATCCTGATCGAGACCTCCGGCCTCGCCTTGCCGAAGCCGCTCATCAAGGCCTTCAACTGGCCCGGCATCCGCTCCCGCGTCACGGTGGATGGCGTGGTGACGGTGGTGGACGGCCCCGCCGTGGCCGATGGGCGCTTCGCCGAGGACCCGGAGGCGGTGGCCGCCCAGCGCGCGGAGGACCCGTCGCTGGACCACGACAACCCGCTGGCGGAGGTCTATGAGGACCAGCTCCTGGCCGCGGATCTCGTGGTGCTGAACAAGACCGACCTGCTGGACGAGGCCGCCACCGCGCGGCTGCGCGCCGGGATCGCGGCCTCCATCCCGCGCGCGGTGAAGGTCGTGCCCGCCCGGGACGGGAAGCTCGATCCCGCCATCCTGCTGGGCCTCGGCGCCGCCGCCGAGGACGACCTCGCCGCCCGCCCCTCGCACCACGATGCCGAGGATGGCGCGCATGAGCATGACGACTTCACCAGCTTCGCCCTGCCGCTGCCGGAACTGGCCTCGCCCGAGGCGCTGGTGGAGCGGCTGCGCGCCGTGGCGGAGGCGCATGACGTGCTGCGGATGAAGGGCTTCGCCGCCATCGCCGGCAAGCCGCTGCGGCTGGCCGTGCAGGGCGTCGGCACCCGTTTCAGCCATCAGTTCGACCGCGCCTGGGCGCCGGGCGAGGCGCGGCAGGGGCAGCTCGTGGTGATCGGCCAGACCGGGCTGGACCGCGACGCCATCGCCGCCGCGCTGATGGGCTGAGGGGGCGGGCCGCACCATGCACCTGCTGGTCCGCGAGACGCGCGGCCTGGACGAGGCGGATGCCGCCGTCGATCTCGGCCAGGCGCCCGCGGAGCTGGTGCTGCTCTCCTTTTCCGACAGCGATCTCGGCGCCGCCGCCACGGCCTGGCTGGACATGGAGGGGACGGCGATGCCGGGGCCCCGGCCGGAGCTGCGCCTCGCCAGCCTGGGGCGGCTGCGCCATCCGCTCTCGGTCGATCTCTATCTGGAGAACACGCTCGCCGCGTCGCGCTGCGTGGTGGCGCGGCTGCTGGGCGGGCTCGACTACTGGCGCTATGGCGCGGAGGAACTGGCCGCGCTGGCGCGGCGGGAGGGGATCGCGCTCGCGCTGCTGCCCGGGGACGGGCGGGACGATGCGCGGCTGCGCGCCCTTTCCACCCTGCCGGAACCCGCCTGGCGCTGGCTCGACGCGGCTTTCGCCGCCGGCGGGCCGGGGAATGCCGGGGCGGCGCTGCGCTTCATGGCGGCTCTGGCACGCGATCCGGCCGCCGCCCCGCCGCCGGCGCCAGAGGCCCTGCCCGAGGCCCTCCCTCCTTGGGGCGAGCATCCCCTGCCCGGGGGAACGGAGGGGGCCGTCGCCGCCATCACCTTCTACCGCTCGCATCTCCTGGCCGGGGACATCGCCCCCGTCACCGCCCTGGCCGGGGCCCTGGCGGCGCGCGGGCTGCGGCCCCGGGCGCTCTTCGCCGACAGCCTGAAATCCCCCGGCACCGCCCAGGGCATCGCCGCCACGCTGTGCGCCTGGAAGCCGGCGGTGGTGCTGAACCTCACCGGCTTCTCCGCCCGGCGCGATGAGGGCGGCTCGCCGTTCGATGCGCCCGGGGTGCCGGTGCTGCAACTGCTGCTCTCCTCCGCCCCGCGCGAGGTCTGGGCCGCCTCGGCGCGCGGCTTGTCGCAGAGCGACCTCGCCATGCAGGTGGCGCTGCCGGAACTGGATGGGCGGCTGCTCACCACCGCTGTCGCGCACAAGGCCGAGGATGCGGCCATTGCCGGTCTGGGCTTCGCCCGCACGCTGCTGCGGCCGGACCCGGACGGTATCGCCCTGGCCGCCGATCGCGCCGCCGCCTGGGCGCGGCTCGCCGCCACGCCGCGTGCGGGGCGGCGGCTGGGCATCGTGCTCTCCGATTATCCCGGCGTGGGGGGGCAGGAGGGCCATGCGGTCGGGCTGGACAGCTTCGCCAGCCTGGAGGCCATCCTCCGCCTGCTGCGCGCGGAGGGCTATGACCTGCCTGAGCCGCCGGAGGCCGCGGCCCTGGCCGAACGCCTCTGCCGCGCCGCGCCGGAACCGGTCCTGGGGCTGGAGGACTATCGCCGGCTCTTCGCTACGCTGCCCGAGGGGTTCCGCGCCCGCGTCGAGGCGGCCTGGGGCGGGGCGGAGGCGGACCCTTCCCTGATGGGGGGCGCCGCGGCGGAGGGCGGCTTCCGGCTGCGGCATCTGCGCCTGGGGCCGCATCTGCTCGTCATCCAGCCCGACCGGGGCGACCCGGCGCGGCGCAAGGCGAGCTACCACGACCCCGACCTGCCGCCCCGGCACGGCTTCATCGCCTTCCATCTCTGGCTGCGGGAGGCGGAGCGGGTCCATGCGCTGGTGCATCTCGGCACGCATGGCGCGCTGGAATGGCTGCCGGGCAAGGCGGCGGCGCTGTCGCCGGACTGCGCCCCGGCGGCGCTGCTGGGCGGGCTGCCGGTGATCTATCCCTTCATCGTCAACAATCCCGGGGAGGCCGCCGCCGCCAAGCGCCGCCTCGGCGCCGTCACCATCGGGCATCTCACCCCGCCGCTGCGCCCCGCCGGGCTGCAGGAGGAAGGCGTGGTGCTGGAGCGGCTGATCGACGAATACGCCGCCGCCGACGGGCTCGATCGCCGCCGCACCGCCCTGCTCCGGCGCGAGATCCTGGAGCGCGCCGAAAGCTGCGGGCTGCTCGCCGAGAGCGGCGTGGCGCGCGAGGCCCCGGAGGAGGAGGCGCTCGCCCGGCTCGACGCCTATCTGTGCGACGTGAAGGAGATGCAGATCCGCGACGGGCTGCATGTCTTCGGCCAGGACCCCGCGCCGGAGCGGCGCGCGCTGCTGCTGGAGGCCCTGGACCGCTCGAATCCCGGCCTTGGCGCGGAGGTGCTGGCCGCCCGGCTCGATGCCTGCGCCATGGCGGAGCGCGCGGCGCTGCTGGCGGCGCTGGACGGGCGCTTCGTGGCCCCTGGCCCGGCCGGCGCCCCCAGCCGGGGCCGCGCCGATGTGCTGCCCACCGGCCGCAACCTCTTCGCCCTGGACCCGCGCAGCGTGCCCACCCGCTCCGCCCTGGTGCTGGCGGAGAAGGCGGCGGGGGAATTGCTGCGCCGGCACCAGCAGGAGCAGGGCGACTTCCTGCGCCACCTGGTCATCGACCTCTGGGGCAGCGCCACGCTGCGCACGGGCGGGGAGGAGCTGGCCCTGGCCCTGGTGCTGATGGGCGTGCGCCCGGCCTGGGACGCGGAATCCGGCCGGGCCAGCGGGATCGAGGTGCTGCCGCTGGCCATGCTCGACCGGCCGCGCGTGGATGTGACGCTGCGCATTTCCGGCCTGTTCCGCGATGCCTTCCCGGCGCAGATCGCGCTGTTCGACATGGCGGTGCGCGCCGTGGCGGCGCGGGACGAGGCGGCGGAGTGGAACCCGGTCGCCGCCAGTGCGCGGGGGCTCGACGGAACCGGGCTGCGGCGTGCCACCGCGCGGATCTTCGGCGCCGCCCCCGGCGATTACGGCGCCGGGACGGAGGACCTGCTGGCCCGGGGCGGCTGGGAGGGGAAGGAGGATCTCGCCCGCGCCTATCTCGCCGCCTCCGGCCATGCCTATGGCCAGGATCTGGACGGCAGGCCCGATCCGGAGGGTTTCGCCGCACGCCTCGCCGGGGCCGGGGCCTTCCTGCAGGTGCAGGACCATGCCGAGACCGACCTGCTCGACAGCCCGGACCGCGCCGCCCATGCCGGCGGCTTCGCGGCGGCGGCCTGCGGGTTCGGCACCAGCCCGCGCCTGTACCATGCCGATACCAGCCGCCCCGAGGCGCCGAGGCTGCGCGCGGTGGAGGAGGAGATCGCCCGCGTGGTGCGGGGCCGGGCCGCCAACCCGCTCTGGATCGCGGGGCAGATGCGCCATGGCCGCCGGGGCGCCGCCGAGATCGCCCGCGCCGCCGAGGCGCTGCACGGCTTCGCCGCCACCCTGCCCGCGCGTTTCGACGCGCAGTTCGACCTGATCTTCGAGCACACGCTGGGCGACGAGGCGGTGGACCGCTTCCTGCGCGGTGCCAATCCCGAGGCGCGCGAGGCACTGCGGCGGCGCCTGGCCGAGGCCCTGGCGCGCGGGCTCTGGCGACCCCGGCGCAACAGCGCCGCCACGCTGCTGGAGGGAGCATGACGGCGCCCTCCCCAGCCCTGTCCCCGCTCCCATCCTCGCCGGACGTCACGGTGCGGGGCTGGTGCCCTTCCCTGCACGAGCCGATGCGCTCGGGCGATGGCTGGCTGGTGCGCGTCAAGCCGCGCCGGGCCATCCTCACCGCCGGGGCGGCCCGGCTGGTGGCCGGGCTGGCGGAGCGGCACGGCAACGGGCGGATCGAGCTGACCAACCGGGGCAATCTCCAGCTTCGCGGCATCGCGGAAGCCGGGCTCGCGCCCCTGGCCGGGGCGCTGGCCGGGGCCGGGCTGGCGGATGCCGATCCGGGTGTGGAGCGGCGCCGCAACCTGCTCTGCCCGCCGCTGCTGGGGCATGATCCGGCGCTGGACCCGCGCCTGCCCGGCCTGATCGCGGCGCTGGAGGCGGTGCAGGCCGATCCGGCGCTGGAGGCCCTTCCCGGCAAGTTCGGCCTCGCCCTGGATGGCGGCGGGGTCCTGCCGCTGGATGCGTCGCGGGCGGATATTCTGCTCCGCGCCGAGGGGGAGGCGCTGCGCCTCTGCCTCGATGGCGGCGCGGATACGGCGCTCTGTCCCTGGGGGGAGGCCGCGCCCGCCATCGCCCGCCTGCTGCGCCGCTTCGCCGCCGCCTGCGGAGGGGCCGGGGCGCCGAAGCGCCTGCGCGAGCTGGTGCGGCGCGAAGGGGCCGCCGCCCTGCTGCGGGAGGCCGGCCTTGTGCCCCGCACCGCACCGCCCGCCCCCGCCGCCGGCGCCCGCCCTGGCTTCCTGCCGCTGGCCCCGGGCCGGGGTGCAGCCCGGGGTGCCTTCCTGCTCGGCCTGCCGCTGGGTCATCTCACGGCGCCACGGCTCGCCGCGCTGGCCGGGCTCGCGGAACGGCATGGCGATGCGACGCTGCGCCTGACGCCCTGGCGCCTGCTTGTCATCCCCGGCGTCGCGGCGCGGGATGCAAGCCACCTGGCCGGAGCCGTCGCGCGCGCCGGGGGCATCGCCGATGCCGGCGACCCGCTGCTGCGCATCCGCGCCTGCCCCGGCCTGCGGGGCTGCGCCAGCGCCAGCGTGGACACGGAGGCCGATGCCGCCGCCTTGACTACCCTCCTGGCCGGGCGCGGACTGCCGCGCGCGGGCTTGCTGCACCTCTCCGGTTGCGCCAAAGGCTGTGCCCATCCCGGCCCCGCCGCCGTCACCCTCGTGGGCGAGGCGGGAGGCTACGGCATCCGCCGCGACGCCACGGCGCGCGAGGCGCCGGAGCGCCGGGGACTCAGCATCGCCGAGGTGGCAGACTGGCTGCTCGGCGCACAGGACGGGGCCGCCCCAGGGGCGGCCCAGGGGACAGGATGACCTACGACTACATCCGCGACGGCGCGGCGATCTACCGCCGGTCCTTCGCCACCATCCGGGCCGAGGCCGACCTGTCCGGCCTTTCCGCCGAGGAGGCCCGCGTCGCGGTGCGCGTGATCCATGCCTGCGGCATGGTGGAGGTGGTGCGCGCCCTGCGCTTCTCGCCCGGCTTCACCACCGCCGCGCGGAACGCGCTGCTCGCCGGGCGGCCCGTCCTCTGCGACGCCCAGATGGTGGCGCATGGCATCACCCGCCCGCGCCTGCCCGCCGCGAACGAGGTGGTCTGCACCCTGGGCGACCCCGGCGTGCCGGAACTGGCGCGGGAGATCGGCAACACCCGTTCCGCCGCCGCGCTGCATCTCTGGGGCGAGAGGCTGGAGGGGGCGCTGGTGGCCATCGGCAATGCCCCCACGGCGCTGTTCCACCTGCTGGAGTTGCTGGATGCCGGGGCGCCGCGCCCGGCGGCGGTGATCGGCCTGCCGGTGGGCTTCGTCGGCGCGGCGGAATCCAAGCAGGCCCTGGCCGCGCGGCACGACATCCCCTGGATGATCGCCGAGGGCCGGCTGGGCGGCAGCGCCATGGCCGTGGCCGCCGTGAACGCCCTGGCGAGCGAGGCCGAGTAGCGTGGCGCCCGCCTTCCCTGCCGATTTCCCACCGGGGTCCGGCACGCTCTACACGCTGGGCCTCGGCCCCGGCGACCCGGAGCTGCTGACCCTCAAGGCGGCGCGCATCCTGCGCGAGGTGCCGGTCTTCGCGCATTTCGCCAAGCGTGGCCGCGACGGCAATGCCCGCACCATCGCCGCGCCGCATCTGCCGCCTGGGGCGGAGGAGCTGCGCTTCGAATACCCCTACACCACCGAGATCCCGGTGGGGGACCCGCGCTATGCCGCCGGGATCGCGGGATTCTATGAGGATTGCGCCGCGGTCCTCGCCGCCCGCCTGCGCGCCGGGCAGGATGTCGCCCTGCTCTGCGAGGGCGATCCCTTCTTCTACGGCTCCTCGATGTATCTCTTCGACCGGCTGCGCGACGGGTTCCGGCAGGAGGTCGTGCCCGGCATCACCGCCATGAGCGGCTGCTGGACCCGGACCCGGACGCCGATCGTGCATGGCGACGACATCCTCACCGTCCTCCCCGGCACGCTGGACGGGGAGCGCATGGCGGAGCGGCTGCGCGGCACCGACGCGGCGGTGATCATGAAGGTCGGCCGCAACCTGCCGAAGATCCGCGTTGCGCTGGCGGCGGCGGGCCTGACCGCCCGTGCCCTCTATGTCGAGCGCGGCACCATGGCGGAGGAGCGGATCGTCCCCCTCGCCGAGCGCGACGACGCCCCCGCCCCCTATTTCTCGCTGGTGCTGGTCCCGGGCCGGCAGCGGGCGCGATGAGCGGCGGTTCCGGCTGGCTGCGCGTCATCGGCCTCGGCCCCGGCGCGCCGGACCTCCTGGTGCCGGAGGCCGCCGCCGCCCTGGAGGGGGCGAGCGACCTGATCGGCTATGGCCCCTATGTTGCCCGCGTGCCGGAACGTCCCGGCCTCGCCCGCCATGCCACCGACAACCGCGTGGAGCTGGAGCGTGCCCGCCACGCCCTCTCCCTCGCCGCCGGGGGCGCCCGCGTGGCCGTGGTGTCCGCCGGGGATGCCGGGGTCTTCGGCATGGCCAGCGCGGTCTTCGAGGCGCTGGAGGGCGGACCCGCGGAATGGCGTGGCCTGGACATCGCGGTGATCCCGGGCATTTCCGCCATGTTCGCCGTGGCCGCCCGGGTCGGCGCGCCGCTGGGGCATGATTTCTGCGCCATCTCGCTCTCCGACAACCTCAAGCCCTGGGCGCTGGTCGAGCGGCGCCTGCGCCTCGCCGTCGAGGCCGGCTTCGCCATCGCCCTCTACAACCCGGTTTCCCGGGCGCGTGCCTGGCAGCTCGGCCAGGCGCTGGACCTGTTGCGCGACATGCTGCCCGGCACGGTGCCGGTGGTCTTCGCCACCGCCGCGACGCGGCCGGAGGAGCGCATCGACATCGTGCCGCTGGAGCGGGCCGATCCCGGCCGCGCCGATATGCGCACCCTGGTCCTGGTCGGCACCGAGGCTTCGCGGCTGATCGAACGCCCAGGGGAGCGGCCCTGGCTCTACGCGCCGCGCAGCGCCCCCGCGGCGCCCCGTGATGGGCCAGGACCCAGCGCAGGGCGCCATCGCTGTCCCTGGCGGCTTCGGCGGGGGGCAAAGCGGGCCGCGACACCATCACCACCGGGATGCCCAGTTCCCGCGCCGCTTCCAGCTTGGCCACCGTCGCGAGGCCGCCGGAATTCTTGGTGACGACCGCCTCGATCCCGTGTTCGCGCAGCAGGCGGCGCTCGGCCTCCACGGTGAAGGGCCCGGCGCCGGGCAGGAAGGTGGCACGGGGCGGCAGGCTGGCCGGGTCCGGCGGGTCGATGCTGCGGATCACGTAGTGGTGCCAGGGCGCGGCCTGGAAGGGTGCCAGTTCCTTCTGCCCCACGGTGAGCAGCACGCGGCGCGATGCCGCGCCCAGGGCGCGGGTGACGGCCTCCATGTCCGGCACCGGGGTCCAGCGGTCGCCCTTTTCGGCGACCCAGGCCGGGCGCTCGATCCGCAGCAGCGGTACGCCTGTCAGTTCCGCCGCCTCCACGGCATGGCGCGACATCTGCGCCGCGAAGGGATGGGTGGCGTCGATCAGCAGGTCCACCGCCTCGGCCCGCAGGAAGGCCGCCAGCCCCGCCACGCCGCCGAAGCCGCCGCGCCGCACCGGCACGGGCTGCGGACGGGGGAGCGCGTGGCGCCGGCCAGCGAGAGCACCACGTCGAAGCGCTCGTCGCCCGCCAGCACGATGGCCAGCGCCGAAGCCTCGGTGCTGCCGCCCAGGAGCAGGATGCGTGTCGGCGAAAGGTCTTCCATGGCGCGCTGGCTTAGCATCATCGGCCTCGGCGAGGATGGGGTGGAGGGGCTTTCGCCCGCCGCCCGCACGCTTCTTTCCGGCGCGGCGCATGTCTTCGGCGGGCGGCGGCACCTGGCCCTGGCGGCGCCGCTCATGCGGGGTGCGGCGCATCCCTGGCGCAGTCCGCTCGCGGAAAGCTGGCCGGAGCTGATGGCCCTGCGCGGGCGGCCCGTCGCGGTGCTGGCCTCGGGCGATCCCTTCCTGTTCGGCGTCGGTGCCATCCTGGCGCGGCAGGTTCCGCCGGAGGAGTTCCTGGCCCTGCCGGCGCCGTCCTCGCTGGCCCTGGCCTGCGCCCGGCTCGGCTGGGCGATGCAGGATGCCACCACCATGTCCCTTTGCGGCCGCCCGTTGGAAACGCTGCGTCCGGCGCTGCAGCCGGGGGCGCGGGTGCTGGTCCTGTCCGCCGATGCCGCCACACCCGGGGCGGTGGCCGGATTCCTGTGCCGGCACGGTTTCGGCTCCACCCGGATGCACCTGCTGGAAGCGCTGGGCGGCCCGCGCGAGCGCCAGCGGAGCTTCCGCGCCGATGAGCCCCTGCCCGGGGCGATCGACCCGCTGAACCTCCTGGCGCTGGAGGTCGTGGCCGGTCCGGATGCCCGTGTCCTGCCGCTCGCCGGCGGGCTGCCGGACGAATGCTTCGGGCATGACGGGCAGATCACCAAGCGCGAGATCCGCGCCGTCACCCTGTCCAGCCTCGCGCCGCGCCAGGGGGAGATGCTCTGGGATATCGGGGCCGGTTCCGGTTCCGTCGGCATCGAGTGGATGCTGCGCCACCCGGCCAACCGCGCCATCGGCTTCGAGGCCCGGCCCGAACGCGCCGCCCGCGCCGCGGGCAATGCCGCGCTGTTTGGCGTGCCGGGCCTGCGGATCGTGGAGGGCCGCGCCCCGGAGGTGCTGGCGGGACAGCCCACGCCGGATGCCGTCTTCATCGGCGGCGGGGTGAGCCATCCGGGCCTGCTCGGCGCCGCCTGGGAGGCGCTGCGCCCCGGCGGGCGGATCGTGGCCAATGCGGTGACGCTGGAGGGCGAGTCCGCCCTCGCCGCCGCGCTGGGCCGGTGGGGCGGCAGGCTGATCCGGCTCGGTGTCGAGCGGCTGGACCGGCTGGGGGGGATGCACGGCTTCCGCCCCGCCATGACCGTCACCCAATGGGTGGCGGAGAAGCCATGACGGCGGTCGTCGCCGGCATCGGCTGCCGCCCGCTCTGTGCGGCGGAGGAGATCGAGGCGCTGCTGCGCCGGGCCGAGGCGCTGGCCGGGTGCCGGGCCATGCGGCTCGCCATCCCGGATTTCCGCGCCGGGGCGGATGGGCCGCGCGAGGCCGCCGGGCGCCTCGGCCTGCCGCTCCACCTCATCCCGCGCGTGGCGCTGGAGGCCGGGCAGAGCCGCTGCCCCACCCGTTCCGAGGCCAGCCTGCGCGCGACGGGGCTGGCCTCCGTGGCCGAGGCCGCCGCGCTCGCGCTGGCGGGGCCGGGCGGGCGCCTGGTGCTGCCGCGCATCGCCTCCGCCAACGCCACCTGCGCCCTTGCGACAGGACCCGCATGACCGTCCATTTCATCGGCGCCGGCCCCGGCGCGCCCGACCTGCTGACGCTGCGCGGCCGCGACATCCTCGCCCGTTGCCCGGTCTGCCTCTATGCCGGCTCCATCGTCCCCGCCGCCATGCTGGAGCACTGCCCGCCCGGCGCCCGCCTGGTGGACACGGCGCCGATGAGCCTGGACGAGATCGAAGCCGAATACGTCGCCGCCCAGGCGGCGGGGCAGGATGTCGCGCGGCTGCATTCCGGCGACCTGTCGATCTACAGCGCCCTGGCGGAACAGCTCCGTCGGCTGGAGGCGCGCGGCATCCCCTATACGCTGACGCCGGGGGTTCCCGCCTTCGCCGCCGCCGCCGCCGCGCTGGGGCGCGAGCTGACCGTGCCGGAGGTGGCGCAGAGCGTCGTCCTGACCCGCGTTTCCGGCCGCGCCTCCGCCATGCCGGCGGGCGAGACGCTGGAAGCCTTCGGCGCGACCGGCGCGACGCTGGCCATCCACCTCGCCATCCATGCCATCGGGCGGATCGTGGAGACGCTCACCCCGCTCCATGGCCCGGACTGTCCCGTGGCGGTGGTGGTGCGGGCGAGCTGGCCGGACGAGCGCATCCTGCGCGGCACGCTGGCCACCATCGCCGCGCAACTGGCCGAGGCCCCGGCGGAACGCACCGCGCTGGTGCTGGTCGGCCCGGCCATCGGTATCGACCTCGGGGCCGCGGAGGGGTTCCGCGAAAGCGCGCTCTACAGCCCCGACTACCGCCGCCGCTTCCGGGGCGGGGGCGGCCCTCAGGCCGCCACCGGGGCGGAAGGCGGCGAGACGTGACGGAAGGGCGCCCGGCCCAGCAGCCGGCCCTCCCGGTCGAAGACCACGAGTTCCAGCATCGAGGGCGCGCCGAGCAGCACATGCGCCGCTGTTTCCCAGGCCCGCAGCGCCACCGCCTCGCCCAGCGGGACCCCGGCCTCCGCCGCCAGGGCGAAGCCCTCGGCCACGGTATTGGCCGCGGCGATGCGCGCCGCCACGGGTTCCGGCACGCCGCCTTCCCGCGCCAGGGTGGCGAGCGCCTCCAGATCGGCTGCGCCGCGTTTGGAATGCAGGTCCAGCCGCCCCTGGGCCAGCTTGGTCATCTTCGCCAAGCCGCCCGCCACGGTGACGCGCGGCACCGGATGCGCGCGCAGGTATTTCAGCATCCCGCCGACGAAGTCGCCCATGTCGATCAGCGCCTGTTCCGGCAACCCGTGCAGGCGCCGGACGGCATCCTCGGAGGCGCTGCCGGTGGCGCCGGCGACGTGGTCCAGCCCCATGGCCCGTGCCACGTCGATGCCGCGATGGATGGAATGGATCCAGGCCGAGCAGGAATAGGGCACCACCACCCCGGTCGTGCCCAGGATCGAGATGCCGCCCAGGATGCCCAGGCGCGGGTTCAGCGTCCGCTGCGCCAGGGCCTCGCCGCCCGGCACGGCGATTTCCACCTCCAGATCGGGCTCCTTGCCCCCTTCCGCCAGCGCCTCGGCGATCATCCGGCGCGGCACCGGGTTGATGGCGGGCTCGCCCACCGGCAGCGGCAGGCCGGGCCGCGTCACCACCCCGACCCCCGGCCCGGCGCGGAAGCGCAGCCCGCTCCCCGCCTCCCCCCGCCGCACCGTGGCGCGGATCAGCGCCCCATGCGTCACGTCCGGGTCGTCGCCCGCATCCTTGACCACGCCCGCCGAGGCCCAGCCCTCCCCCAGCGCCTGCTCCGCGAGCGCGAAGCCGGGTTCCTCTCCGCGCGGCAGGCGGATGGTCACGGGATCGGGGAATTCGCCGGTCCGCAGGGCCGTGAAGGCCGCCTTCGCCGCCGCCGTGGCACAGGCCCCCGTGGTCCAGCCCCGGCGCAAGGGACGCTCCGTCTGCACACCCCCCAGCATAGGCCCGGCCCCGGTGCCTGTCATGGCACGGTGGTCCTGTTGGTTCGGGCCAGGGCCAGAGGGGCTCTGCCCCTCTGGACACCCCGCCCAGGGACGTTAGTCCCTGGGAACCCTGTGAGCGCTCCGCGAGGAGGGGGATCGGGATACCGGTCGCCATTGGTACGGCGGCGGCCATCACCCCCTCCTCGCGGAGCGCTCATGGCGGGGTCTCGGGGGCACACTGTGCCCCTGAGCGGAGGGTCCGGGAGGCAGAGCCTCCCGGTCCAACGGCCCGATCATCAGGCCTCTTCGCCATGAAGGGCCTGATCCTGGCGGCGCCGCGCTCGGGGTCCGGCAAGACGACGGTGGCGCTGGCGTTGCTGGCGGCGTGGCGGGCGCGGGGCGTGGCGGTGCGGGCGGCGAAGTCGGGGCCGGACTATATCGACCCGGCCTTTCATGAGGCGGTGACGGGGCGGCCTTCGCCCAACCTGGACAGTTGGGCCATGCCAGCGCCGGTGCTGCGGGGGATGGCGGCGCGGGCCGGGCGCGGGGCGGAGCTGCTGCTGGTGGAGGCCTCAATGGGGCTGTTCGACGGGCTGGCGCCCTCGCCGCTCAGCCCGCCGGGGCGGCGGGGCAGCGGCGGCGACCTGGCGGAGGCGCTGGGGCTGCCGGTGCTGCTGGTGCTGGATGTGTCGGGGCAGTCGCAATCGGCGGCGGCGGTGGCGCGGGGCTTCGCCCTGCACCGGCCGGGAGTGCGGGTGGCGGGGGTGGTGCTGAACCGCGTCGCCAGCGCGCGGCACCGGGCGGGGGTGGAGGCGGAGATGACGGAAACCGGGCTGCCGGTGCTGGGCTGCCTGATGCGGGAGACCGCGATCGCCCTGCCGGAACGGCATCTCGGCCTCGTCCAGGCGCAGGAGCTGGGCACGCTGCCGGCGCTGCTGGAGCGGCTGCGGGAGCTGGGCGGGGCGCTGGACCTCGATGGCATCCTGTTGCTGGCCGCGCCGCTGGACGCCGGGGAGGCGGTGGTTGCCCCGGCCCTGCCGCCGCCGGGGCAGCGCATCGCCCTGGCGCGGGATGCCGCCTTCTCCTTCGCCTATCCGCATCTGCTCGACGGCTGGCGGGCGGCGGGGGCGGAGATCCGGCCCTTTTCCCCCTGGCCGACGAGGCGCCGCCGGGGGATTGCGACGCCTGCTGGCTGCCGGGGGGCTATCCGGAGCTGCACGCCCCTGCCCTGGCCGCCGCCACGCGGTTCCGCGAGGGGCTGCGGCGCTTCGCCGAAGCGCATCCCGTGCATGGCGAGTGCGGCGGCTTCATGGTGCTGGGCGAGGCGCTGCGGGATGCGGCGGGCGGGTGGCATGCCATGGCGGGGCTGCTCGGGCACCGCACCAGCTTCGCGAAGCGGCGGATGAATCTCGGCTACCGCCGCGCCAGGCTGCTGGCGGATGGGCCGCTCGGCCCCGCCGGGACGGTGCTGCGCGGGCATGAGTTCCACTATGCCACAGTGGACGACCCTGGCGCCGACGCGCCTTTCGCCAGCCTGACCGACGGGCTCGGCCAGCCGCTGCCGCCCTCCGGGGCGCGGCGGGGACGGGTCAGCGGCAGCTTCTTCCACGCCATCGCCCGCGACGACGGATGACATGACCGGTTTCACGACCCTGGATTCCCTTCGCGCCGCCTGCCTGGACCTGCCCGGGGGCGACGAGGCCGCCGCCGGGGCGGTGGCCGCGCGGCAGGCGCAGCTCACCAAGCCGCCGGGCAGCCTCGGGCGGCTGGAGGAACTGGCCGCCTGGATGGCGCGCTGGCAGCGGCGCGCCATGCCGGAGCTCGGCCGGGTGGAGGTTCTGGTCTTCGCGGGCAATCACGGCGTGGTGGCGCGCGGCGTCTCGCCCTATCCGCCCTCGGTGACGGCGCAGATGGTGGCGAACTATGCGGCGGGGGGTGCGGCCATCAACCAGCTCGCGCGGCTGGCCGGGGCGGAGTTGCGGGTGGTGCCGCTGGCGCTCGACAGGCCGACGGGGGATTTCACCGAGGAGCCGGCCATGGAGGAGGGCGATTTCCTCGCCACCGTCGCCAAAGGGCATGCCGCGCTGCGGCCGGGCACGGAGCTGCTCTGCCTGGGCGAGATGGGCATCGGCAATACCACCGCCGCCGCCGCCCTGTCCGCCGCGCTGTTCGGCGGCGGGGGGCATCGCTGGGCCGGGCGCGGCACGGGGGTGGACGATGCCGGCCTCGCCCGCAAGCGCGCCGCCGTGGATGCCGCCCTGGCCCGCCACCCGGAGGCGCGGGAGAACCCACTGCTCGCGGCCCGGCTGCTGGGCGGGCGGGAGATGGCGGCCATGCTCGGCGCCGCGCTGGCCGCACGGCAGCGGGGCGTGCCGGTGCTGCTGGACGGCTATGTCTGCCTCGCCGCCGTGGCGCCGCTGGCCCGGCTGCGAGGCGATGGGCTGGACCATGCCCGGGCGGCGCACCGTTCCGCGGAATCCGGCTGCGCCACGCTGCTCGCCGCGCTGGGGATGGAGCCACTGCTTGATCTCGGCCTGCGGCTGGGCGAGGGTTCCGGCGCTGCTTTGGCCGTGCCGCTGCTGCGCGCCGCCCTCGCCTGCCATGCGGGGATGGCCACCTTCGCCGAGGCCGGGGTCTCGGGCCGCGAGGCGTGATCCGCCGCCTCGCCGGGCGGCTGCGGGACGATCTGGTGGGCGCCGCCATGGTGCTGACCCGCCTGCCAGTCGGCGCCCTGGCGCGGAAGGGCTGGACGGGCGGGCTGGCCGGCGGCGTCTGGGCCTATCCGGTGGTCGGCGCGCTGGTGGGGCTGCCGGGCGGTCTGGCAGGGGCGCTGGGGCTGTGGCTGGGGCTGCCGGGCGGGCTCGCGGCGGCCTGGGCGCTGGCGGCGCTGCTGCTGCTGACCGGGGCGCTGCATGAGGACGGGCTGGCGGACACCGCCGATGGCTTCGGCGGCGGGCGCGACCGGGCGCGCAAGCTGGAGATCATGCGCGACAGCCGGATCGGCAGCTACGGGGTGCTGGCCCTGATCCTGTCGCTCGGCATCCGGGGTCTCGCTCTGGCGGCGATGCCGGGGCCTGGGGCACTGGCGGCGTCGCTCGTGGTGAGCGGGGCGCTGGGGCGGGGCGCGATCCTGGGCGTGCTCGCCCTGGCACCGCCCGCGCGGCCGGACGGGCTGGCGGCGCTGCTCGGGCGGCCCGGTGCCGGGCTGCTGGCGGGCGGCGGGGCGCTGGCGGCGCTGCCGGGGCTGGTGCTGCTGCCGCTGCCGGTGGCGCTGGGCGGCGTCCTCCTGGCGGGCCTTGCCGCGCTGGGCATGGCGCGGCTGGCCTGCCGGCAGGTGGGCGGCCATACGGGGGATGTACTGGGTGCCTGCGAGCAACTGGCTGAGGCCCTGGTGTTGAGCCTGCTGGCGGCCTGCCTGGGCCGCGCGGGCTGATCCGCCCGGCTTGCCGCTCGCCGCCCGGGATGGAAGGCTGCGGTATGACCGATCCGGGACAGGACCGTCTTTCCCTGCCGCCTCCGCGGCGGCGCGGGTTGTTGCGGAGCCTGCCCGCCATGGCCCTGGCCTCCGTGGCCCGGCCCGCTGCCGCGCAGGCTGCGCCGGGTTGGTCCCCGGGTTGGTCCACGGATTGGGCCACAGCCTGGGCCGCCTCGGCGCAGGGGCCCTATCCCGTGGGCTTCACCTCCGCCCAGCCGGACCAGGGGAGCAGCCTGCCGGACCCGGCCGGGGGTGCCCGGGACCAGAGCTTCCGCATGGTGCTGCGCCCGTGTTTCTGGGGGCCGCGCCTGCGGCTGCGCTTCTCGAATGCCTTCGGCACCCGGGCGCTGGCGATCGGCGATGCCTGGGTGGGGGTGCAGGCCGGGGGTGCGGCGCTCTTGAACGGCAGCAACCGGCCGGTGCGCTTCGGGGCCGGGCGGCGCGTCTCGGTCCCGCCGGGCGGGGAGGTCTGGTCCGATCCGGTGCCCCTGCCCTTCGCCGATCCGCCACCCGCCCTGCTGGACGGGCGGAAGCTGGCCGTGTCCTTCCACATCGCCGGGCCGAGCGGGCCGATGACCTGGCATGCCACGGCGCTCCAGACCTCCTATCTTTCCGCGCCGGGGAGCGGGCCGCTGGGGGAGCGGGAGGAGGAGGGCGGCTTTCCCTTCCCCACCACCTCCTGGTTCTTCCTCGACGCGGTGGACATGCAGGCCCCGCCCGGCCTGCCCGTGGTGGTCGCATTGGGCGATTCCATCACGGACGGCGTGGGCGCCACGCTGAATGGCGATGACCGCTGGCCGGATGTGCTGGCCCGCCGCCTGGGCGCCGCGCAGGGCGGGCCGGTTTCCGTGGTGAATGCCGGGATCAACGGCAACCGCATCCTGGGGCCGGAGGGCCACGGCCCCGGCGGGCCGCCGGGGCTGGAACGGCTGGAGCGGGATGTGATCCGCCTGTCCGGCGTGCGCGCGGTGATCTGGGCGCTGGGGATCAACGACCTGGCGCGGGGCAACGGTGTCGCGCCGGAGGCGGTGCTGGCGGGGATGCGGGAGGGCGCCCGGCGGCTGCGGGCCGGCCTTCCCGGCCTGCGGCTGGTGGGCGCGACGCTGACCCCGGCCCTGGCCAGCACCAACCCCGCCCATGGCGGCGCGGAGCAGGATGCGCGGCGGCGGGCGGTCAACGAGGCCATCCGGCATGCCGGCCTGTTCGACGCGGTGGCGGATTTCGACCGGGCCACGCTGGACCCGGCCACGGGTGGGCTGCGGCCCGGCATGGTGCCGGGCAGCACCGTGGGCGGTGCGGGCGACGGCCTGCACCCGAACCGGGCCGGCTACCTCGCCATGGCGGAGGCGGTGCCGCTGGACGCGCTCCGGCCGGCGCCCCTGGGGGGACCGGTCAGTCCGCGGTGATCCTGGCCGCCTCGATCACCCTGGCCCAGCGCGCCTTCTCGCCCTCCATGAAATGGCGGAAGGCGTCGCCGCGCATCGGATAGGGTTCCGCCCCTTCCTTGCGCAGACTCTCCACGAGGTCCGGCGCGTCGAGACTGCCCAGGATCGCGCTTTCCAGCCGCGCCCGCACCGGCTCCGGCGTGCCATGCGGCACCAGGATCCCGTACCAGGCGGTGGCGCGGTAGCCGGGCAGCGTCTCGGCCACGGTGGGCACATCGGGCAAGGCGGGGGAGCGCCGGTCGCCGCTCACCGCCAGGGCCCGCAGCGCCCCGCCCTGCACCAGCCCCAGCACGGAGGGCAGCGTGCTGATCATCACCGCCATATGCCCCGCCGCCACGTCGGTCAGGCCGGGCGCCGCGCCCTTGAAGGGGAAATGCACCGCCTCCACGCCCGCCTGCTGCAACAGCAGGGCCATGGCCAGATGACCTGCCGAGCCGTTGCCGGGCGAGGCGTAGTTCAGCTCGCCCTTCTTCGCCCGGGCCTCCTCCAGCAGCGAGGCGAGGTCCGCCGCCTTCGTGCCGGGGCCGGCCACCAGGACGAGCTGTGTTTCCGCCACCATCGCCACCGGGTCCAGCGCGGTGAGCGGATCGACCTTCAGCGTCTTGCCGAACAGGGTCGGGTTCACCGTCATGGGCCCCTGGTTGCCCATCAGCAGCGTGTAGCCATCGGGCTTCGCGGTCGCGACCAGCTCGGTCGAGAGGTTGCCGCCCGCCCCCGGACGGTTTTCCACCACCACGGCCTGTCCCAGCGCCGTGTGCAGGCGCGCGCCCAGGGCGCGGGCGACGGAATCCGTGCCGCCCCCGGGCGTGTAGGGAAGGATCAGGCGCAAGGGGCGGTCGGGCCAGGGGGCCTGGGCGAAGGCGGGCGGAGCCAGTGGCGTGGCCAGCGCCGCGAGGGCGGAACACAGCGCGAGGCGGCGTGGGATCGGGGGCATGGACGGGGTTTTCCGGCAGGTTCTTCTTCTGCCGGAGAACGAAGGCGAGATGCGGCCAGAGGGCAAGGGGGAGCGGGGCGAAAACCGGCCGCGCCTCAGGCGCCGGGCAGTTCCACGCGCAGCATTCCGCCGAAGCGCGGCGCGGGGGAGAGGAGGTCCGGTGCCTCCCCCCGCAGCAGTGCGGGCAGCACCCGCATCGGCCCGCCATGGGTGACCAGCACGGCATCCCGGCCGGCCCGGCGCAGCTCCCCGGCCAGGGCGCCCAGCCGCGCCAGGAGATCGCCCATGCTTTCGCCGCCCGGCGGGGTGAAGCCGGACGGGTCGGCCGCCCAGGCATCCAGCGCCGCGCGCGGCACGGCATCCCAGGGCAGGCCCTCCCAGGCGCCGAAATCCACCTCCCGCAGCCGGGGCTCCAGGCGCGGTGCCGGGCCGAGATGCTGCGCGAGGTCGCGGCAGCGCTGGGCCGGGCTGCTCAGGAGCAGGGGCTGCCGCAGCCGGGAGATTTCCCGCAGCAGGGCGGCGATCTCCTCCGGCTCCGCCGCCCGTGCCGCGAGGTCGAGGCTTCCGTAGCAGCGCCCCGCCCCGTCCGGCACGGGCAGGTGGCGGATCAGCAGCAGGCGCAGCGTTGCCTCACCCCCGCGTGGAGGGGCGCGGCCCGTCGCTTTCCATGAGCATGCCGCGGATGATGTGCTTGAAGGGGGTCAGCCGGTTGCCCAGGCGCAGCGCGGCATGGCGGGCGAGGCGCGCCGGGGCGCGTTCGTCCGTGTAGAGCTTCGCCAGCAGGTTGGTCCCGGCATAGAGCGGCCAGGTCGCGCGGCGGTGCCGGCTCTCATAGGCCGCCAGCGGCGCGTCCAGCGCCTCCGCCCGAGCGAGGTCCGCGCCGCGCGCCAGGGCGCCGCGTAGTTCCTCCGCCAGCGTATGGGCGCCGCGCAGGCCGAGGTTGAAGCCATGCGCCGTGACCGGGTGCATCCCCACCGCCGCGTCGCCGATCAGGGCGAAGCGCATCGCCACGAAGCGGCGGGCGAAGGTCGTGACCAGCGGATAGGTGTGACGGCTGCTGACCAGCCGCATCGCGCCGAGGCGGTTCCGGTAGCGCTGCGTCACCTCCGCGGAGAAGGCGGTGCCGTCCATGGCGGCCAGCCGCTCGATCTCCGGCTTGGGCAGGGTGATCACCGCGGAGGAACAGCGGCCGTTCAGCGGCAGCATGGCGATGGTCTGGTCGTGGTCGAACCATTCGGTCGCGACATGCCCATGCTCGCCCTCATGCTCCAGGCGGCAGACCAGCATGGACTTGCCGAAATCCGTCACATCGGCCTCGATCCGCTGCGCCTTGCGCAAGGGCGAGAAGCGTGTGTCCGCCGCCACCACCAGCTTCGCGCCGATCTCCCGCCCGTCGGAGAGCGCCAGCCGGGCGCCCTGGCGGGTGATCGTGGCGCTGGTGACGCTGGTGCCGGCCAGGAGGGTCAGCCCCGCCTGCCCCCGGGTCGCCGCGAAGAGGGCGCGGCGGATCAGGTGGTTCGGCACGAGCTGGCCCAGCGCGGCCTCGGCCCGGTCGGAGACGTCGAAATGCAGGGCATAGGGCGAGGCGCCGTTGAGCACCTTCGCCTCCCGCAGCGCCGAGGCCGCGCCGGAGGGCAGGCGGTCCCAGGCGTCCAGGGCGCGCAGCAGGTCCTGCGAAAGATGCGTGAGGGCGATCTCGCGCCCGTCGAAGGCGGGGTCGGCCAGCCGCGCCTCGGGCTGTGTCTCGATCACGGCGAGCGACAGCCCGCTGCCCGCCATTTCCCGCGCGAAGGCGAGGCCCACCGGCCCGCCGCCCACGATCGCCACGTCGAACTGCATCTTACGCTAACCCCCGGATCGCCGGATGCCCGTGTCCCGGCCGGAACGGCACGGAGGGTATCTCGGTGAAGCCATGCCGAATGAAAGGGGGCCGGGAAGGGAGAAGGTGGGGCGACCTACGGGATTCGAACCCGTGACATCCAAGACCACAACCTGGCGCTCTACCGACTGAGCTAAGGCCGCCACACGGTGTGGCGCGGTGTAAGGCCCGGCCGGGATGTCGTCAACGGGGGTCGCGCGCGAAGTTTGGCGCGCCCCGCCTCCCCTTCCTCCGTCCTAGACCGCCCGTGCCTGCCCGTTGCCCTCGCGCCCGGCCTTCCAGGCTTCCAGCCGCGCCAGGGCCTCGTCCAGCACCTCCAGCCGCTTGCAGAAGGCGAAGCGGGCGTAGTGGTTCGGCGCGTCCGGCCCGGCATAGAAGGCGCTGACGGGGATCGCCGTCACCCGCGCGGCCTCGGTGATGTGGCGGCAGAAGGCCACGTCGTCGCCGGTGAAGCCCAGGGGACGGAAATCGGCGGTGATGAAGTAGGAGCCCATGGCGGGCAGCACGCCGAAGCCCAGCCGCTCCAGCCCCGCCGCGAGGTGGTCGCGCTTCGCCTGGAGGCCGGAGGACAGGCCCGCGAAATACGCATCCTCCTTGCCCAGCCCCAGCGCCACCGCCCGTTGCAGGTTCGGCGGGGTGGTGAAGGTCAGGAGCTGGTGCGCCTTGGCCACGTTCGGCGCGATGGCGCGGTCGCAGGTGATGTAGCCCACCTTCCAGCCGGTCAGGCTGAAGGTCTTGCCGGCCGAGCCGATGCGCAGGCAGCGCCCGCGCATGCCGGGCAGGGTCATCAGCGGGATGTGCTTCCAGCCGTCGAAGGTCAGGTGTTCATAGACCTCGTCGCAGACGGCATAGGCGTCGTGGCGCTGCACCAGTTCCGCGATGAAGGCCAGCTCGGCGGCGGTGAAGACCTTGCTGGCGGGGTTCATCGGGCTGTTGAGCAGGATGGCCTTGGTCTTCGGCCCGAAGGCGGCGGCCAGCTCGGCGCGCGGCAGCTCCCATTTCGGCGGGGCGAGGCGCACCAGCCTGGGCACCGCGCCCAGCATCCGCACGACCGGCAGGTAGGTGTCGTAGAGCGGCTCGATCAGCACCACCTCGTCGCCCGGGTCGAGCAGCGCCATCAGGCAGGCGGTGATCGCCTCGGTGGCGCCGGAGGTCACCACCACCTCCGCCGCCGGGTCGATCTCCAGCCCGTAGAAGCGGCGGTTCGCGGCCGCCACGGCCTCCCGCAGTTCCGGCAGGCCGGTCAGCGGCGGGTACTGGTTGCGGTTGTCGAGCAGCGCATCCGCCGCGGCCCGCACCACATCCGCCGGCCCTTCCTCGTCGGGGAAGCCCTGGCCGAGGTTGATCGCCCCGTGCTGCACCGCCAGCGCCGACATGACGGTGAAGACCGTGGTGCCGGTGGCGGAGAGCAGGGCGTTCTGGGGCCGCGCGGCCGAAGGGGCGTTCCGGGGCGATTCCTGGGGCGATTCCTGGGGCGATTCGACGTTCTGGGGGCTGCCTGGGGGCTTCATCTCTGGGTGGGCTTCGTCTCTGATGGGGACCCCGGCGGGGCGCTCCCGATTCTTTCGGAAGCCCTTCGCGGCGGCAAGCCCGGCGGCGGGCCCTGGCGCGAGGGGCTGGGATGCGGCGGCCCGACTCCGGAGCGGCGGTCCATCCGGCGGCATGCCGGCGTTTCCGCGCGGGGGTATCCGGGCCCGGCCGGGATCATGGGACCTCGGCCCAGGCGGTGCAACCATCTCCGGAGTGGCATCTGCCGCCAAAATGGGCAGAATGCCGCCTGGGATGGCGCATCCCAGGAGCGCGAGCGGTGAAAACCGCCCGCCACGGCCATTGCCGGCGCGGCACGGGCCGTGCAACACCGGGTACGCCCGTGTCGCGGGCCAGCGCCGGCAGGACAAGGCCGGCGATCGCGAGGGGAAACGGCCCTCGCGCCGTCAGGCGGCGCGGGGAAACGGGACGGCGGAGCCGATGAAGAAGATCGAGGCCATCATCAAGCCCTTCAAGCTCGACGAGGTGAAGGACGCCCTCCATGAGATCGGGCTCCAGGGCCTGACGGTCGTGGAGGCCAAGGGCTTCGGGCGACAGAAGGGCCATACGGAACTCTACCGCGGCGCCGAGTACGTGGTGGACTTCCTGCCCAAGGTGAAGATCGAGGTGATCTGCCCCGACGACCTGGCGGAACGCGCCATCGAGGCCATCACCACGGCCGCCCGCACCGGGCGGATCGGCGACGGCAAGATCTTCGTGTCCGATGTGCAGGAAGTGATCCGCATCCGGACCGGGGAGCGCGGCGAGGACGCCGTCTGACAGATTGAGATTCCGGGCGACCGGTTGCCGGGGCGGGTGTCCAGAGAGGAACCGCCGGGCGCCGGCGGCCGGCGGAACGTGGGCCGGACGGCCCGCGAAGTGACTGCCACGTTCTAGGGAACAGGATCAGGACACGATGGCGAAGAAGCCCGCAGCAGCCCCGGGGGTTCCGGACGGCGTCTCCAAGGTCATGGAGATGATCAAGGAGAATTCCGTCGAATACGT
Source organism: Roseomonas gilardii subsp. gilardii (assembly GCF_023078375.1). Classification (NCBI taxonomy): domain Bacteria; kingdom Pseudomonadati; phylum Pseudomonadota; class Alphaproteobacteria; order Acetobacterales; family Roseomonadaceae; genus Roseomonas; species Roseomonas gilardii. The sequence goes on along the minus strand of NZ_CP095554.1, from coordinate 2,513,420 downwards.
GGACTTCCGCTTCACCGATCCGAAGGGCAAGTGGCAGCACACGGCCCAGCATGTCTCGACCGTCTCGGAAGAGGTCTTCACGGACGGCATCATGTTCGACGGCTCCTCGATCGCCGGCTGGAAGGCGATCAACGAGTCCGACATGATCCTGATGCCGGACACGGCCAATGCGTGCATGGACCCCTTCTCGGCCAAGCCGCAGCTGATCCTGTTCTGCGACATCATCGAGCCCTCGACCGGCCAGGCCTATGCCCGTGACCCGCGCGGCACCGCCAAGAAGGCCGAGGCCTATGTGGCGTCCTCCGGCGTGGGCGACACGGTGCTGGTCGGCGCCGAGGCCGAGTTCTTCGTGTTCGACGACGTGAAGTTCGGCACCGGCGGCAATTTCGGCCATTACCGGCTGGAGAGCATCGAGGGCCCCGGGGCCAACATGAAGGACTACCCCGAGGGCAATATGGGCCACCGCCCGCTGGTGAAGGGCGGCTACTTCCCCGTCCCGCCGGTCGATAGCGAGATGGACCTGCGCGCCGAGATGCTCTCGACCATGATCGAGATGGGCCTGCCGGGCGAGAAGCACCACCACGAGGTGGCGCAGTCGCAGCACGAGCTGGGCACCCGGTTCGGCAAGCTGGTGACGATGGCCGACCAGATGCAGATCTACAAGTACTGCGTCCACAACGTCGCCCACAGCTACGGCAAGACCGCGACCTTCATGCCGAAGCCGATCTATGGCGACAACGGCTCGGGCATGCACACGCACCTGTCCATCTGGAAGGACGGGAAGCCCATGTTCGCGGGCAACGGCTATGCCGACCTGTCGGAGATGTGCCTGTTCGCCATCGGCGGCATCATCAAGCACGCCAAGGCGATCAACGCCTTCACCAACCCCTCCACCAATTCCTACAAGCGCCTGATCCCGGGCTTCGAGGCGCCCGTGCTGCTCGCCTATTCGGCGCGCAACCGTTCCGCCTCCTGCCGCATCCCCTACACCACCAGCCCGAAGGCCAAGCGCGTCGAGGTCCGCTTCCCCGACCCGACCGCGAACCCCTATCTGTCCTTCGCGGCGCTCACCATGGCGGCGATGGACGGGATCAAGAACAAGATCCATCCGGGCGAGCCGATGGACAAGGACCTGTACGACCTGCCGCCGGAGGAGCTGAAGGACATCCCGACGGTGTGCGGCTCCCTGCGCGAGGCGCTGACCTCCCTGGAGGCCGACCACCAGTTCCTGCTGGCCGGCGACGTGTTCTCCAAGGAGCAGATCGAGAGCTACATCGAGCTGAAGTGGAACGAGGTCTACCGCTTCGAGCACGTGCCGCACCCGGTCGAGTTCGAGATGTACTACTCCGCCTGATCCCCCGTTTCCGGGCCGGAAGACCTGCGAAGGGCGCCGTGAGGCGCCCTTCGTGCTTTTCCCTCTCCCCTTCTTGTCGGGTGCGGAACCCGGCCGCTCCTTGCATGGCGGCCACGGGCCTCTATTTTCAGTCTCCTGTGCAACGCCGCGGTGAAGGAAGCATCGTGACTCCGGAAACGGCTGCTTGACCTCACCCCACGTCCTGACGGCGTTGCGCGACGCCACCTCCGCCCTGCACGCCCGTCTCGACACCGGGATCGACCTGGACCGCCACCTGGCCTCGCCCGCGGCCTATGCCCGCCTCCTGTCGGCCATGCTGGGCATCGTGGCACCGCTGGAGGCGATGCTGGACCGCTTCGACTGGCAGGCCGCTGGCCTTCCGCCTGACACGGCACGCTGGCGCACGCCCCTTTTGCGGAACGACCTCCTGGCCCTGGGCCTGATGCCACGGGACCTGGCCGCGCTGCCCTTCGCCCCTCCCCCGCCTCTTCCCGCCACCCGGGACGCCGCCTTCGGCGCGCTCTATGTGCTGGAAGGCTCCGCCCTTGGCGGGCAGGTGATCCTGCGCCGCGCGGAGGCCGCGCTGGGCCTGGGACCGGAGCGCGGTGCCTCCTTCCATGCCAGCCTGGGCCGGCCGGCCGGCGAGAGCTGGCGCCGCTTCCGGCAGGCGCTGGAACTTCACTGCGCCGATGCCGGGGCAGCCTGCGGCGCGGCGGCCGATACCTTCCACCGCCTGGAATCCTGGCTTTCCTCCAGCCTGTCCCGCCCCGAAGCCGCGGCGGAATCCGGGCTGGCCATGCCGGCCGGGGCGACGGCGTGACCACGACCCCGCCCTTCCTGCCCCTGCCCGACCTCCGCGCCCTGCCCGGCCGCCCGGACCCGACCAACTGCGACCGCGAGCCGATCCATATCCCGGCCTCCATCCAGCCCCATGGGCTGCTGCTGGTGCTGGACCCGGGCACGCTGCGCATCCTGCAGGCCGCCGGGGACATGCAGCACCTCCTGGGCGTTCCGCTGGACGAGGCGCTGGGAGCGGAGGCGAAGCTGCTTCTGCCACCGGATGTCATCCGGCTCCTCCGCGCCCCGGCCTCATCGGATTCCGCCGGCCCCCGCCCCCAGGCGGGCTCCCGCCTGCTGAGCTCGGTGGAGCTGCGGCCGGGCCGCTTCTTCGACCTGCAGGGCCGCGACAGCGCCGCCGGCATCATCGTGGAGATCGAGCCCCGGGGCGTGCCTGGCCCGGTGCGGCAGGACGACACGCTCGCTCTGGTGCAGAGCATGATCGGCAGCCTCCAGGGCGCCACGACCCCCAGCCAGTATTGCGAGGCGGCGGCCGCGACGATCCGCGACATGACCGGCTTCGACCGCGTCATGGTCTATCGGTTCGAGCCCGACGACACCGGCCGCGTCCTGGCGGAAGCGAAGGCGGAGGGGATCGGCTCCTATCTCGGCCTGCATTTCCCGGCCTCGGACATCCCGCGGCAGGCCAGGGCTCTCTACCTGCGCAACTGGATGCGGCTGATCCCGGACGCGAACTATATTCCGGAGCCGCTCATGCCCGCGCTCAGCCCCAGGACGGGCGAGCCGCTGGACATGTCCGACTGCTCGCTGCGCGCGGTCTCGCCGATCCATCTGCGATACCTGCGGAACATGGGGGTGCAGGCCTCCATGTCCCTCTCCATCCAGCAGGGTGGCCGGCTCTGGGGGCTGATCGCCTGCCACCACCGGACCGCCTGGCACCTGCCTGTCGCCATGCGCGCGGCCTGCGAGCTCTTCGCCCAGATGTTCTCGCTGCAGCTCGAAACGCTGGAGCAGCGCGAGGACCACGAGGACGCCCTCCGCATGCGCCGGGTGCACGAGCATCTGGAACAGGTCATGGCGCAGGAGGAGGAACTCGGCGAGGGGCTGATCCGCCAGCGGCCGAACCTGCTGGACTATCTCGACGCGGGCGGCGTGGCGGTGCTGGCCTCCGGGCGATACGTCACGGCGGGCCGGACCCCGACGCAGGAGCAGGTCAGCGGTCTGGTGGAATGGCTGCGCGGCATCGCCGAGGACCGGATCGTGGCGCTGGACCGCCTGCCGGAAGCCTATCCCCCCGCCCGGGACTTCGCCGATGTCGCCAGCGGCGTCCTCGCCCTCTCGGTGAGCCGCGCGCCGCAGGACTACATCCTCTGGTTCCGGCCGGAGATGGTGCGGACCATCCACTGGGCCGGCAACCCGGACAAGCCTGTGGAGCCGGGCGCCGGTCCCGGGCAGCTTTCGCCGCGTGCCTCCTTCGCCACCTGGACGGAGACGGTGCATGGCCGCGCCCGGCCCTGGCGGGCGGTGGAGATCGAGGCGGCGCAGGCGCTCCAGCTCAGCCTGCTGGAGGTGGTGCTGCGCCGGATCGAGGATGCCTCCGAGGAACGGGGGCGCGCCCGGGCGCAGCAGGACCTGCTGATGGCGGAGCTGGACCACCGGGTGAAGAACACCCTGGCCAATATCCAGGCCCTGGTGCGCCACACCAAGAGCGGCGCCGGCAACCTGGAGGGCTTCGTCCACGACTTCGACCGGCGCATCCGCGCCATGGCGGTGGCGCACAGCCTGCTGACCAGCACGCGCTGGGAGGGGGCCGACCTGCGCGCCCTGGCGGAGGAGGAACTCCGCCCCTATCGCAACGATGGCGGGCAGCGCGTCACCATCGACGGCCCGGAAGTCCGGCTGAAGCCGAAGGCGGCTCTGGCCCTGAGCCTCGCCCTGCACGAACTGGCGACGAATGCCGCGAAATATGGCGGGCTGTCGGTGCCGGAGGGGCAGGTCCTCGTCACCTGGAGCATGGATGGCGAGCGCATCATCCTGCAATGGGTGGAGAGCGGCGGGCCGCCGGTGCAGCCGCCGCGCCGCCGCGGCTTCGGCTCGACGGTGGTGGAGCGCGGCCTTTCCTATGAGCTCGGCGGCCAGGCGAAGCTGAATTTCGATCCGGCGGGGCTGCGCTGCGCGGTGACCATTCCGCTGAAGCAGCTCGTGGGCGCGGCGCCCGCCTCGCCCACCGCCATGTCACGTCCGCCCGTCTCCGCCCAGGGCACCATCGCCGGGCGCCGTATCCTGGTGGTGGAGGACGCGGCCCTGGTGGCCATGCAGGTGAGCCGCGCGCTGGAGGATGGCGGCGCCGTGGTGGTCGGCCCCGCCGCCGCGCTGGCCCAGGCGATCCGCCTCGCCGTCTCGGCGCGGATCGATGCCGCGCTGCTGGATGTGGACCTGGACGGGGAAAGCGTCTTCCCCGTGGCGGATGTGCTGGCGGAGCGGGGGATCCCTTTCCTGTTCACCACCGGCTTCGACGCCGCCACCATCCTGCCGGAGCGTTTCCGGGGCGTCACGGTCCTGGGCAAGCCCTATGGCACCGACGACCTCCAGCTCTGCATCGCCGCCCTGCTGCGCGACCGCCCCCGGCCGACGCGCCGGGCTGACGGAGCGGACAGCGGCATCGCGCTTGCTTCCCCCGCCTTCGCCGCCGTGGAAACATGACGGATCACACCGAGGGGGAATCGGGACCGTGGAATCGCTTTTCCGGCTGCGCGAGCACGGCACCACGCCGCGCACGGAGATCATGGCGGGCTTCGCCACCTTTCTGACGATGGTCTATATCGTCGTGGTCAATCCCAACATCATGGCCGCCGCCGGCATCGACCAGGGGGCCTCCTTCGTCGCCACCTGCCTCGCCGCCGCCATCGGCTCGGCGCTGATGGGGCTGCTGGCCAACTATCCCATCGCCCTGGCGCCGGGCATGGGGCTGAATGCCTATTTCGCCTTCGCCGTGGTGGGCGGCATGCACATTCCCTGGCAGGTGGCGCTGGGCGCCGTCTTCCTGTCCGGGCTCATCTTCCTCGCGGTCTCGGTGCTGCGGATCCGGGAATGGCTCATCAACACCATCCCGCTTTCGCTGAAGCTCGGCATCGCCGCCGGGATCGGGTTCTTCCTGGGCATCATCGGGTTGCAGGGCATGGGGCTGGTGGTGGCGAACCCGGCCACCATGGTCGGGCTGGGCCATGTGGCGGACACGAAGGTGCTGCTGTCCTGCCTCGGCTTCCTGCTGATCGCCGGGATGGTCGCCCGCAATGTGCCGGGCGGCATCATCATCGGCATCCTCGTCACGGCCCTGCTCGGCGTCCCCTTCGGGCTGACCACCTTCCATGGCGTCGTGTCGCTGCCGCCCTCCCTGGCGCCGACCTTCCTGCAGCTCGACATCCCCGGCGCCATCGGCCTCGGCGTGGCGGGGATCGTCTTCACCTTCTTCATCGTGGACCTGCTGGACAATGCGGGCACGCTGATCGGCACCACCCACCGCGCCGGGCTGATGCGGCCGGACGGCTCCGTGCCGCGGCTCGGCCGCGCGCTGCTGGCCGATAGCGGCGGTGCCATCATCGGTTCCGTGCTCGGCACCTCCACCACGACCAGCTACATCGAAAGCGCGGCGGGCATCCAGGCCGGGGGCCGCACCGGCCTCACCGCCCTGACCGTGGCGGTGCTGTTCCTGCTGACGCTCTTCCTGGCGCCGCTGGCGACCTCCATCCCGGGCTATGCCACGGCGCCCGCGCTGGTCTTCGTCGCCTGCCTGATGGCTAAGTCGCTGCGCGACCTGGACTGGGAGGACATCACGGACTACGCGCCGGCCATCATCACCGCGCTGTCCATGCCGCTGACCTTCTCGATCGCCTCCGGCATCGGCATCGGCTTCATCACCTATGCGATCACCAAGCTCCTGGCCGGCAAGGGCGGGCAGGTATCCGGCGCGGTCTGGCTGATCGCCGCACTGTCGGCGGTGAAGTTCTGGATGGGCGCGGGCTGAAACGCGCCCGGGGGCGGCATGGCGCCGCCCCCGGGGCGTGGTCCGGATCGTGGTCCGGATCAGGCGGCGTCCGCCGCCCGGTTCGCGGATTCGATGGTCTCGCGCACCATCGGATAGATCTCGGTGTTCCAGCGGCGCCCGTTGAAGACGCCGTAATGGCCGACGCCCTTCTGGACGTGGTTGCGCTTCCGCTCCGCCGGCAGGCCGGTGCAGAGGTCGAGCGCCGCCGCCGTCTGGCCCACGGAGCAGATGTCGTCCCGCTCGGCCTCGACCGTCAGGATCGACATGTCCGTGATCCGGTCCGGCCGGACCAGGCGGCCGCCGACGGTGAGCTTGCCCAGCGGCAGGGAATGGTCCTGGAACACGATCCTCACCGTTTCCAGGTAGAATTCCGCCGGCAGGTCCATCACCGCCAGATACTCGTCATAGAACCGGCGATGCGCCGTGGCCGCCTCCTCCTCCCCCGAGACGAGATGGCGGAACTGGTCGGCATAAGCCTTCACATGCCGGTCCATGTTCATGTTCAGGAAGGCGGTGAGCTGGAGCACGCCGGGATAGACGTGGCGCCCGGCCCCGGCGAAGCGCCAGGGGACGGTGGAGATCAGGTGCTGCTCGAACCAGGAGATCGGGCGGGAGGTCGCGAGCTCGTTCACGCCGGTCGGGTTGACGCGCGTGTCGATCGGCCCCGCCATCAGCGTCAGGCTGCGCGGGCGGGCGGGGTCGCGTTCCTCCGCCATCAGGGCCGCCGCGGCCAGCACCGGCACGGCCGGCTGGCAGACGGCCACCACATGCGCGCCCGGCCCCATCGCCCGCAGGAAGGCGGCGATATGCGCCACGAAGCCGTCGAAGCCGAAGGAGCCCGCGCTGGCGGGGACATCGCGGGCATTGTGCCAGTCGGTGATGTGCACGTCGTAGTCCGGCAGCATCGTCGCCACGGTCCCGCGCAGCAGGGTGGCGAAGTGGCCGGACATCGGGGCCACCAGCAGCACCGGCGTCTGCTTCCGCGTGGTGTCCTTGCGGAAGCGCAGCAGGGTGCCGAAGGGCGTGGCATGCACCGCTTCCTCGGTCACGGCGACGGTCTCGCCCTCCACCTGCACCGAGGTGAAGCCGAAGGGCGGATGCTCATGCGTCGTCCGGGCCCCGCCCAGGATGTCGAACATCGCCGCCCAGTGGCGCAAGGGGAAGACGCCTGGAATCGCCTCGTCGAACTGGCGGAGGAGCCGGCTGCTTCCGCGTGCGAAACCCTGAAACGGCGCAAGGATATCCTGCTGCGCCTGATAGGCGTCATAGAACATGGTTCTGGCACTCTCCCTGCATTGCCGTGTCTTCAAGGACGGCCGCGGAACACGCTGCGGTTGCTTTTCTTGTCCGTGACTGTCGTCCGCCAAAGTGGACAAACGGTGTACGCAATGAACGCACGCCATTACTGGGGGATGCGTGGCGTGTATCAAAATATGGTACGCTTCCCCTTGCCGCATGCAATAGGTGTCATGACAGCCCCGTCCGCCGCGCCGTGTTCCGTTCCCGGGTGGGTCTTCTTCGTCACGGCTTTCCCTTTGGAACCGCCCGTGAACCTTTCCGTGTGGTCCCTGCCGGCCCGGGTCGCGCCACCCCGCCCGGCGGGCTAAGCCGGTCTTCCGTCCAAGCCAGAAGAAGAAGCCGGTTTCCGAGTCCCATGCCTCTGCCCGCCGCCTTCCAGCCCCTGCGCCATCCGAATTTCCGCCTGCTGTGGATCGCGACCCTGTTCAGCAACATGGGCCTCTGGGTGCAGAACACCGGCGCAGGCTGGCTGATGACCATCCTGGACGGCCGCCCCGGCATGGTCGCCCTGGTGCAGACGGCGAGCCTGCTGCCGGTCTTCCTGCTGGCCATGCCGGCCGGGGCGCTGGCCGATATCCTCGACCGGCGGCGCTTCCTGATCGGGGCGCAGCTCTGGATGTGCGGCGCGGCGCTGCTGCTCTGCCTGCTGGCGGCGGCGGGGCTGATCGGCCCCTGGGGGCTGCTGGCGCTGACCTTCGCGCTGGGCATCGGCTCGGCGATCAACTTCCCCGCCTTTTCCGCCGTGACGCCGGAGCTGGTGCCGCGCGCCGACCTGGCCCAGGCCATCGTGCTGAACGGCATCGGCTTCAACCTCGCCCGCGCCCTGGGCCCGGCCCTGGGCGGGCTGCTGATGGGGATGGCGGGGCCGCAGGCGACCTTCGCCCTGAACGCCGCCTGCGTGCTGGTGCTGGTGGTGGCGCTGTTCCTGTGGCGGCGGCAGGCCCCGGCCGGGCGCCTGCCCAACGAGCATTTCCTGTCCGCCATGCGCACGGGCGTCCGCTTCGTGGCGGCGAGCCCGGCACTCCGCGGCACCATCCTGCGCTCGCTCGTCACCTTCTTCGCCGGGGCGGCGATCTGGGGGCTGCTGCCCCTGCTGGTGCGGCGCCAGCTCGGCATGGGGCCGGAAGCCTATGGGCTGATGCTGGCGGCCATGGGCACGGGCGCGGTGGGCGCCGGCTTCCTGCTCCCGTCCCTGCGCAGCCGGATCAGCTTCTCCACCCTGGTGGTGCTGGGCACCGCCGCCATGGGCGCGGCGCTGGTGGTCCTGGGCCTGTCGCGGCACTGGCTGCCGGCCATCCTGGCCATGCTGGTCTATGGCGCCTGCTGGATCTCGGCGGCCAGCACCTTCGGCGCCTCGGCACAGCTGTCCGCGCCGTCCTGGGTGCGGGCGCGGGCGATGGGGCTGTATCAGGTGGCCACCTTCGGGGCGATGGCGTTGGGCTCCGTGCTGTCCGGCGCGGCGGGGGAGGCTTTCGGCATCCCCGCCACCCTGGCCGGATTCGGCATCGGCGGCGCCATCGGGGCCTGGGCGCTGCAGCGCCTGCCGATGGAGAACCCGCCGCCCCCGCCGCCGCCCGGCGCGGATATCCTGCACCCCGCCCCCGAGAACCCCGATCCCGGCCTGGCCTCCGTCCTGGCACGCGATGCGCTGCCGGTCATGGAGTCGGTCCGCTACCTCGTGCCGGAGGTGGACCGCGCCGAGTTCCTGGCTGCCATGCGCGAGGTCCGGGGCGTGCGGATGCGGGCCGGGGCGGTGAACTGGCGGCTCTATGAGGATGTCGCGCATCCGGAGCGCTTCGTGGAGCTCTGGACCATGGAGTCGTGGACGGAGCATCTGCGGGAGGCCGGCCGCATGACCGATGCGGATGCCGCGATCCTGGCCCGCGCCGCCGCGCTGCACCGCGGCAGCGAGCCCGCCCTGGCGCGGCGCTTCCTCAGCCTGGAGCCCTGAAACCTTCATCCTCGTCACGCGCTGGCGCGGTAGCGGAACGCCGGGGCGTTTCGGATAAGGTTTCATCGGACCACCTAAGGAGTCGATTCCATGGCCAAGGCTCACGGCAAGGGTGACACGGGTTATTCGGGCACCCGCTGGCCGACCCGGAACAGCGTCGGCGAGAACGCCAAGAACGTCTCGCTCACCACGCTCCAGGCGCTGCTGACGGACTCCATCGACCTCTACAACGCCACCCGTCAGGCACACTGGAACCTGAAGGGCACGAACTTCATCGGCCTGCACGAGATGCTGGAGAAGTTCTACGAAGCCCTGAACGAGCAGACCGACATGCTCGCCGAGCGCATGGTGCTCCTCGGCGGCGTGGCTGATGGCACGTCGCAGAACATCGCCGGTTCCACCCGCCTGCCGCCCTATCCGGCTGACCTGCTGGACAGCATCGGCCATGTGAAGGAGCTGGCGGACCGCTATGCCCAGGTCGGCAAGGCGCTGCGCGACGGCATCGACGAGACGGACGATGCGGGCGATGCCGACACGGCGGACCTGCTGACGGAGCTGTCCCGCGCCATCGACAAGAACCTGTGGATGCTGGAAGCCCATCTCCACGGCCACGGCAACTGACCGGCGCCTGACCGGACCGCCGCCGGGGGGCCTGGCTTCCCGGCGGCGCCCGGCCCCTTCGTCCTGAACCCCTCGCTCCGGCTCCTGGCCGGGGCCGAGGGGTTTTTCGCGTCCCTTCCCGCAACAGGCGGAATTCCGCCCGGCCCGTGCCCGCGAAACTTGCGGTTCCAGTCCGCACGGCCTATTTTCCCGGCGGGGGACCGGAACACAACATGAACGATTTGTTCGGCGGCCGCCCTCAGAAGGGGCCCGCAAACCAGAGCTATTCCGCGGCGGATATCGAGGTGCTGGAAGGGCTGGAGCCCGTCCGCCGGCGCCCCGGCATGTATATCGGCGGCACCGACGAGAACGCGCTGCACCACCTCGCGGCGGAGATTCTCGACAATTCCATGGACGAGGCGGTGGCCGGCCATGCCGACCGCATCGAGGTCACGCTGGAGGCGGGCAACCGCCTGACCGTCCGCGACAACGGGCGCGGCATCCCGGTCGATCCGCATCCGAAATTCCCGAAGCTCTCGGCGCTGGAGGTGATCCTCACCACCCTGCATTCGGGTGGCAAGTTCTCGGGCAAGGCCTACGACACCTCCGGCGGCCTGCATGGCGTCGGCTCCTCGGTGGTGAATGCGCTGAGCGAGCGCATGGAGGTGGAGGTCGCCCGCGACCGCACCTTGTTCACCCAGGCCTATGAGCGCGGCAAGCCGGTCACGAAGCTGAAGAACGCCGGCCCGGTGCACAACCGGCGGGGCACCACGATCCGCTTCACGCCGGATGTGGAGATCTTCGGCAGGCAGCTTTTCTCCCCCGCCCGCCTGTACCGGCTCTGCCGCTCCAAGGCCTATCTCTACAAGGGCGTGGAGATCCGCTGGTCCTGCGATCCGGAACTGGTCAAGGACGAGACCCCCGCCACCGCCACGCTGCATTTCCCGGGCGGCCTTTCCGACTTCCTGGCCGCCGCCGTGGAGAACCGCGCCACGGTCGTCCCGGCGCCCTGGTCGGGCGAGGTCTCCTTCCCCGAGGGCCAAGGCCGCGCCGAATGGGCCGTGACCTGGCTGGAGCAGGGGGATGGCTTCCTCAACGCCTATGCCAACACCATTCCCACGCCGCTGGGCGGCACGCATGAGGCCGGGCTGCGCAACGCGCTGGTGAAGGGCCTGCGCGCCTATGGCGAGCTGAAGAAGGAGAAGCGCGCCGCCAGCGTCACCGCCGAGGACCTGTTCGGCGGGCTGGCGGGCATGCTCTCGGTCTTCGTCCGCGACCCGCAGTTCCAGGGGCAGACCAAGGACAAGCTGACCTCGCCGGAGGCCGCGAAGCTGGTCGAGGCGGGGCTGCGAGACCATTTCGACCACTGGCTGACCGGCGACACGCGCAATGCGGACAACCTCCTCGCCTGGGCGATCGAGCGCGCCGAGGAACGCCAGCGCCGGCGGGAGCAGAAGGACACGCCGCGCAAGTCGGCGACGCGCCGGCTGCGCCTGCCCGGCAAGCTGGCCGACTGCACGCTGGAGAACGCGGCGGCAACCGAGCTGTTCCTGGTGGAGGGCGATTCGGCCGGCGGTTCCGCCAAGCAGGCGCGCGACCGCCAGACCCAGGCCGTGCTGCCGCTGCGCGGGAAGATCCTGAACGTCGCCTCGGCCTCCGCCGACAAGCTGCGCGGCAACCAGGAGCTGAAGGACCTGATCGAGGCGCTGGGCTGTGGTGCGGGGGAGCGGTTCGACATGAATCGCCTGCGCTATGGCCGCGTCGTCATCATGACGGATGCCGATGTGGACGGTGCCCATATCGCCGCGCTGCTGATGACCTTCTTCTACAAGGAGCTGCCGGAGCTGGTGCGCCAGGGCCGCGTCTTCCTGGCACAGCCGCCGCTCTATCGCCTGCAATCCGGCGCCGTCTCCGTCTATGCCCGCGACGACGCGGATCTGGAGCGGGTGCGGAAGAAGAGCTTCAAGCCGAGCCAGAAGGTCGAGGTCAGCCGCTTCAAGGGCCTGGGCGAGATGCCGCCCATGTCGCTGAAGGAGACCACCATGGACCCGCGCAAGCGGACCCTGCTCAAGGTGGTCCTGCCGCCCGAGGAACGCGCCCAGACGGCGGAGCTGCTGGAGGCGCTGATGGGGCGCAAGCCGGAACTCCGCTTCCGCTTCATCCAGGAGAATGCCGCGAAGCTGGATGCCGAGGCGGTGGACGCCTGACGCATCCCTCCTGCGCGGCCTGCTCAGCCGAGCAGGCCGCGCAGGAGGAGGTGGGCGCCGAGCAGCAGCAGGCCGCCGAAGAAGATCCGCCGGAAGACCGCGGGCCGCAGCCGCTGTTGCAGCCACTGGCCCAGCAGCATCCCCAGCAGAGCCGGCAGCAGTGCCAGGGCCGAGCCCATCGCCCCCGTACCGTCCAGCGCGCCGCCATCGGCCAGCACCGCCGCCAGCGCCAGGGTGGAGGTGGTGAAGGACAGGCCAAGCGCCTGCATCAGGGCCGGGCGTTCGAGCGACAGGGCCTGGAGGTAGGGGACAGCCGGCAGAACGAAGACGCCGGTGGCGGCGGTGAGCAGGCCGGTGCAGAGGCCGGCCAGAGGGCCGAGCCATGCCTCCCGCCGGGGCGGGACAGCGGGCAACCGCAGCGGCGACAGGCCGAACAGCGCATAGGCGACCAGCACGAGCCCGAGCGCCTCCTGCCCGATCCAGGCGGAATCGCCCGTCAGCAGCCCCCGCCCCGCCCAGCAGCCCAGCACGATCGCGCCGAGCATCGGCCAGAGGCGCCGCAGCAGCCCCGGCAGGGCCGCGCCTGTCATCTGCCACAGATCTGTCAGCAGCGAAGGCAGGATCACCAGCGCGGCGGCCTGGGCCGGCGCCATGAACAGGCTGAGCAGCCCCACCCCGACCGTGGGCAGGCCCAGCCCGGTCACGCCCTTGGTGAAGCCGGCCAGAAGGAAGACCGACATCACGCCGGCCAGAAGGGGGATGGAGAAGGAAAGGTCCATGGCGGCAGGCTGGTCCTTGCGTGGCCGCCCCACAATGCGGGAGTTCTTGAGTCAGGCTTCGTCCAGGGCGTAGGCAGGATGCCATGCATTTCGACCTGACCGACCTGCGCCTCTTCGTCGCGGCCGCCGAGGCGGGCAGCATCACCGCCGGCGCGGAACGGGTGAACCTCGCCCTGGCCTCGGCCAGCACGAGGGTCCGGGGCATGGAGGCGGCGCTCGGCACGGCCCTGCTGGAACGCGGCCGGCGCGGGGTGCGGCCCACGCCGGCGGGGCAGACCCTCCTGCATCACGCGCGCCGGGTGCTGGAGGAGATGGAGCGCCTGCGCGGCGGGCTGCGCGACCATGCGAGGGGCGGGCTGCGTGGCCATGTGCGCCTGCTGTCCAACACCGCCGCCCTCGAGGAGCACCTGCCCGCCGCCCTGGCGGACTGGCTGGCGGCCAATCCCGGCATCGACCTCGGCCTGGAGGAGCGCCCCAGCCAGGAGATCGCCGCCGCCATCGCCCAGGGCCAGGCGGAGGCGGGAATCCTGTCCGGGGAGGCGGGGACCGGCGGGCTGGAGACCCATCCCTTCCGCCTCGACCGGCTGGTGCTGCTGCTGCCGCCCGGCCATGCGCTGGCGGGCCGGTCCACGCTCCGCTTCGCCGAGGTGCTGGAGGAGGATTTCGTCGGTCTGCCCGCCGGCAGCGCCCTGTCGGCGCATCTGTCGCAGCAGGCGGCCCGCCTGGGGCGGGTGCCGCGCTTCCGGGTCCGGCTGCGTGGCGTCACCGCCCTGGGGCGCATGGTGGAGGCCGGGGTGGGCATCGCCGTGCTGCCGGAGATCGCGGCACGGCGATGCCAGCGGGAGATGATGCTGGCGGTCGTGCCCCTGGCCGATCCCTGGGCGCTGCGCCGGCTGGTGCTCTGCGTCCGGCGGCTGGAGGCCCTGCCGGTCCATGCCCGCCGCCTCGTGGAGCACCTGATCGCCAGCGCTCCGGGAGACAAGGCCGGATAGGCGGGTCAGCCGCCGGCCAGCACCGTCACCTTCGGCCAGGTCGCGACCAGCGCCTCGGCGGTGCTGAGATTGGTGGCCATGGGCACGTCATGCACCGCCGCGATCCGCATCAGCGCCCGCACATCGGGCTCGTGCGGCTGCGCCCAGAGGGGGTCGATCAGGAAGATCAGCGCATCCACCCGCTTCTCGGCGATGCGGGCGCCGATCTGGAGGTCGCCCCCCATCGGGCCGCTCAGCACACGCTCCACCTTCAGCTCGGGGATGGCCTCCTTCAGCCTCTGGCCCGTGGTGCCGGTGGCCAGGATGCGGTGGCCGGACAACAGGGAGCGGTGCCGCTCCGCCCAGGCGATCAGCGCGTCCTTCTTGGTGTCATGCGCCACCAGCGCCAGGTCGAGGATGCTCATCGCCATGCTACTCCCATTGGGGCCACGCATCATGCCGCAGCCCGGCCCCAAACGTCAGCATCCGGACGTCAGCATCCGGACGTCAGGCCAGCAGCCAGTCCCGCATCAGGGCGTTCACCACGGGCGGGTTCTCCAGCGGTGGCAGGTGGCCGCTGCGCGGCACCCGGTGCAGGGTGGCGCCAGGGATGCCGGCGGCGATCTCCTCCGACAGGAAGGGCGGGGTCATGGCATCCGCCTCCCCCACCGCGACGAGCGCCGGCACCGCGATGGCGCCGAGGCCCGGGCGGGAATCCGGGCGCCCGAGGATCGCCGCCTGCTGCCGCAGGAAGCCCTCCCGCCCCACCGCCATGGCCATGTCGGAAACCAGCCGGCCGAGCGATCCCTCCCCGCCCTCGTCCAGGTGGTCGGGATGCAGGATCTGCGGCATCAGCCGTGGCGTGACGCCGCGGAACCGTTCCGGCGCGCTGCCCCGGGTCAGCGCCATCAGGCCACGGCGGCGCCTTTCCTGCTCCGGCGCCTCCGGCCGGGCCGAGGTGTCGAAGAGGGCGAGGCGCAGCACGCGTTCCGGCGCCTGCCGCATGATCTCGAAGGCCACGTAGCCCCCCATCGACAGGCCGGCGAGGGCGAAGCGTTCCGGCGCGGTGGCGAGCACCCGGCGGGCGATGGCCGCCATGCTGTCGTCGAGGCTGAGATCGGGAACCCGGCTTTCGGCGATATCGGCCAGGGCCTCGGCCTGATGGTGCCAGAGGCGGGCGTCGTTCAGCAGGCCGGGCAGCAGGAGAAGGGGAATGCGCGTGCTCACGCCGGGGCGATAGGCGATGCCGGAATGCCCGTCCAGCACCGAAAACCTTGCTTTCAACGGGCTATGCGCGCATATGCGGCGGAGCCTGGGTCGGGCGGGACCGTTTTCCGGTCCCTTGGCCGGTCCGCCACCATGTTGGCGCGACGTTGGCGCGACACCTGGGCTGCAGAAGAGGATAGCCGCGGAAAGGCCGCGGCATAACCGGCCTGGCGGGCTTCCGCCGGGCGCCGCAGGACCGATCAGATTTGAACGAAACGCGCAACGCTGCCGCGGCGGCGGATCACAGCGACAAGCCGGATGCCATCGGCCACGACCAGGCAGGCCAGGATCAGGCCGGCCATGACCCGGCCGGGCAGCCCGGTCCGATGACGCCCGACGACACCACGCCCGAGCAGGAAGAAAGCACCCCGTTCGAGCCCGAGCGCCCCGGCGAGGGCAGCACCGAGGAAACACCCGAGCAGTTCTACGAGGATGCCGTGGTGCCGAATCCGGATGTCCCGCCCGAGGGCGGCGCCACGCTGCCGGGCGAGACCGTGCCGGCGCGGATGGGCGACGAGGTGCCGGGTTCCTCCGCCGCCGAGATCGGCCATTTCGCCGAGGAAGTAGCCGGGCCGCTGCCGGATGAGGCGGCCTCCCCCGCTGCCGCCGTCCTGGAAGCTGCTCCGCAGGCCGCCGCGGATGCCGTTCCGGCCGATGGCACCGCACAGCCGGAGGCCGCGGAGGCCGCCCCCGCCGCGGAGCCGGAAGAGCCCCTGCCGCCCTTCTCCGATCTCGGCCTGAGCGAGCCTCTGCTTCAGGGCATCGCCGAGGCCGGCTACGTCACCCCGACGCCGATCCAGGCCCAGGCCATCCCCGTGGTGCTGATGGGCCGCGACGTGCTGGGCGTGGCCCAGACCGGCACCGGCAAGACGGCCTCCTTCGTGCTGCCGATGATGGACATCCTGTCCGGATCGCGCGCCAAGGCCCGCATGCCGCGCTCGCTGATCCTGGAGCCGACGCGCGAGCTGGCGTTGCAGGTGGCCGAGAACTTCGTGAAGTACGGCAAGCACCTGAAGCTGAACCACGCGCTGCTGATCGGCGGCGAGAGCATGGACGAGCAGAAGGCCATCCTGAACGCGGGCGTGGACGTGCTGATCGCCACGCCGGGCCGGCTGCTGGACCTGTTCGACCGTGGCCGCATCCTGCTCGCCGACTGCAAGATCCTCGTCATCGACGAGGCCGACCGCATGCTGGACATGGGCTTCATCCCCGATGTCGAGCGGATCGTGGGCATGCTGCCGCCGCTGCGGCAGACGCTGTTCTTCTCCGCCACCATGGCGCCGGAGATCCGCAAGCTCGCCGATGCCTTCCTGAGCAACCCGAAGGAGATCAAGGTCTCCCGCGCCGCCTCAGTGGCGACCACGATCACCGCCGGCGTGGTGTTCTGCCGCACGATGGAGAAGCGCGAGGCGCTGCGCCGCCTGGTCCGGCGGGAGCAGGTGAAGAACGCCCTGATCTTCTGCAACCGCAAGCAAGCGCGACGTGGACATCCTCTACAAGTCGCTCAAGAAGCACGGCTTCTCGGTCGGCGCCCTGCATGGGGACATGGACCAGTCCGCCCGCTTCGCCACGCTGAACAGCTTCAAGGCGGATGAGCTGCAGCTCCTCGTCTGCTCCGACGTGGCGGCGCGCGGCATCGACATCGGCGGGCTGTCGCATGTCTTCAACTTCGACGTGCCCTTCCATGCCGAGGACTATGTCCACCGCATCGGCCGTACCGGCCGCGCGGGCCGCGAGGGCCATGCCTATACCCTCGCCACGCCGGACGATGCCAAGCTGCTCCAGGCGGTGGAGAAGCTGACCGGCCACCCCATCCCCCGCATCGAGATCGAGGGCATCGAGCCGGTCTCCGAGGAGGAGATGGAGGCTGCTGCCCGCAGCCCGCGCGGCGGCCGCGGCCGCCGCGAGGAACCCGCCTCCCGCGGCGAGGGCCGTGGCCGTGGCGGCCGGTCGGCTTCCGGCCGCCGGGAGGAAGGACGTGGCCCGCGTGAGGAGCGTGCGCCGCGCGAGGAACGCGCCCCCCGCGACGCACGCCCGCCCCGCGAGGACAGGGCGCCCCGCGAGGACAGGGCTCCGCGCGAGGACAGGGCTCCGCGCGCCGAGCGTCCGCGCCGCGAGGCGCCGGAGGCCCTGCCCACGCGCCGCGACAACGCGGAAGCGGAGCGGGAGAACCGCCATGGCGGCCGTGGCCGCTACGAGGACCGCTACCCCTCCCGCCGCGACCGCGACGATCTCGGCCCGCCGGTGCTGGGCTTCGGCGACAACGTGCCGGCCTTCATGCTGATCCCGATCCCCCGCCCGCGCCGGGTGGAGGAAACGGCGTCGCAGGAATCCGAGGCAGCCTGATTCCACGGTGCCGCCGCGCCTCCGGCCCTCGCCAGGGGCCGGGGCGCGGCGGCCCGCATCTTCCGGAAAGAATATTCCTTGGGCGGTGACATCCTCGATATCGAGCGGACCATCCAGCTCGCGATCGCGCCCGCCTTCCTGCTGAGCGGCATCATGGCGGTGCTCAACATCCTGGCGACGCGGCTCTCGCGGCTGGTGGACCGCACCCGCGCCCTGCGGGCCGGGGCGGAGCCGGCGCCCGGGGAGCTGTCGCGCCTGGGGCGGCGGGCGCGGCTGGTGCAGTTCGCCATCACCGGCTGCGTGGTCTCGGCCATCCTGCTCTGCGCCCTGCTGGTCATCTCCTTCGCCGGTCCCTTCTTCGACCTGCATGTCGGACTGCTGCTCGGGGCCTTGCTGGTCGCGGCGCTGATCGTGCTGATGGGGTCGCTCGTCTTCTTCCTGGCCGAGATCTGGCTCACCACCCTGCATCTGGACGAAGCGTGAGCGCGATCGAACTCGACATCGCCGGCATGGGCTCGGGCGGCGACGGCATCGCCACCCTGCCGGACGGGCGCGCCGCCTTCCTGCCCTTCACCCTGCCCGGCGAGAGGGTCCTGGCCCGCGTCACCGGCAAGCGGGGTGAAGGCGCGGTGGCGGAGGCCGAGGCGATCCTGCGCCCCAGCCCGGAACGCGCCGCCCCGCCCTGCCGGCATTTCGGCACCTGCGGCGGCTGCGCCCTGCAGCACTGGGATGGCGCGGCCTATCGCGGCTGGAAACGGGCGCGGCTGGCCGAGGCTCTGGCCCGCGCCGGCTTCCCCGACACGCCCGTCGCCCCCCTGGCCCCCTGCCCCACCGCGACGCGCCGCCGCGCCGACCTCGCCATCCGCCAGGGCGCGGACGGGGTGCGCATCGGCTTCCACGAACGGGGCGGTGCGCAGGTGGTGGACATGCGGGAATGCCATGTGCTCGATCCCGCGATCCTGGCGCTGCTGGAGCCGTTGCGCGGCCTCCTGGCCCGGCTGCGCGGCTTCCGGCGGGAGGGCTCGGCCCTGGTCAACCTGCTCAGCACCGGGCCGGACCTGCTGCTGCGCACCGATGCGGCGCTGACCGCGCAGGACCGCCAGATCCTGGCCGCCTTCGGCGAGGCCCATGGCATCCCGCGCATCGCCTGGGCCCTGAACAAGGGCGCGCCGGAAATGGCCGCGCAGAGCGGCGGCGTTTCGCTGCTGCTCGACGGCGTGGCGGTCCCGCCGGCCCCGGGCGCCTTCCTCCAGGCGACGCCGGAGGGCGAGGCCGCGATCGTCGAGGCCGTGCTGGCGGCCCTGCCGCGCCGGCTGCCCGCCAAGGCCCGGATCGCCGACCTCTATGCGGGGGTGGGCACGCTGTCCCTGCCCCTGGCCCGGCTCGCCCGGGTGGATGCCTTCGAGGGCGAGGCCGAAGCGGTCGCGGCGCTCGCCGCCGGGGCCAACAAGGCCATGCGCCGCGTCCAGGCGAAGCGCCGCGATCTCGCCCGGCAGCCGCTGCTGCCCGCCGAACTCGCCGCCTATGCCGCCGCGGTGCTGGACCCACCCTATGCCGGCGCCGCCGAGCAGATCGGCATCATCGCCCGCAGTCGGCTCGAACGGGTGGTCTATGTCTCCTGCAACCCCGCCGCCCTGTCGCGCGATGCGGCGCTGCTGCAGCGCGGCGGCTGGCGCGCCGTTTCGGCCGTGCCGGTGGACCAGTTCCTGTGGTCGCCGCATCTCGAATCCGTGGTGGCATTCGCCCGGGGCTGAAGGCATCCTGGAGGGCTGACCCCGCAAGGTCCCCACCCTCGCCCGGATTCCATCCCAAATTGCACGCCGATCCGCCGCCCCTTCACACGGAGCAGACCCTTCCCGCCAGCCACTTCCCCCTCAGCCAAACCGCCACCGGCTTCGCGGCGCTGATCGCCGTGCTCGCCTGGCTCGGGCTGGGGCTGCAGTTCCTGTCGCTGCTGGAGCGGACGCAGTCCGTCGTCACGGCGCTCTGGGTCCTGCTGGGCTATTTCACCATCACCACCAACCTCGTGGTGGCCACGGTCTTCACCGGCATCGCCCTGCGCCGCCCCGGCTTCGCCGCCCCTGGCCTGGTCGGCGGCACGACGCTGGCCATCATGCTGGTGGGCGTGGTCTATGCGCTGCTGCTGCGCGGCCATATGCCGGTGCTGGGCGACGGCCTCGCCCGCACCGCCAACACGCTGATGCACGATGCCATCCCAGCCCTGGTGCCGCTCTTCTGGCTGCTCTTCATGCCCAAGGGGCGGCTGCGAGGGCATGATCCGCTGATCTGGGCGATCTATCCGCTGGTCTATCTCGCCTATGCCCTGCTGCGCGGCGGGCTCGGCGGCCGCTACGCCTATCCTTTCATCGATGTCGAGGCGATCGGCTGGGCCCGGACCGGGCTCAACGCGCTCGGGATCGCGGCGGGCTTCCTGATCGTCGCCTTCGCCCTGGTGCGGCTGGACACGCGCCTCGCTCCCACCGGGAAGGATGGCGGTTCGGAGGACGAGGTCGCGGTCTGAGCTGGCCGGCGCCTTCGTGGCAACCCCCGGGGGAGAGGCGCTGCCTCTCGCCCCGGACCCCCACTCCGCCGGGGACCGAAGCCGGTCCCCGGACCCCGGGCTTTCGTTGGCGGTGGTGGTGGGCGTCAGCCTGCGGGCTGATCCCCGGGCGCAGGTGGATCGGCGGGACTTCTGGAAGGAAAATCCTTCTCCGCGCTTGTGGCAGCCGCAGTCGCCGGAGACCATGCTCTCCGGCGCGATCCGGCCGCAGCAAGAGCCAGCTCATCGGGTCCAGGGCCCGCAGGGTCCTGGCGGATAAGGGGGTCCGGGGGGAAAAGGCGGAGCCTTGTCCCCCGGGAAGGCGCAACGCCCGAACCGGTCAGACGTGGAAGCTTTCGCCGCAGCCGCAGCGGCCCTTCTCGTTCGGGTTCACGAAGGTGAAGCCTGCCGACATGGTCTTCACCTCGTAGTCCATGGTGGTGCCGATCAGGAACAGCGTCGCCTTGCGGTCCACCAGGATGGTGACGCCCTTGTCCGTCACCACCTCGTCACCCGGCCCGGGTTCATCCACCCAGTTCAGGTCATAGGCCATGCCGGAGCAGCCCTTGGTCTTCACCGCGATGCGCAGGTACCTGCCATTCTCGCCGCTCTCGTAGAGGCGGCGCAGGCGCTCGGCCGCGGCATCGGAAAGCGACATCAGCGGCGGCAGGGCGCGCTTCGGGCGGGCGGGGGTCTCGGTCGTCGTGCTCATCGGGGGGGACAACCTCTCTCAGTACATGTTCAGGGCGAGGCGCGCGTCCTCGCTCATCCGCGACGGGTCCCAGGGCGGGTCCCAGACGACCTCGACCTCCACATCGTTCACATTCGGGACGGTGCGGACCGCTTCCTCGACCATGCTGGGCAGTTCCTGCGCCGAAGGGCAGGAGGGCGTGGTCAGCGTCATCTCGACCTTCACCGTCCCGTCCTCGCCGATCTCCACCGCGTAGATCAGCCCCATCTCATAGATATCGACGGGGATCTCCGGGTCGAAGACCGTCTTCAGCGCGTTCAGCACGGCCTCTTCCTGCACGCCCTCGGGCGCGGCCGGCGGCACCTCGCCATCCGGGGTCCAGACGCCATGGGAGGCGGCGGCCGGCTGCGGCACGGCGGCGGGTTCTTCCGTCACGGACGGGTCCTTGGCGGGCGTGTCACTCACTCGACGCCTCCTTCGCGCCTTCCAGGGCGGCATTCAGCGTGTGCCAGGCGAGGGTCGCGCATTTCACGCGGCTCGGATACTCCGCGACCCCGCCCAGAACCTGGAGACGCTCCATCTCCTCGGCAAGGCCGGCGCCACAATCCGGGCAGGTGCCTGTCATCGCCAGTTCGCGGAACTTCGCGCCCAGCTCCTGCGCCTCGGCGGCGCTCTTGCCGCGCACCGTCTCCGTCATCAGGGAGGCGCTGGCCATGGAGATGGCGCAGCCCTTGCCCTGGAAGGCCGCATCGGCGATGTGGCCCTCGCCGTCCAGCTTCACCCAGAGCTCCATGCGATCGCCGCAGAGCGGGTTGTCGCCGCGCGCGTGGCGGTCGGCATCCTCCAGCCGGCGGAAGTTCCGCGGCTTGCGGCCGTGGTCCAGGATGACCTCCTGGTAGAGATCGCGAAGATCGTCGAACATCAGCGCACTCCCAGGCCCTGTCCGGGACGGGCCATTCCGATGGCCGCCCCGGCGCCGGACCTCACGCGAAGAACTCCCGGGCCTTGGTCACGGCCTCGGCGAGATAGTCCACTTCCTCATGCGTCGTGTAGAGGCCGAAGGAGGCCCGGCAGGTGCTTTCCACCCCGAAGCGGGTGTGCAGCGGCTCCGCGCAATGCCGGCCGGAGCGCACGCAGATCCCCGCCCGGTCCAGCAGCGTCGCGACGTCATGCGAATGGGCGTTGTCGATGGAAAAGGCGAAGACGCCGCCCCGGTCCTGCGCCCGGCCCAGCAGGGTCACGCCCTCGATATTCCCCAGGCGCTTCATCGCATGGTCCACCAGGGAACGCTCATGCGCCTCGATCGCCTCCATGCCGATCGCCTCGACATAGTCGATGGCGGCGTGCAGCCCGATCGCCTCGATGATCGGCGGCGTGCCGGCCTCGAAGCGCAGCGGCGGCTCGGCGAAGAGGGTCCGCTCCAGCGTCACCTCGGTGATCATGTCGCCGCCGCCCAGGAAGGGCGGCATCCGCTCCAGCACCTCCATCCGGCCATAGAGGATGCCCAGCCCGGTCGGGCCATAGAGCTTGTGCGCGGTGAAGACGTAGAAGTCGCAGCCCAGCGCCTGCACATCCACCTTGCGGTGGACCGCGCCCTGGCTGCCGTCGAACATCACCCGCGCCCCATGGGCATGGGCGAGGTCCACGATCCGCCGGGCCGGCACCACCGTGCCCAGCACGTTGGACATATGGGCGATGGAGACCAGCCCGACCTTCCCGTCGGCGAGCTTCGCCTCCAGCTCCGCCATGTCCAGCTCGCCCGCATCGGTGACGCGGCAGATGCGCAGCTCCACCCCATGCGCGTCCCGCAGCATGTGCCAGGGGACGAGGTTGGCGTGGTGCTCCATCTCGCTCACCAGCACCGCCTGCCCCGGCTTCAGCACGCCACGCCCGAAGGAATGCGCGACGAGGTTGATCGCCTGGGTGGAGCCGGTGCCGGTCAGCACGATCTCGCGCTCGTCGGCGGCGTTCAGGAAGCGCGCCGCGGCGCGGCGGGCGGCCTCGTAGGATTCGGTCGCCTGCTCGCTGAGGTGATAGGCGCCGCGATGCACATTGGCATAGGCGGTCTCCATCATCTCCTTCATCGCGTCGATCACGGCGCGCGGCTTCTGGGCCGAGGCACCGCTGTCGAGAAAGACCAGCGGCTTGCCGCGATGCGTCGTGGAGAGGATCGGGAAGTCCTTCCGGACCCGCGCCACGTCGAAAGCCGGAGGGGCCGAACCGTCCATGGCCGTTACGCCGCCTCCCCTTCGCCCGGCGTGCCGATGCCGTGGCGCGCCCACCAGATGGCGATCGCCTCCTCCAGCGCGCCCTTCGCCGTCTCGGAGGAGACGATCTCGATCGCTTCCTCCAGGAAGGCACGCACCAGCATCGCCCGCGCCGCATCGGCCGGGATGCCGCGGGAGCGCATGTAGAAGAGCTGCTCCTCGTCCAGCGCGCCGACCGTGGCGCCGTGGGAGCACTTCACGTCGTCGGCATAGATCTCGAGCTGCGGCTTGCTGTCCATCTCCGCGTTCTCGGAGAGCAGCAGCGCCTGGTTCATCTGGTAGCCGTCGGTCTTCTGCGCCGCCTGCCGCACCAGGATCTTGCCCTGGAACACGCCGCGCGCGCGCCCGGCCAGCACGGTCTTCACCGTCTGGCGGCTGGGGCAGTCCGGCGCCGCATGGTCGATGGCGGTGGTGATGTCCGCCACCTGCCCGTCGGCCGCGAGCTGCGCGCCGTTCAGATGCGCCTCCGCCCTGGGCCCATCGAGGCGCAGCCGGATCTCGGACCGCGCCACGCGCCCACCGGCATTCAGCGCGAAGCCGTCATAGACCCCCCGCGCCGCCACATGGACGTTGATATGGGCGAGGTGGAAGGCACCCTCCGGCTCCCGCTGCGCCCGCACATGCACGATGCGGGCCTCCTCGGCCACGGCGATGTCGAAGACCGGGTTGTGGAGGTGCTGGCTGCCCTCCGGCCCCGTCGCCGTTTCCAGCAGCATCAGCGAGGCGCCGCGCGCCAGGCGGATGACGTGGCGCGGGTGATAGGCCATGGCCACCGGCCCGGTCGCCACGGTCAGCAGCTCCAGCTCGCCGCCCTCCGTACCTTCCGGCAGGTCCAGGAACAGCCCGTCCTCGAAGAGCATGGCGTTCAGCGCCTCGGCCGGGCGCAGCGCATCCACCTCGCCCAGCAGCCCGGCAGCGGCCACCAGATGCTCGCTCAGCGGGCCGGCATGGGGCGGCAGTTCCGACAGTTCCGGCTGGAAACGCCCGTCCAGGAAGACGGCGCGGTATTCGCAGCGCTTCGCCGGCAGGGCGGGGCCGCTTTCCACCGAGAGCAGCGGCTCGCGGAACTCCGCCCGGCTGATCGCCGTGATGTCCGTGTAGCGCCAGGCTTCGACGCGGCGCGTCGGCAGGCCGGTGCTGCGCAGGATCTCCGCCGCCGCCTCGCGCAGCGCGTGGATGGCGGGGATGTTGCGGCCCGGCAGGCGGTCCTTCAGCCCCTCGTAGCGGGCGAGGAAGCTGGTGCCACCCGGGGTGTTGGCAGGCAGGGCGGTCACGCGGCCTCCTCGATCACCGTGGCATAGCCCTCGGCTTCCAGGCGATGCGCGAGTTCCGGCCCGCCGGAGGCGATGATCCGGCCATTGGCCAGAACATGCACGCGGTCGGGCACGATGTAGTCCAGCAGGCGCTGGTAGTGGGTGATCACCAGCGCCGAGAAATCCGGCCCGCGCTGGGCGTTCACGCCCTCGGCCACGATCTTCAGCGCGTCGATGTCCAGGCCGGAATCCGTCTCGTCGAGGATGGCGAGCTTCGGCTGCAGCAGGGCCATCTGCAGCACCTCGTTGCGCTTCTTCTCGCCGCCGGAGAAGCCGACATTGACGCCGCGCTTCAGCATGTCCTCGGGCATGGACAGCTTCTTCATGCGGTCGCGCGCCAGCTTCAGGAACTGCATCGCGTCCAGCTCGCTCTCGCCGCGCGAGCGGCGGAGCGCGTTCAGGGCGGTGCGCAGGAAGTTGGCATTGCCCACGCCCGGCAGCTCCACCGGATACTGGAAGGCCAGGAACAGCCCCGCCGCCGCGCGCTCCTCGGGCTCCATCTCCAGGATGTCCTGCCCGTCGAAACTGGCCGTGCCGCCGGTCACCTCATAGCCCTCGCGCCCCGAGAGCACGTAGGAGAGGGTGGACTTGCCCGAACCGTTCGGGCCCATGATGGCATGCACCTCGCCGGCCGGCACTTCCAGGTCGATCCCGCGCAGGATCTCCTTGCCGTCGATCTCGGCCCGCAGCCCTTCAATCTTCAACATCGCTCTTATCCCATCCGGCGCCGGCGCGGCACACGCAGGTGCGCCACGGCCGGGCCTGTTCCTCTCACGCCCGAAGGGGCCAATTCCCTAGCCGACCGAGCCTTCGAGGCTGATCGCCAGCAGCTTCTGCGCCTCGACGGCGAATTCCATCGGCAGCTCCTTCAGCACCTCGCGGCAGAAGCCGTTCACGATGAGGCCCACGGCCTCCTCCTGGTTCAGCCCGCGCTGGCGGCAGTAGAAGAGCTGGTCCTCGGCGATGCGCGAGGTCGTCGCCTCGTGCTCCACCTTGGCCGAGATGCAGCGGTTCTCGATATACGGCACCGTATGCGCGCCGCACTGGTCGCCGATCAGCAGGCTGTCGCACTGCGTGAAGTTGCGGGCGTTCTTCGCCTTCGGGCTGATCTTCACCAGGCCGCGATAGGTGTTCTGCCCCTGCCCCGCGCTGATGCCCTTGGACACGATGGTGGACTTCGTGTTGGCGCCCAGATGGATCATCTTGGTGCCGGTATCGGCCTGCTGCCAGTTGTTGGTGATGGCGACCGAATAGAACTCGCCCACGCTCTCGTCGCCCTGCAGGATGCAGGAGGGGTACTTCCAGGTGATGGCCGAGCCCGTCTCCACCTGCGTCCAGCTCACCTTGGAGCGCCTGCCGCGGCAGGCGGCGCGCTTGGTGACGAAGTTGTAGATGCCGCCCTTGCCGTTCTCGTCGCCCGGGTACCAGTTCTGCACCGTGGAGTACTTGATGGTGGCGTCGTCATGCGCCACCAGCTCCACCACCGCGGCATGAAGCTGGTTCTCGTCGCGCTGCGGCGCGGTGCAGCCTTCCAGATAGGAGACCGTCGCGCCTTCGTCGGCGATGATCAGGGTCCGTTCGAACTGCCCCGTGCTCTTGGCATTGATGCGGAAATAGGTGGACAGGTCCATCGGGCAGCGCACGCCCTTGGGGATGTAGACGAAGGACCCGTCGGTGAAGACCGCCGAGTTCAATGCCGCGAAGAAATTGTCCCCCGCCGGCACCACCGTTCCCAGATACTGCCGCACCAGCTCCGGATGCTCGCGCACCGCCTCGGAGATGGAGCAGAAGATGATCCCGTCCTTCTCCAGCCGCTCCTTGTAGGTCGTGGCCACGGAAACGCTGTCGAAGACCGCGTCCACCGCCACCGGCACGCGCTCTCCATCCCGTTCCGCATCGGCGGGCATCTCGCCCGCGCCCTCGACGCCGGCCAGGATCGCCTGCTCCTTCAGCGGGATGCCCAGCTTGGCATAGGTCTTCAGCAGCTCGGGATCGACCTCATCCAGCGACTTCGGCGCGGCCTTCTGCTTCGGCGCGGCGTAGTAGTAGGCGTCCTGGTAGTCGATCGGCGGATACTTCACCGCCGGCCAGCGCGGCTCCTCCATCTTCTTCCAGGCGGCGAAGGCCTTGAGGCGCCATTCGAGCAGCCATTCCGGCTCCCCTTTCTTGGCGGAGATGAAGCGGACGATATCCTCGTTCAGCCCCTTGGGGGCCATGTCCATCTCGATATCCGTCTCGAAGCCCCACTTGTAGGTCGAGTGGGTGACGGACTGGACAGCGTCGATCGTCTCGGAGACGGCGGGCATCTCGTTGTCCTTGCTCTTTCGGCTATTGCGCGGCGGCGGGCACCGGCAAAGCGGCGCGGCCATGCGATTGACAGGGATTGGCCGTCAGGTCGGCCAGGGAAACGGAGGCCAGCGCATCCCGGATCGCGTCGTTCACCGGGTTCCAGCGTCCGCGCACGGGGCAGAGCGCCTCGGCCTCGCAACTGTTGACGGAACCGTCGACGCAGGCCGTGAGCGCGATCGGCCCGTCCATGGCGACCACCACCTCGGCCAGCGAAATGCGTGACAACGGCCGTGCCAGACGGTACCCACCGCGGGAGCCGCGCACGCCCTCCACGAGGGAGGCATGGCCCAGGGTCTTGAGCACCTTGGACACGGTGGGCTCGCCCAGGCCGGTGCCGGCGGCCAGTTCCGGTGCCGTGCGCAGCCCTCCCTCCTGGCCGAGGCGGGCCAGGACGGCGATGGCGTAGTCCGTCAGTTTCGACAACCGCAGCACGGCAGGACCTCCGGCAGGGAGCTGAATACTGGACCTCTGGGGTCCGGTATGGCCCAGATGCGAGCCGGGGCACAGTTTGTCAAGCACTCGCAATGGTTTGAGCGACGTTCGCAACTGCGGCCACCAGTCCCGGCACCCCACCCTTTCCCAACCCTGGCCACCGGTGCGAAGCTGCCGTGATGAGCGTCCAGGACAAGACAAAGACCTCGCCGCGGGATGCCGCGCGCCCCGGAGCCAGGGCCGTCGCCAGCGCCCCCGCCCATGCCGCCTCGCTGATCCTCTGGCGCCAGACCCAGGGCCAGACCCGGGGCGGCGGCGTGGAGGTTCTGATGGGCCTGCGCAGCGCCGCCCACCGCTTCATGCCCGGCGTCCTGGTCTTTCCCGGCGGCCGCGTCGATGCCGCCGACCGCCGCACGCCCGTGCTCACCCCCTCGCCGAACCCACCCGCCGCGCGCTCGAACGCCGCGCCCCGCCCCGCCTGGCCCAGGCCCTGGCCGTGGCCGCCGCGCGGGAGCTGCGGGAGGAAACCGGCCTCCTGCTGGGGGACCTCGCGCCCGATGGCACGCTGCGGCCGGACCTCGCGCCGCTCCGCTATCTCTGCCGCGCCGTCACCCCGCCCACCATGCCGATCCGCTTCAACGCCCGCTTCCTGCTCGCCCCCGCCGAGGCGGTGCGGGGCGAGCTGGCCGGGTCCGGCGAACTGGAGGCGCTGGCCTGGGTGCCGCTGGAGGGCACGCCGCCCGCCCGCCTCGCCCCCATCACCGCCTGCGTGCTGAGGGAGTTCCGCGCCCTGCTCGCCCTGCCACCCGAGGCGTGGGACGAGCGCGCGCTGATCCGCTTCGCCGGGTTCGACAACCGGTTTCCGGAACGGGGCGAGCGCAAACGGTGACAGCGGCGGAATAGGATTTTATTCTTGCAACCTTGACGGGTATTCGGTAACCTTTCCGTGAGAGAGATGGAGAGCCGGAATGCCGGCGATCACGGAGAAGGAACTGCGCGCCGCCATGCGCGACCCGCGCTACACCCAGACAGGCCATCCGGAGAGCGGCGCCTTCCGCGCCTGGGTCGGCGAGGGCTGGCGCCAGCTCGTCGCCGCCAACGAGGCAGGACGGGGCGACGGGCAGCGCAGCCAGGTGCGGGTCCGCCCCTACCAGCGCCAGCGCAACGGCCATGCGGAACAGGTCAGCGGCTACACCCAGTCCCGCGCCTCCGGCCGGGGCGAGGCGGCCCATGCCCCCAGCCCCGCCAACGATCCGGGACCGGCAGCACCCGCCAACGGCAACCAGCCGGAAAAGCGGGTGGTGATCTTCGTGGGTGGGGCGGGCGACAAGTGGTTGTCGGGGATTGTCGAAATATACGGCGCGGATTTTGCCACGAGAAATCCCGGCATACAGGAGAAATACTACGCGCACGACCAAGCCGACGACATCCAGCGCTACATCGAAAACCTCCCGCCCGGAACCAAGGTGTCCGTGGTCGGCCATAGCTGGGGCGGCAACACGGCGATCCAGGTCGTGGGCAGGCTGGCGCAGGAAAACAGGTCGGTCGATACGCTGGTGACCATCGACCCGGTCGGCAGCTTCCGGGACGCCGCCTTCCTGGCCTGGGCGCGGAAGGGTGCCGGTCACTGGATGAACGTGAACGCGGCCGGTGGCGGGCCGCTCGATTTCTCCAACATGGTGGCCGTCATCGGCGGCGCCTATAACGAGCGCCCGCGCGGTTACGCGGATGTGCATCTGAACGCGAATGCCTCGCATGGCAGCTTCGATACCATGATGGAGGCACGCGACGGCAACGGGCTGTCGGCGGAGGACGCGGCACTCGGCCGCTGGCCCGCCACCGGGGCGAGGCGGTAGGCCGCCATGATCGCCCGCACGCTCCGCCTCGCCGCCGCGCTCCTCCCTCTCACCCTGCCCGGCTGCGCCGTGTGGAGCTTCATGCTCGGCTCCCCGCGCATCCACGACCTGCGCTTCGAGAGCATCGAGGTGACGGATCTCAGGGACCATCCGGAATTCTGGTCCGCATCCGATAGGCTGCCTTCGCAGCCTATGCCCACATTGCTTGTGCGCTTCTCCACCGCGCACGACCTGGCGCGGGTCTTTGCCAATGGCGGCCACTCGGTCGGGACCGCCATATCGCTCTGCACGGAAGGCCGGTTCGACGGGGATCGGCTGCTCACGGGCAGCCGCTCCGTTCACACCGTGGCGGGAAGCGTCATGACGGCAGGTCTGGACCCGGCGCCGCTGCCCCGGCGGGCCGATGGCCGCATCGTTTACAGCTTCTTCCCCGACATCGTGTCGCAGGCCGGGAAGTACAGAACCGGCGACATCCCTGACCCGGAATATGTCAGCCGCGACCTGCGCCACGACCCGGCCGACCTCTGCTTCCGCCTTCGCGGCGGCACGATGGCGTTCACCTCCTACACCTCCAACACCGCCATCATCCCCGCCGATGCCCTGCGCGCCGCCTTCGCCCGCGCCACGCCCCCGGCCCAGCCATGATCGCCCGCACGCTCCGCCTCGCCGCCGCGCTCCTCCCTCTCACCCTGCCCGGATGTGCCGTCTGGAGCTTCATGCTCAGCTCCCCGCGCATCCACGACCTGCGCTTCGAAGGCGTCGAGGTCACGGACCTGCTGGACCATCCGGAATCCTGGCTGTCGCCGGACCGCCCACCCTCGCAGCCTATTCCCACATTGCTTGTGCGCTTCTCCACCGCGCACGACCTGGCGCGGGTCCACGCCAATGGCGGCCACACCATCTGGGCCGCCATATCGCTCTGCACCGACGCCCGGTTCGACGGGGATCGGCTGCTCACGGGCGGTTCCTCCGTTCACACCGCGGCGGGAAGCGTCATGATGGCAGGTCTGGACCCGGCGCCGCTGCCCCGGCGGGCCGATGGCCGCATCGTCTACAGCTTCTTCCCCGACATCGTGTCGCAGGCCGGGAAGTACAGAACCGGCGACATCCCTGACCCGGAATATGTCAGCCGCGACCTGCGCCACGACCCGGCCGATCTCTGCTTCCGCCTGCGGGGCGGCACGATGGCGTTCACCTCCTACACCTCCAGCACCGCCATCATCCCCGCCGATGCCCTGCGCGCCGCCTTCGCCCGCGACACGCCCCCGGCCATACTCCCAGCCGCACCGGGAACCACACCGTGATCCGCTCCGGCCCCCACCCGGCCCTTCCGCCCCACCCCGCTGCCGGCCCGGCTGGCCTCCCGCGCCGGATGCCCTATGGTGCGGCCACGATCCCCCGCCGGCCGGCCCGCCATCCCGGGCGCGGGGCATTTGTCCGAAACCGTCCTCAGCGGGAAAACTGAACGCCATGGAAACACGCGCCGCGGTGGCCTGGGCCGCCGGACAGCCCCTGACCATCGAGACCGTCCGGCTGGACGGCCCGAAGCCGGGCGAGGTGCTGGTGGAGATCATGGCCACCGGCGTCTGCCACACCGACGCCTACACCCTCTCCGGCGCGGATTCGGAGGGCAAGTTTCCCGCCATCCTGGGGCATGAGGGCGCGGGCATCGTGCGCGAGGTGGGCGCCGGCGTGACCAGCGTGACGGTGGGCGACCACGTCATCCCGCTCTACACGCCGGAATGCCGCAACTGTAAGTCCTGCCTCAGCCGGCGCACCAACCTCTGCACCGCCATCCGCGGCACGCAGGGCCAGGGCGTGATGCCCGACGGCACCAGCCGCTTCCACTGCGAGCCGGCGGGCGGCGCACCGGTGAGGAGCCAGGCGACGGGCGACACGGTCTTCCACTACATGGGCTGCTCGACCTTCTCGAACTTCACCGTGCTGCCGGAGATCGCGGTGGCCAAGGTCCGGGAGGACGCGCCCTTCGACAAGATCTGCTATATCGGCTGCGGCGTCACCACCGGCATCGGCGCGGTGATCAACACCGCCAAGGTCTGGCCGGGCGCGAATGTCGTGGTCTTCGGCCTGGGCGGCATCGGGCTGAACGTCATCCAGGGCGCGCGCATGGTCGGCGCCGACAAGATCGTGGGCGTGGACATCAACCCCGCCAAACTCGCCATGGCGCGGAAGTTCGGCATGACCGACTTCATCAACCCGACCGAGCTGGGCAACGACAAGGTCGTGCAGGCCATCCTCGACGTCACGGGCGGCGGGGCGGACTTCTCCTTCGACTGCACGGGCAATGTGAACGTGATGCGCCAGGCCCTGGAATGCTGCCATCGCGGCTGGGGGGAGAGCATCGTGATCGGCGTGGCCGAGGCGGGCAAGGAGATCAGCACCCGTCCCTTCCAGCTCGTCACCGGCCGCGTCTGGAAGGGCTCGGCCTTCGGCGGCGCGCGTGGCCGCACCGACGTGCCGAAGATCGTGGACTGGTACATGGAGGGGAAGATCAACATCGACGACCTGATCACCCACACCATGCCGCTGGACCAGATCAACCACGCCTTCGACCTGATGCACGAGGGCAAGTCGATCCGCAGCGTCATCACCTTCTGATGGAGGTCCTGTCCCGCGCCCGGAGCTTCGGCGGCACGCAGTTCGTGTGCCGCCACGACAGCACGGCGACCGGCACGCCGATGCGCTTCGGCCTCTACCTTCCGCCCCAGGCGGAGGCGGGGGCGAAGCTTCCCGTCCTCTGGTTCCTCTCGGGCCTGACCTGCACCGAGGCCAATTTCACCGAGAAGGCCGGTGCCCAGCGCCTCGCCGCCGAACTCGGACTGATCCTGGTCGCGCCCGACACCTCCCCCGAGGGGAAGGCGTGGCCGACGACCCGGCCTATGACCTGGGCCAGGGCGCGGGCTTCTGGCTCGATGCCACGCAGGCCCCCTGGGCGCCGCATTTTCGCATGGAAAGCTGGCTGGTCGGCGAGTTGCCGGACATCGTCTCGGCGGCATTCCCGGCCGACCTGTCGCGGCAGTCGGTCACCGGCCACTCCATGGGCGGCCATGGGGCACTGACCCTGGCGCTGCGGCACCCCGCCCGCTTCCGCTCGGTGTCCGCCTTCGCGCCGATCGTGTCGCCGATGCGCTGCCCCTGGGGCGAGAAGGCCCTCACCGCCTATCTTGGCCCGGACCGCGCCCCGAACCGGCCCCTCTGGCGCGGCCACGACGCCACGGCCCTGATCGAGGATGGCGGCCGCCTGCCGGAACTTCTGGTGGACCAGGGCACGGCGGACCCGTTCCTGGAGAACCAGCTCAAGCCGGAACTGCTGCGCGAGGCTTGCGCCAAGGCGGGCATCCCGCTGACGCTGCGGATGCAGGAGGGCTACGACCACTCCTACTTCTTCATCGGCAGCTTCATGGCCGACCATCTCCGCTGGCATGCGGCGCGCCTCGGCGCGGGATGATGCGGACCTAGCTGCCGTCCGGCGTCTGGACTCTCCAGACGTCGTGAACGCCGCGCGTCGATGTGATGCCCTGGAGGCGTTCCGGATACCGCGTCAGGATGTCGCGGGCGAACTCACGGGCCTGCGCATCGCCGGTGCCCGAGGGCGCGGAGAACTCGACGATCCCGTGCTGTCCGTCGATGGAGGCGTCGAAACTCCATCTGTCCCGGCCCGGCTTGTCCTCCATCGGACGATGGACACCCGCGTAGATCTCGATCGCCATGGTGATATCCGGCCGTTGTTGAAACTGGATTCGTAACGACCATAGGCCGGTTGCGGCGGACATCATACGGATATCCGCCGCGGGCGCGGCGGCACATCGTGGCCCCGCATGGCTGTCCGGCCGCAATCCGGCGCCGCCGCTGTGGCCATCCCCGGTCCGGCACGCGATAATCGCTCCCTTCCGACGCCGCCCGCGCATGAGGTCCTATGAGCGCCGCCCTTTCCGATGCCGTGAACGACCTGAACGAGACACTGCCCGACCGCGTCCGCAGCCTGGGCAGCAGCCAGATCGCCGAGGTGGCCGACCTCGCCCGCGAGGACCCCGCCGTCATCAAGCTCTGGATCGGCGAGGGCGACCTCCCCACCCCGGATTTCGTGACCGAGGCGGTGGTGCAGGCGCTGCGCGAGGGCCATACCCGCTACACCTATTCCCTCGGCCTGCCCCGGCTGCGCCAGGCGCTCTCCGACTACCACCGCCGCCACTGGGGGGTGGAGGTCGCGCCCTCGCGCTTCTCCGTGACCTCAGGCGGCATGAACGCGGTGATGCAGGCCTTCCAGGCGGTGCTGGAGCCGGGCGACGAGGTCATCCACCCCTCCCCCGCCTGGCCGAACCTGCTGGAGGCGGCGCGCATCTGCGGCGGCGTGCCCGTGCCGGTCGCCTATCGCCGCAAGGCCGATGGCGGCTTCACCCTGTCGCTGGAGGACCTCTTCGCGGCGGTGACGGAGCGCACGAAGGTCATCGTCATCAACTCGCCCTCCAACCCCACGGGCTGGGTGATGCCGCGCGCGGATATGGAAAGGCTGCTGGCCTTCGTCCGGGAGCGGAAGATCTGGATTCTCTCCGACGAGGTGTACAACCACTTCACCTACGGCAATGCCATCGCGCCCTCCTTCCTGGAGATCGCGCGGCCCGACGACCGGCTGCTGGTGACCAACACCTTCAGCAAGAACTGGGCGATGACCGGCTGGCGCGCCGGCTGGGTGGTCTATCCGGAGGGGCTCGACGCCACCTTCGCCAAGCTGAACCAGTACAACACCACCTCGATCCCCACCTTCGTGCAGCACGCGGCGATCGTGGCGCTGGAACAGGGCGACGGCTTCATCCGCAAGATGGTCGGCCGCTGCGCCGAAAGCCGCCAGATCTTCGTGGACGGCCTGTCCCGCCTGCCCGGCGTGACGCTGAGCGTGCCGGAGGGGGCCTTCTACCTGTTCTTCTCGGTGGAGGGGGAGAAGAGCGCCCTCGACCTCGCCAAGCGGGTGCTGCGGGAGGCCAAGGTGGGCGTGGCGCCCGGCACCGCCTTCGGCCCGGCGGGCCAGGGCTGCTTGCGCCTGTGCTTCGCCATCTCGCCCGAACTGGCGCGCGAGGCGATGGCGCGGCTGGAGGGGTTCTTCAGCCGCCGCTGAGGCACCGGAGCCGGCCGGAAGGCGTCAGCCCGGGCCGGGCACGGGTTGGAGAGGGCGTGACCGCGAGGCCACGCCCCGCCCCGCGAAGCGGGAAAGGAGGCGCTCAGTCCTCCTCGTATTCCTCGTCCTCGTCATCCTCGACCAGCGGCACGAGGAACATGATGACCGGGCCGTCATCCTCCTCGTCCTCC
The DNA here is from genome assembly GCF_023078375.1 of Roseomonas gilardii subsp. gilardii. Lineage (NCBI taxonomy): Bacteria > Pseudomonadati > Pseudomonadota > Alphaproteobacteria > Acetobacterales > Roseomonadaceae > Roseomonas > Roseomonas gilardii. The sequence goes on along the minus strand of NZ_CP095554.1, from coordinate 2,479,032 downwards.
TCGTCCTCTTCCTCCAGTTCCACCTGGCGGAACTCGGCGATCTCCTCCTCGGTGGCGGGGCGCCAGTTCAGCGCGGCCTCGCCGTCCCAGAGGGGGCCGTCCTCGCCCTCCAGGTCCAGAAGATCGTCGCGGAATTCCTTGCCCTCGAAGATCTCGCGGGCTTCGTCTTCCCCCGCATCGGTGATGGCAACCGGCTTGCCGCCGATCTCAAGCGTGAACATGGCTGGTTCCTTGCCTCCGGCAGCGCCTTGCCGCTTCCGGTAGTTTCGATCGGGCCGCGGCGATTCCAAGGGGAGCCGCCGCGATCTGTCCCGGCAAGCGGAGCGGGGCTTGCGCCCCCCGCTCTAGCCGCAGGCGCCGCCGCGGGAAATGGCGACGGCACCGATTCGCCGGAATGTCACCGGCTCCCTTCCCGGCGGCAAGTCCTTTCCTGCCGCCGGCCAGTCACCCGGGCGAGGCACGGAAGCCGTCTTCCTCCCGCCGCGCCCGCCCTTCCGCCGACAGCTTCAGCAGATGGGCGAGCAGGCTGCGCGCCGCGCCGCCCACGAGGCGCGGGTCCAGGGCCGGCCCATAGACCGGCGGGACCAGATCCTCGGCCCGAACCACACCCTCCGCCGCGCGCAGCGCCGCCAGCACCTTCGCCTCGCGGGCCTCCCGGTGGCGGGCCAGGGCGGCGAGAAAGGAGGCGGGCCGGGGCAGGACGGGGCCGTGGCCGGGCAGCATCAGCCGGTCGTCCCGCCCCGCGATCCGGGCCAGGGAGCGCATGTAGTCCGCCATGTCGCCATCGGGCGGGGAGACGACGCTGGTGGACCAGGACATGGCGAGGTCGCCGCTGAAGAGCAGCCCCTCCCCCTCCGTCACGAAGCAGAGATGGTTGGCGCAATGCCCCGGCGTGTGCAGGGCGCGCAGGCGCCAGCCCTCGCCCTCCACCGCCTCGCCATCGGCCAGCAGGACATCCGGGCGGAAGCCATGATCCGCCCCCATCCCCCCGGCCTCCGGCGGGGTGGGATGCGCGCCCCAGGCCAGCACCGGCGCGCCGGTCGCGGCGGCCAGGGCGGGGGCGCCGCCCGAATGGTCCAGATGCGTGTGCGAGACCAGGATGCGGGCGATCCGCTCGCCCCGCGTGGCGCGCAGGATGGCCTCGCGATGCGCCGTGTCCTCCGGCCCCGGGTCGAGCAGCGTGACCTCGCCCCGCCCGATCAGCCAGGTGTTGGTGCCGCGGAAGGTGAGCGGACCGGGATTGCCGCAGAGGAGGCGCCGGACGGGCGGAAGCCCGGCCGATGCATCGCCGGCCACCTCCTCCCGCGCCTCGCCGGGCGGCAGGCCGTCGCCGGTGAGGAAGGGGATGCTCATTCGCCCGCCACCGCCGGGCGGGGCTTGGTGCGGGGCTGGGCCACCGGCTCGGGCCGCGCACGGCCCGGCAGGATGGCGAGGCCCGCCCCCACGATGAGAAGCGCGCCCAGGATCATCACCAGCGACGGCGCGTCGCCGAAGACGGTCCAGCCGATGATCGTCGCCCAGATCAGCCCGCAATAGGTATAGGGGCCGAGCGCCGAGACCTGGGCGGAAGCGAAGGCCTCCGTCTGCAGCACCTGTGCCAGCCCGCCCAGCGTGCCGAGCAGGATCAGCAGGCCGAACTGCCCCCATGTCGGCGTCACCCAGACGAAGGGCAGTGCGCAGGTCATGATCGCCGTCATCAGGATGGCCTGCCAGAGCGTGATGGTGGAGCTGCTCTCGGTGGCGGAGAGCTGGCGGATCTGCAGCGTCGTGAGGGCGGAGATCAGCCCCTGCGTCACCGCCGCGGCATAGGCCCAGCCCGGCGCGCTGCCGCCGCCCAGCCCGCCCTGGCCCAGCGCGACGGTCATCACGCCCAGGAAGCCCACCAGCACCGCCATCCAGCGCCGGCGGTCGGGTTGCTCCCCCAGGAAGGGGATGGCCAGGATGGTGATGAAGAGCGGCTGCGTGTAGCCCAGCACCTGCTGCTCCGCGAGCGGCAGCGCGCTCACCGCCAGGAAGGACAGGCTCATCGCCATCAGCCCGGTGCTGGCCCGGATCACATGCCCACCGAAGCGCCGCGTGCGCAGCGTGATCGTGCCGCGCGAGGCGATCAGCAGCACCATCGGCAGGGAGAAGAGGTTGCGGAAGAACATCAGCTCGGGAACCGGGATGGTGGTCCCGAGCTGCTTCACCAGGGCGTTCATCAACTGCCAGATCAGCCCGGCCGAGACGATCAGCAGGGCGCCACGCCGCAGGTCGTGCCTCATGCCGCCGTCCTCGCCGTCAGGCGCGCCGGCGCGGTGGCGCCCTCGGCTTCCCCTTTGGCCTCCCCTTGGCGCTTCTCGCGGGCCCGGATGCGTTCCCGGTGCAGGTTGTACAGGCCGGCACAGACCACCACGCCGGCACCGGCGAAGGTGGTCCAGGCGGGCATGTCGCCCCAGATGAGGAAGCCCAGGGCGGTGCCCCAGATGATGGGCGAGTATTCCAGCGGCGCCAGTGTCGCGACCGGCGCGATCGCGTAGCCCCGGGCCAGCAGGTAATGCGCCAGCCCGTGCCCCAGGCCGCACATCGCCACCAGCACGAGGGCGAAGAGGGAGGGCCATTCCTCCGGCAGCGGGAAGAAGGGCAGCATCAGCAGCCCCGCCGGCAACTGCGCGAACATCAGCCAGAAGGTGATGGTGGTCGGCTTGTCGGTGCGGGCCAGGATGCGGGTCCAGATGCGCGTCATCGCCAGCATCGCGACCGCCACCAGGATCAGCACGGTGTTCAGCCCCCAGAGGGCGCCGCCCGGCTGGAACATGAACAGCACGCCGAGGAAACCGATGCCCGTGCTGGTCCAGCGCCGCCAGCCCACCGTCTCCCCCAGCATGGGGATGGCGAGCAGGGTCAGCATCAGCGGCGCGGTGGCGGCCACCGCATAGGTGTCGCCCAGGGCGAGGCCATGCCGCCAGGCGACGTAGTAGAGGGCTGTGGCCGCGACGTTCAGCAGGCCCCGCCAGAAGATCAGCCGCCCGTTCGTGGGCCAGACCCGCCCCAGCCCGCCCGGCCGGTGGACCCCGGCCATGAGCCCCACGGCGAGCGTGCCGAACAGGCCGCGCCAGAGCATCGCCCCGGCAGTGCCGAGTTCCGGCAGGGCCCATTTCATCGAGGCATCCGACAGGGAGAAGACGAGGTAGCTCAGGGCGACGAAGCCGATCCCCCGAACGGCATCATCGACGAGCTTCGGCGCAATGGCCTCGGTGCTGGACACGATTCGCTCCCCGTTCCCGGCACGTCCGGCCGGTGTCTTCCGTCAGGGTTGTCATTTGTAGGACGAGTTCGTGCCGCGAGGCATGTGCGGGAGACGCTGATCTGCCCCGCGAATCGCCGAAAAGAGTCGCACTGTGTCCTGGCGCACCTTGCCATGCCGCTCCATGCGGCGGTGCAGCACGCACCTGCCCGGGATCGAGGCAGCGCGCCTGGCCTTCCTCAGTTGTCCCGGACATAGAGACGGTAGCCCTCGATCTCCCCTTCCTGGTGATAGTGCCGCCAGGTCGCGGCGAAGAGCGGGTGGCGGGAGAAGTATTCCGCGAAGTCGAACTCCCGGCCGCACCAGGGGATGCCCGGATTGCGGTCGATCAGCACCGCGGCCGGGGGCGCCTTGGCGAAATCCTCCGCCACGGTGCGGTAGACGAAGAACTCCGCCCGGCTCATCTCCCAGGGCTGGCGGTAGCGTTCGCCGTTCTCCGGGCAGGTCCGGTACACGCCCTGCAGCAGCCACATGTTCATGGTGCGCAGCGTGGACTGCACATGCGCGTAGTTCAGCGCCGGATAGACCGGGTAGATGTCCGGGCTGATGATCAGCAGCCGCTCGCCATAAGCCTGCTGCTTCAGCCAGGCGGTCAGCCGCCCGGCTTTGCTGTCCTCGAAGCCGATCTCGCGGAAAGGCGCCTCGCCGCCGCGCAGCGCGAAGAGCGCGAGCCCCGCCGTGGCCAGCAGCGCCAGCCCGGGCGCCGCCCGCCGCGCCGTGGCCAGGGGCAGGACGGAATCCGCTGCGCGGGCGGCCAGCAGCCCGGCCAGCACGCCGCCCAGCATCAGCACCGGGGCGACGTGATAGGTCCAACCCTTGTGCTGCACCCAGGCGGAGAGGAAGGCGCCGAGCGCGGCCGCCGCCAGCACCCGTGCGAGGCCGCCCGCCGTGGCGCGGAAGGAGAGCGGCACCAGCACCAGCAGCAGCGCCGCCGCGACGGCGAGGTTCGGGGTCAGCAGCACCGCCCAGGCGCTCTGCCCGCCGAGATCGAGGTAGTACTGCCAGACCAGCGGCACGACATAGCCGAGATAGGCGGGGAAGATCAGCGGGATGGCGGCGAGGTAGGCCAGCCAGACGGCGGCCATCGCCCAGGGCGCCGGGTCGCGCAGGGCACGGCGCGGCCCGCGCCGCAGCAGCACCAGCGCCTCAACCAGCAGGGGAACGGCCAGGAAATGCGGCTTCAGCGCGAAGCCCAGGGCGGCGAGCAGCGTGGTGCCGAGCCAGAGCCCGCGCCCGGTGCGCTGCCCCTCCATCCGGCGCACGGCCAGCAGGGCATAGGGCAGCGCCACCGTGCCCATCAGCACCTCCCGCTGCCCGAAGTCGTAGCCGACCACCAGCACCGCCAGCGGCAGCAGCCCCGTCAGCACCGCCGCCTCCACCGCACCCTCGGCCCGCCCTTCGCGCAGCCGCAGGCAGAGCCGGACGCTCAGCCCGGCCAGGACGAGAAGACAGAGTTGCAGCGCCTGCACCCCGTCCAGCGGAGTCCAGGCCGCGATCGCCGCCGGGATCAGGTTCAGCGAGAAGATCAGCGGCGGGTTGACGTCGATCAGGTCGATGTAGAGCCGTTCCCCGGCGAACCAGCGCTCGGAGAAATTCAGCACCGCCGCCACGTCGTGGTTCAGGGGCGGTGACAACACCATGAGCAGGAAGAGCAGGGCCGGCAGGTGTATGGCCAGGCCCAGCAGCCTCGCCCGCAGCCGCGCGGCGGCCGGAGCCTCGGCGATGGCGCCAGCCATGGTCCTGGCCATGGCTGGCATCAGAGCCTGGGCCTTGGCGGAGGCTGGCACGGGGCCCAAGGGGTGGCCCAGGGGGTGGCCCGGTGTGGCCGGGCCGGTCTGGTGTGGAGGCGGTTTCATCGTCCGGCGAGGCAGGAAGCAGGGGCGGTCACATCGGCGGGAGGATTCTGGCAGACGAATACGGCGGTGGCGAGGCGGCAGCGCCTTGTGGCGGCCGCGGCCGCGGCGAATAATCCGCCCCGTGGAGCCCGCCGAATACACGCTGATGGACGAGGCCGAGGAAGGCATGTGGTGGTACCGCGCCATCCATGCGCGGCTCGCCCATGCCCTCGCCACCCTGCCGCCCGGGGCGCGCGTGCTGGATGCCGGCTGCGGCACCGGCGGTTTCCTGCGCCGGCTGGAGGGCACGATGCCCGGGCTGCGGCGCACCGGCCTGGAATATGACGATGGCGCCGCGCGGCGGGCCGCCGCCAAGTCCGGCGCCACCGTGGCCTGCGGCGACGTCAACCGCCTGCCTTTCGCCGATGGCAGCTTCGATGCCGTGGTGTCGGTGGACGTGCTCTGCCACCGGGGCGTGACCGAAGCCCTGGCGCTGTCCGAGTTCCACCGCGTCCTGGCGCCGGGGGGCCGCCTGATCCTGAATTTGCCGGCCTTCGAATGGCTGCGCTCGGCCCATGACACGCGGGTCCACAACGCCCGCCGCTACACCGCGCCCGCCGCCCGCCGCCTGCTGGCCGGGGCGGGCTTCGGCCGCATCGAGACCCGGTACTGGAACAGCCTCCTGCTGCCGCTGATGGTGGCGCAGCGGAAGCTGCTGTCGCGGGGCGAGGATGCCCCCAGCGATGTGGCGCCCTTCCCGCCCTGGCTCGACGCCACGCTGACGGCGGTGGACCGGGCCGAGCGCCGTCTGCTCGCCGCCGGGGCGCGCTTTCCCGCCGGGGGTTCCGTGCTGGCGATGGCCGCGCGGCCCTGACCATCCGCGCTCCGGGGCGGGGTGCCATCGTGGCGCTTGCCCCGGCACCACACGCGGTGGTTGATATCACCCCACGGCCCGCATCCGATCCCTTCCGGGACACCGTGCTGCACGGGCCGCCATGGTGGGGACAGGCTTGAGATTCCTCTTTCTGGGCAGCACCTTCCGGGCGCTCGACAACCTCGCCCCGGCCATGGCGGTGCTGCGCGCCGGAGGCCATGCCTGCCGCAGCCTGCTCTACCCCTTGCCGGGCGATGCCTCGCGTGACCGATTCGCCGGCTGGGCGGAAGGCACGCACCGCATCCTGGAGCATCCCGCCGGGACCGTGGCGGAATATGCCGCCCATGCCCGCTCGCCCGGCTTTCTGGAGGAGATCGCGGCGGAGATCGAAGCCTTCCGCCCCGGCGCCCTGGTGCTGGCGGTGAACACCCTGCCCTTCGCCCGGCTCCGGGAGGATCTGCGGGGCCGCCTGCCGCGCCCGCCCCTCTGGATCGGCGTGCAGCATGGGCTGGTGCAGCGCTGGGAGGAGATGAACCGGCACGACACCTGCGACGCCTTCCTGGCCTTCGGCCCGCGCGACCTGGGCCGGCTGGCGCCCTGGCTGCGCGCCCGCGCGCGGGTGGCGGGCCTGCCGAAGCTGGACCGGCTGGCGGAGCAGCCCAGCAGCGACCGGGGCTTCCTGCTCTATGTCGCCGACGCGCGCCCCACCGCCGTGGAGGCGGTGAACCGGCTGCTGACCGAGTTGGAGGCGCGGCTGGGATGCCCCGTGCTGGTGCGCGACCATCCTGCCCGCCCCGGCCTCTACCGCCCCGAGGGCCGGTTGCCACGCGACCCGGCTTTGCAGGCGCTGGTCGATGGGGAGGACCCGATCCCCGCCCTGGCGGCCTGCTCGGCGGTGCTGACCAATTATTCCACGCTGGGGCTGGAGGCCCTGGCCCTGGGCAAGCCTCTGGTCTCGCTGCCGCTGGACGACGCCCTCGATGCCTTCGGGGGAATTCCCGGCCTGTCCGCCTCGCTGGAACCGGAGGCCGTGCTCGGGGCGCTCGGCCGGGCCCGGAAGGATGGCGAGGCGGTGGACCGGTTCCTGGAGGAGGCCGTCGGCGGCCGCGCGCCATGCCACGCCCTCCGCATGGCGCGGCTGCTGGAAAGCCTGGCGCGGGCGCACCGGCGCCGTGCCGGGAGGCCCATGCCGGCACGGCGCCCCGCCGGGCGGCTGCCCCTCCGCCTCGGCGTGCACATGGCCGCCTATCCGGAGCGGGAGCGGCTGGTGCTGCGCGGCTTCGTGCTGGCGGACCCGCCCATCACCCGGCTTCGCCTGCGTCACGGCGGGGACCTGCTCGGCGAGGCCGATGTGGCGGGCCCGCGCCCGGATCTGGCAGGTGCCTTCGAGGAGTATGGGCGCGTCGCCGCCGGCTGGCACCTGGACTGTCCGCTCCCACCGGTGCCCGGGCTGCTGGAGATCGAGCTCCTGGACGAGGAAGGGTCTCGCGGCCGCCGGACCCTGCATCCCCGGATGGCGGTCATCCCCTCCGGATGAGGAAACGTTGCACCTTTCGGACGACCTGTCGCAATTCCGGGGCCCATCGGTCATTTTTTGGCCTAAAGAGAACGCCATCATCCACCCTGGCAGCCTGCCCCCGGCCGCCATCCCAGGCCGTGCGCGGCCGGCGAGAAGGACGACCACGCCATGTTCCCCCTGCCCTCCGCACCGGCCGCACCGGCCCTGGACGGGTTCCACGGCCTCAGCATCGTCGTTCCCGTCTATCGCGGCGCGGCCACGGTCGGCCGGCTGGTGGAGGCCCTCTCCGCCCTGCGCCCCGCCGGGGGCATCGAGATCGTGCTGGTCAATGACGGCAGTCCGGACAATTCCGGCGATGTCTGCCGGCGCCTGATCGAGACCGCCACGGTGCCCGTCACCTATGTCGAGCATGCCCGGAACTTCGGCGAGCACAACGCGGTCATGAGCGGGCTGCGCCGCACCCGCGGCAGCTATGTCATCACCATGGATGACGACCTGCAGAACCCGCCGGAGGAGGTCGTCCGGCTCTACGACCATGCCCGGCTCGGCGGCTGGGACGTGGTGTACACGCGCTATGCGGAGAAGAAGCACGATGCCTGGCGCAACATCGGCTCCCGCTTCGCCAACAGGGTGGCCGACAGCCTGCTGGACAAGCCGCCCGGCCTCTACCTCTCCTCCTTCCGCTGCATGTCCGCCCTCGTGGTGGAGAACATCACCCGCTACACCGGCCCCTATCCCTATATCGATGGGCTGATCATGCAGGTGACACAGCGGATCGATTCCATCGAGGTCCGCCACCTCGCCCGCGCCGAGGGCCGTTCCAACTACACGCTGCGCCGGCTGGTCCGGCTCTGGCTGAACCTCGCCACCTCCTTCTCGGTGAAGCCGCTGCGCATGGCCGGGCTCGCCGGCATCGGCATGGGCTGCCTGGGGATGCTCGGCGCCGCCTGGGTGGTGCTGGAGACCTTCGTGCATGGCATGCCCTCCGGCTGGCCCTCGCTGATGGTGGTCACGCTGCTGATCGCGGGCGTGCAGTTCGTCATCCTGGGCGTGCTGGGCGAGTATGTCGGCCGCGCCTTCCTGTCCGCCAACGGCAAGCCGCAGGGCGTGGTGCGCGAGGAGCTGCGGGCGAGGCCGGAGATGGCGCCCCACGAGGCCGTCGCGGCGGCCGTGCAAAGGGACGGTGCCGAAGTCCGATGATGCCTTCCTGGATCGCGCTGGCCGCGGCGATCAGCACCTCGCTGTTCGGCCAGGTCCTGCTCAAGGCCGGCACGCTGGGCGAGGGCGGCTTCCTCACCCAGCTTTTCCGCTGGCAGACCATCATCGGCCTTGGTGCCTATGGCGGCGCGGCGCTGCTCTACATCGTGGCGCTGCGCAAGCTGCCGATGAGCGTGGCACTGCCCTGCACCGCCGTTTCCTATGTCGCGGTCGCGGCGATCGGGCATTTCGCCTTCGGCGAGATGCTGGGCCCGGCCAAGGTGGCGGCGCTGGGGCTGATCTGCGCCGGGGTCGCCCTGCTGGCCGTGGCCTGACATGGCCCGCCCCGCCGATGAGACCGTGCGCGGCGGGCGCGTTCTGTCCGCGTTGGCCGCGGCGGTGGCGCTTTCCGCCTGTGCCGCACCCCCGCCATCTCGCAGGCGGACTGCCCGGACGGGCTGCGGCAGGGCATGGTGGCGGAACTCTTCTTCGGCCGGAACCGGGATGGCGCGCAGGTGGTCGGCGAGGGCGCCTGGGATGCCTTTCTGGCCGCCGAGGTCACGCCGCGCTTCCCGGACGGGCTGACGGTGCTGGATGCCATGGGCCAGTGGCGTGGCGCGGATGGGCATGCGGAGCGCGAGGCATCGAAGCTGCTGATCCTCGCCCTGCCCGGCGCCGGCCCGGCCGAGGCCGCGTCGCGGCTGGAACCCCTCGCCGAAGCCTACCGGCGGCGTTTCCGGCAGGAATCCGTGCTGCGCGTCCTTCGTCCCGCCTGCATCGGCTTCTGAGCCGCCTTTCCAACCGGGTGGCGCGCATCACGGCCCGGGCGCGGCGCCACTGTGTTCCCGGGCACGGCGGCCCTGCCAGGATCGGTTGAGACTGTGTGAAGTTCCTCAATCATCAACCGATCGTGATAACGTTCCAATATCGAAATCACATAGTAAATATCCAGCGGGAACCGTGATTTATCATTCAAATGGATGATGTGTCACAGTAAAAACGGAAAATTATTACAATTTATTCAGAACAAATGCGCTCCGTCGGAAGAAATTTCCCGCCGGTCCGCTGACGAGATCTCTTTGCCTTCCGCCAGGTCAGCAACAGACAGGACCCCAGCCATGTCGAGCCCCTGCCACCGCATTCCCGCCCTCGATGCCCGGGTGACGCGCCCCGAAAGGCTCCTGCGGCCCCGCCTGGCCATGGCGCCGCGCTCCCTGCGCCGCCAGCAGGTCGATACGGACATCGCCCGCATGACCGGCTTCACACCGGAACCGGATCTCTTCAACATCCTGATCCTCAACTACACGATGAAATGCCCGCTGGCCTGTGACTACTGCTGCTATGGCTGCTCGCCGAAGCGCAGCGAGACCATGGACGAGGCGCTGGCGCTGGACCTGGTGGATCAGGCCGCCGAACTCGGCATCTTCGCGCAATGCGGCTTCACCGGCGGCGAGGCGCTGATTTTCTACGACGAGGTCATGCGCATCACGGCGCGCATGCAGAAGCACGGCCTGCCCTTCTCCATGATCTCCTCCTGCTACTGGGCGAAGGACATGGGGGAGGCGCGGCGCGTTCTGCGCGACCTCGCCGCCCATGGCGTCGATGTCTTCACCGCCACGCACGACCCGAGCCACGAGAACTGGGTGCCGCTGCAATATGTGCGCAATGCCATCGACGCGGCCCGCGAATGCGGCGTGCATGTCTGCCTCTGCTCCAGTTTCTATGACGACACGATGCGGCTGGAGCAGATCTTCCCCGAATATGCGGGGCAGCCGGACATCGATGTCGTCAACCGCGTGGTGCTGCCCGATGTCGGGCGCATGGGGCAGCGCAACATCTCCGTCACGCCGGCGAGCTATGGCCATGTCCCGCAGAGCCCCGGCTTCGGCAGTTGCTACAAGCGGATCTACCACGACATCACGGTCTTCTGGGATGGCGAGGTCTATCCCTGCTGCTCGGTCTACAACCGGGAAATGCCGAAGCTCAGCCTCGGCAACGTGTATCGCGACACGCTGTCCGAGGTCTGGGACCGCGCCGAGGGCTCCCTGCTGCTGCGGGTGATGAAGAGCCAGAATTTCGCGGAACTCTACCGCCTGCTGCGGGAGGCCGATGCCGATCTGGCGCGCGACCTGCCCGATCCGTCGCAGGCGGTGGGCCCGTGCCACCTCTGCCACCGCCTGTTCCGCGACCCGGTCCTGGCCGACCGCATCCTGGCGGTGATGGAGCGGCTGGAATGCGAGCGGATCACCCAGCTTCTCGCCGCGGTGCGGGCGCAGAAGGGCGATGCGGCCGGGGAGCGTGTCATCCTCGACACCCTCCGCTCGGTCAGCATCGCCTGAGGACTCGCACCTCACGGCAGCCGGGGCATGGTGCCTCCGCCGAGGCCCGGGCCCCTGCCGTGACCCATCCAGAACGTCCAATCCGGAGCAGACATCCATGTCCGACACAGGCAGTACCGGCCCGGGCTCCTCATCCTCCGACCCGGGCAATTTCGAGGCGCTGGAGCAGCGCCTGCTGCAATCGCCGACCGCGCGCGCGCGCTTCCTGGCGGATACGCTGGAACTGCTGGAGAAGAACGGGGTCGATGTGAACAGCCCCGACTTCCAGCAGCAGATCCAGCCTTCGCTGGACCTGACGGAAGGCAGCCGCTTCCTGGGCGGCCTGGCCGCCAGCACGGTGGTGGTGGCCATCGCCACGGCCGGGCAGCGCGGCAGCATCGCCAGCCAGGCGGGCAATGCCGCCAGCACCGTCGTCGTCGTCGCCGCCAGTGCCGGGCAACGCGGCAGCATCGGCTCCGATCTCGGCAGGGCCGCCAGCAGCGTCGTCATCGTCGCCGCCAGCGCCGGGCAGCGTGGCAGCATCGGCTCCGATCTCGGCAGGGCCGCCAGCACCGTCGTCATCGTCGCCGCCAGCGCCGGGCAGCGTGGCAGCATCGGCTCCGATCTCGGCAGGGCCGCCAGCACGGTGGTGGTGGCCGTCGCCACGGCCGGGCAACGCGGCCTGGGCGGCATGCTGGGCCGGCAGGAATCGACCCAGGGGGGCGTCCAGGGGAGCGTCCAGGGGGGCTTCACCGTGACGGTGCCCGCCGCGGCCACGATCGCCGATGTCGCACGGGGCCTGCGCGCTCTGGCGGACCTCCTGGTCAATGAGAGCGAGGCGCTGGACCAGCAGATCCAGCAGCTCGCCGCGGCTTCCGGCGGAACGCGGGGTTCGGAAAGCGGCACCTAGGGCGGGAGCGGCGAGGCGGCACCGCCTGGAGCGACCGGGTGGGGCTGCCGCCGGAACAAGGGACCGGGACGGCAGGGATGCGCCATGGCGCGTGGAGGCCGCCCCGGTCCCTCCCCGGCGGGAGCGACGAGGACAAAGCGGAGAGGACGATGTTCCAGGCGATCGAGGGCCCCGGCTTCCAGTGGCGCGGCCAGGAGGACAACACCCGTGCGACGCGGGAGGCGCTGGCGGTGCACCGCGTCTGCAGCCAGAAGGAAGCCTTCTCGCAGAAGGAGGTGCTGATCGGCGACAACAACCTGCGGCCCATCTCCTTCCTGGAGCTGGGGACGCGGCGGGCGCGCTGTGTCACGCAGGTGATCGTGACCGGCCTCGGCCTCGGCACCGGCTTCCTGATCGCGCCCAACCTGCTGCTGACGAACAACCATGTGATCCCGAGCGCCGATCACGCGCGCCAGACCGTGCTGCGCTTCAACTATGAGACCGACGCCTCCGGCCAGCTCATGGCCAGCACCTATTATCAGTGCGCGCCGGACGTCCTCTTCGTGACGAGCGAGGCGCTGGACTACACGCTGGTCGGCGTGCAGGGCGATCCGGGGATGCAGTTCGGCTTCGTGCCGCCGTACCGCAGCGTTGCCTCGGTCGGCATGCGCGTGAACATCATCCAGCACCCGGGCGGCCAGCCCAAGCAGATCGGGCTGGTGGACAACGAGGTCGCCTATGCCGACGCGCAGGTGGTGCAGTACCTGACCGACACCATGCCGGGCTCCTCCGGCTCCCCGGTCTTCGACGACGGCTGGGCGCTGGTCGCCCTGCATCACAGCGGCGGCTGGATCCCGGAGCCGAACGGCAACAGCACGCATTTCCGCAACGAGGGCATCGCCTTCGCCGCCATCCTGGACGACTGGGCGCGGCTCGGCCTGATTTCCTGAGGCGCGTTCAGTCCTTCCCGGCCGGGTCGCGCGGATAGACCCGGCTGTCATAGGGCGCCAGGTGGAAGCCGGGGTCGAAGAGGCAGGTCTCCGGATAGGCCTTGCGGTAGCTTTCGCAGGAGGCCGCGATGGCCGCCGGTTCCGGCGCCTGCTTCGTCTCGACCCATCGCGACAGGGCCGCGAAGGCCGCGGCGTATTCCGGCGTGTGCAGCTTGCTGTGCACATGCTCGCGGGTGAAGGTCTGCACCAGCAGCCCCGCCGTGCCCGCCTTCTCCCGCACCGCGCGGTAATGGCTCTCATGCTCGACGAAGGCGGTGGGGTCGTCGATCGCGTGCATCGTCAGGGTCGGGATCGTGACCTTGCCGGTCAGGTCGCTGTCCTCCGCCAGTTCCGCCACGGCCTTCGGATCGGCGCGCAGCCGGGGCACGCCCGCGTTCAGCGCCGCGTCGTCGGAGGAACCCGTGTAGCGCACGCCCTCGTTGCCGAAGGGGCTGCGTCCGCCCAGCCGCTCCGCCACGATGTCGCGGAACAGGAAGGTCGCCCAGTTCATGTGCGCGATCAGCGTGCGCTCCGGCAGGCGCGTCACCGTGGTGATCTCGGCCAGCTTCCGCGCCTGCTCCGGGCTGCGCTCCGCCGCCGGCTTCCCGGCCCCGGTGCAGGCATTCACGCGTTCCGCCAGCTCCTTCGCCGTCATCCGCTCGCCGGCGGGCAGGCCGATATTGACCGGATACTGCGGCTCATCGGGCTTCGGGTGGTTGTGGCAGTAGTACTGGTACACGGCGCGCAGGTCGGTGCGGTAGCCATAGCCCTCCGTCCCGCCCGCCAGCACGCCGCTGGTCAGCAGCGCGCCGTCATAGCTGCCGGGATAGAGCTCGATCGCCTTGGCCGCGACATTGCCACCCCAGGACTGGCCATGGATGAAGGTGCGCTTCGGCTGCGCCACCTCGGCCACGAAGAGCTTGCGGAGGTTCTCCGTATCCTCCGCCGCCATGCGCACGCCGTAGCCGCCGCGGCGATAGCTGCTGCCCGCCCAGGCATAGCCCTCCGACACGGTGACGGCGAAGCGCTGGAGGTCCTCCACCGGATCGTCCGGCTTCGGCGCGCCGAGGCGGGGGCCGCCATGGCTGTGCACCACCAGCGTGCCGTTCCAGTCCTTCGGCACCGCGATCCAGTAATAGGCGCCATTGGCGTCGCGCCCGCGGCGGCATTCCGTGCCGGTGGGCAGGCCGTCCGGGCAGGTGACAGGGCCGGGGGCGGCCCGCGCGGCCGGGGGCGCCAGCAGGGGCAGGCCCGCCGCCAGGCCGGCCAGGACCAGGATCGTCTTCTTGCGCACCGGCTTTCCTCCCGCGTCGTTCGGCGCGGGAGGCTAGATCAACCGCCCCGGCGCGGCCAGGACCCCTCTCAGCAGGGCTCCGCCACGAAGGTCTGGCTGGGGCGCACGAACTCGTCCTGCGCCGCCACGGTCAGGATCTCGCGCGACCCGGCCTCGGCCGTCCGGCGCAGCAGGCCGTGGATGGAGGAAGCGGCGGAGGAGACCGCCACCCGCACATCGCCCCAGCGCAGGCGGTGGAACAGGAAGAGCGCGGCGATGGCATCGCCCGCGCCGTTGACCGAGATCGGCAGCAGCGGGGTGCGGACCCGCCAGAAGTGCCCGCCCTCCGCCGCCAGCATCTCGATCGCGTCGGAGGGCGTGTCCTCGACCCGCAACGAGGTCACCAGCACGCAGCGCGGCCCGCGTTCCTGCAGGGCGCGCACGGCCTCCTTCGCCTCGGCCAGCGTGGCGACGGTGCGCCCGGTCAGCCATTCCAGCTCGAACTGGTTGGGGGTCACGATATCGGCGGCGGGCAGGGCCCGGTCGCGCATGAATTCCGGGATGCCGGGGCGGACGAAGACGCCGCGCCCGACATCGCCGATCACCGGGTCGCAGCAATAGACCGCCTGCGGGTTGGCCGCCCGCACCCGCGCCACCGCCTCCAGGATCGCCTCGCCGATCGCGGCATCGCCCATGTAGCCGGACAGCACGGCGTCGCAGGTGCCGAGCACGCCGCGCTCCTCGATCCCCGCCACCAGATCGCGGATCAGCTCCGCCCCGAAGACCTGGCCGCGCCAGGCGCCGTAGCCGGTGTGGTTGGAGAACTGCACGGTGTTGAGCGCCCAGACCTCGGCACCCAGCCGCTGCAGCGGGAACACGGCGGAGGCATTGCCGACATGGCCATAGGCGACCCAGGACTGGATGGAGAGGATGTTCATCGCGGCTTCACCAAGGAGGGACGATCGCACCCACCGGCGTATCCACCGGCGCAGCACCGGTTTGGGCGCGGTGCGGGCCGGGGGCAAGGCCATCCGGCCGGGGCGCGGCGGCCAGGAGCCCTGGCCAAGAGCCCTTGACGGTTGCGCCACCGGGGCGTGGCGGCTAGAAGCCGCGTTTCCGCGCGCCCGGTCGGCATCGGGCGGCCACCAGATACGAGACCCCCGATGAAGCCCGATATCCATCCCGACTACCACGAGATCACGGTCATCATGACCGACGGCAGCACCTTCAAGACCCGCTCCTGCATGGGCAAGGAAGGCGACACGCTGCGTCTGGACATCGACCCGAAGTCCCATCCGGCCTGGACCGGCCAGCAGCGCGTGATCGACACGGGCGGGCAGATCGCCAAGTTCAACAAGAAGTTCGCCGGCATCGGCGTTCGCAAGAAGGACTGAGCCCCCCTCCCCGGCCACGCCGGGGGGAGCATGGGCGCTTTCCGGGCCTCGCGGGCTTTCCCGCGGGGCCCTTCGCGTTTCCGGCGCTGTGGAGCGCCCCCGCCGGGGCGGCGGCCCCCATGCCGGCCGGACCTGCTCTTCCATCGGTTTCCCAGCGGCCAGAGGTCTTGAACACGCTGTTTCCCCTTCCAATCTTCCTGCTGCCAGCGATGCCCGATCGGGGTCGCCGGCGCGGCAACGGCCTGCACATCGCCCCCGATGGGATGTGTTCCGGCCCGGATGCCGCCCCGCAACTGGACCTTGCTTGGCTTGAGGAGGTTCTCGTGAACGCTTTCGACCTTTCCCCCCTTCTGCGCACCGCCATCGGCTTCGACCGCATGGCGCGCCTCGTGGACACTGCCCGCGCCGCCGCGGAAGGCCCTGCCTATCCGCCCTATAATATCGAGCGCGTGTCGGACGACGCCTATGTGCTGACCATGGCTGTGGCAGGCTTCGGCCCCGACGACATCGAGATCACGACGCAGGACAATGTCCTGGTGGTGTCCGGCAAGGCGGCCCAGGAGGACACGCAGCGCCGCTATCTGCATCGTGGCATCGCCGGCCGCGCCTTCGAGCGCCGTTTCGTGCTCGCGGACCATATCCAGGTCCAGGGCGCGGATATGGAGAACGGCCTCCTGCATGTCTCCCTGAAGCGCGAGGTGCCCGAGGCGCTGAAGCCCCGCCGCATCGCCATCGGGACGGCCGCGCCTCGTGCCGCCCTGGAAGTGGCGAACAGATCGGGCGAGGGCCAGCCCAAGGCGGCCTGACCCCGGCCTTGCATGCCCCCTGGGTCCGCTTCTTCCGGGCCTTGGGATGATGGGGCTGGCGGAGCGATCCGCCGGCCCTTTTCCCTGTTTCCGGGGAGGCTCGTCCTGGCGCCCCTGGCGGCGCGGAATGGCGGCTCTTCCGCCTGTCCGACTCTTTTGATCGGGATTGGCTCGCCGGGGTTTTGACCCGGCCCGGGCCTCTCACTATAGGAGGCGCCGACCTGCCGCAGCGGGCGGCCCCCGGCCCCTTCATGGGTCCACCCCGTTCACGGGGCCTTTCCCATGGCGGCCCCCTGATGCTCTTTGCCCGACGCTCCTTCCCCGGGGGCCAGGCCCCTGTCCAGAGGTTACGCTCCGATGTCCAGCCCCCTGATGCCCAAGGCCACCGCCGTGTGGCTGATCGACAAGACCTCCCTCACCTTCGAGCAGGTGGCCGATTTCGTCGGCATGCATCCGCTGGAGGTGCAGGCGATCGCCGATGGCGAGGTGGCGCAGGGCATCGTGGGCTATGACCCGGTCGCCAACGGCCAGTTGACGCGCGACGAGATCGTGCGCTGCGAGGCCGATCCGAAGGCCCGGCTGAAGCTGCTGGCCAGCCCGATCCCGGTGCCCAAGAAGCGCGGCAAGGGCGCCCGCTACATCCCCGTCTCCAAGCGCACCGACCGGCCGGATGGCATCCTGTGGCTGCTCCGCAACCACCCTGAGCTGACCGACACGCAGATCGAGAAGCTGCTGGCCACCACCAAGGAGACCATCTCCAAGGTGCGGGACCGCACCCATGCGAACTCCGCCAACATCAAGCCGCGCGATCCGGTGATCCTGGGCCTCTGCACCCAGTCGGAGCTGAATGCCGCCGTGGCCGCCGCCGCCGACCGCGTTCCGGGCACGCCCCCGGTGGTGATGCCGCTGGCCGAGGACGAGGCCGAAGCCGAGGGGAATTACTGAGGCCCGGCTTCCGGTCCTCCAGCCCCTCGTTTCGGAGGCTGGTGCCGTCAGGCACCGCCTTCCGGCGGGCCGGCGCCGATCACGGGAGGCCCCTGCTACGCGGCCCGGCCGCTCCGGAGATGGGTCAGCAGTGCCAGTACCGCCACCTCTTCCGGGTGCAGCGCGCCGGTCTCTTCCTGCGATTCCCGGATCTCCAGCGCCAGCCTGCCGGCGAGATAGCCTTCCAGCAGGTCCGGGTGGATATAGCACTTCCGGCATACGGCCGGCGTGTTGCCCAGGCGCCTGGCGACCTGTCCGATGGCCGCGCTGATGTTGCGTCGGCCCGCCGCCTGGCTGTCGAAGCGCTCGAATTCCCGCAGGGCCAGCGCCGCCATCACTGTTCCCGCCCAGGTGCGGAAATCCTTGGCCGTGATGTCGCGCCCGGTGATCGCCCGGAGGTAGTCGTTCACATCCTCGGACCGGATGGCATGCGCCTCCCCGGCCTCGTCGCGATAGGCGAAGAGCTCCTGCCCCGGCAGGTCCTGGCAGGCCCGGATCACCTTCGCGATCCGGCGGTCCCGCAACCCGAGCTGCCAGCGCTTGCCGCTCTTGCCCTTGAAGTCGAAGCGGATCTCGTCGCCGCCCAGCCTGACATGCCGGCGCCGCAGGGTGGTCAGGCCATAGGAGCCGTTCTGCTCCGCGTAGTCCTCGTTCCCGACGCGGATCAGCGTTTCCTCCAGTAGCCGCACCACGGTGGCCAGCACCTTTTCCCGCGGCAGCCCCGGGCGGGCCATGTCCGCCGCCACCCGCTTCCGGATTTCCGGCAGGCAGGCGGCGAATTCCAGCATGTGCCCGTATTTCGCCGCGTCCCGTGCCTCCCGCCAGCCGGGATGATAGCGGTACTGCTTGCGGCCCCGCTCATCCCGGCCCGTGGCCTGCAGATGCCCGTTCGCCTGCGGGCAGATCCAGACGTCGCGATAGGCCGGCGGGATGGCGAGCGCGCGGATGCGGGCGAGTTCCGCCTTGTCGCGCAGGGGATGCCCGTCCGGGTCGCGGTAGGCGAAGCCGCTCCCCGCGCGGCGCCGCGTGATCCCCGGCGCTTCGTCGGTCACGTAGCGCAGCCCGGCCGACCGGGCGGCCCGCCTCAGTTCCGGCGCCGCGGTGCCAGGGATCGCCTCATGGGAGCCTGGGTGGCGGGTGGCATCGAGGGGCATCGGGGCGGGTCCTCCACGCCGGAAAACCGGTCAGCCACCCGCATGGTTGCGTCCCGCGCGGCCCGGCAGCGGGGGCGCGTTCGAAGAGGGGTGCACCGGAATGGTGCCCGCCTTCCCTCATGGCCGGACCGGGATGCTTCCCCGCGATGGGGAGCGGAGGAGCGGAGGCATCGGCGCCCGCCCAGGCACCCGATGCCCCCTCGGGCCTCAGCCCGTCGCGCCGCGCAGGCGCTCCATCTCCTCTTTCAGGCGCAGTTTCTCCAGCTTCAGGCGGGTCAGTTCCGCCTCATCGGGCTTGGGACGGTGGGTTTCGGCGGCAAGCCTGGCTTCCAGCGCGGCGTGACGTTCTTCCAGCGAACGCAGGCGCGGGGCAGTCTGCATGAGCCTTGGTTCCTTCTCCCGATTAGCGGCTGTCAGGGCCGCTCTTGTATGTTATGGGCGCGGACCCCTTCGGGTTGCAGCCCTTTCCGGAACCGTCGCCCCATATGCTCGCCGATCGCGACAGCCTCCTTCGCCGCCTCCACGAGCTCCGAAGCGAGCACCGGGACCTGGACTCCGTCATCACGCGCATGGAACTGGGCGTCAGCGACCAGCTCCAGATGCAGCGCCTCAAGAAACGGAAGTTGAAGTTGAAGGACGAAATCGTCTGGCTGGAGAGCCAGCTTCTTCCGGACATCATTGCGTGACGGAGGCCGCCCTGACCAGTCCCCGAATGCCCGCCCCCGGCCCGCAGGATGCGGCGCCGCTGGTGGGGATCATCATGGGCAGCCGCTCCGACTGGGAGACGATGCGCCATGCCGCCGAGATCCTGACCGCGCTGGAGGTGCCGCACGAGACCCGCGTGGTGTCCGCCCACCGCACCCCGGACCGGCTCTACGACTATGCCCGGGGCGCCGCGGGCCGTGGCCTGCGGGTGATCGTCGCCGGGGCCGGCGGGGCCGCGCACCTGCCCGGCATGGCCGCCTCGATGACCTCGCTGCCCGTGCTCGGCGTGCCCGTGGAAAGCCAGGCGCTGAAGGGCATGGATTCGCTGCTTTCCATCGTCCAGATGCCGGCCGGCATCCCTGTCGGCACGCTCGCCATCGGCCGCGCCGGGGCGGTGAATGCGGGGCTGCTGGCGGCCGCCATCCTCGCCGGCACCGACCAGGCCCTGGCGGAGCGGCTGGCGGCGCATCGCCGTGCCCAGACCGAATCCGTACCGGAGAATCCCGCTTGAGCACCGCCCCCTCCCCCCGGGCGCCACGATCGGCATCCTGGGCGGCGGGCAGCTCGGCCGCATGACCGCCATGGCGGCGGCCCGCCTCGGCTACTGCTGCCATGTCTATGCGCCGGAGGAGGACTCCCCCGGCATGCAGGTCGCCGCCGCCCGCACCGTCGCACCCTATGAGGATGTCGCGGCGCTGGAGCGTTTCGGGCGCGCCGTGGATGTCGTCACCTTCGAGTTCGAGAACGTGCCCGTCGCCTCGCTGGACGCGCTGGAGGCCGTCGTGCCCTGCCGCCCCGGGCGCCGCGCCCTGTTCGTCTGCCAGGACCGCCTGCAGGAGAAGACCTTCCTGGCCGGGGCGGGCGTTCCCGTCGCACCCTGGCGCGCGGTGCACAGCCGCGAGGACCTGACGGCCGCCGTGGCGGAGCTCGGGCTGCCCGCCGTGCTGAAGACCACGCGCCTGGGCTATGACGGCCGCGGGCAGGCCGTGCTGCGGGAGGCCGCCGATCTCGACGCGGCCTGGGAGCGGCTTTCCCCCGCCCGCTGATCCTGGAAGCCTTCGTTCCCTTCGTGCTGGAAGTGTCGGCCATCGCCGCGCGCGGCCTGGACGGCACTGTGGCGACCTATGACGTGGCCGAGAACCGCCACGCCCACCACATCCTCGACCTTTCCTTCGCCCCCGCCCGCATCCCGGCGGCGGTGGCGGAACAGGCGCGGCGCCATGTCGCGCGGGTGGCGGAGGCGCTCGACCTCGTCGGCGTGGCGGCGGTGGAGTTCTTCCTGATGGAGGACGGCACCCTGCTGGGCAACGAGATCGCCCCGCGCCCGCACAATTCCGGCCACTGGACGCCGGAAGCCTGCATCGCCGGACAGTTCGAGCAGCAGGCCCGCGCCGTCGCCGGCCTGCCCCTCGGCAGCACCACGCGCCATGCCGATGCGGTGATGCGGAACCTGATCGGCCCGGAGGGCATGGCGCGCTGGCCCTCGATCCTCGGCGCACCGGGCGTGGTCGGGCAGCTCTATGGCAAGGGCGCGCCGCGCCCCGGCCGGAAGATGGGCCATGCCAATCTCCTCCTGCCGCTCGGCACCCTGGCGGAGACGGACGAGGCGGGTCTCCTTCGCCGCATCTGAGCCCGATGGGCATGGGAAGCATGCCCATCGGAGCAGGCTGGGCGAGGCTTTCGCGGGCGGAACGCTCGTGGCATCGCCGCCACAGTGATGCAGAAACGAGACGCAGGCGGATGCTTTCCGGGAAAGCCAGTGCTATCTCCCGGTGACGCCGCAGCGTGAATCGAGGGGGGCTCTTCCTCAGAGGTCTGCGGTTGCGATGCCCTGATGGGATCGAGGGAGAATTTATGATGAGCCTTCGCAAGGCACTGATGGCCGCGACGATCCTGTCGCTGCCGCTGGCCGCCCAGGCGCAGCCGATCACCGGCCTGTATGTCGGTGGCGGCGCTGGCGCGAACTGGGTGCAGAGCACCAACAACAACGTCAACTCCGACTCCTCCACCCTGGTTCGCCTGGGGCTGCCGAACAACAGCCTGAAGGCGAAGTACGAGCTGGGCTGGGGCGGTGTGGCCAGCATCGGCTGGGGCTTCGGCAACGGCCTGCGCCTCGAGGCCGAGGGCAGCTACCGCGAGAATGACATCGACAACATCAGCGCCTTCGGCACGCGCGGCTACGCGATCGGCGGCAAGCAGCGCACCTATGGCGCCATGGGCAATGTCCTCTATGACTTCGCCCTGCCGAGCTTCATCCCGCAGTTCACCCCGGTCGTGCCCTATATCGGCGCCGGCGTGGGCTATCAGTGGGTGCAGATGGACAACGCGACCGGCCGCTATGGCCCGAACGCCCGTCTGGTGATCGACGACACCAACGGCCAGTTCGCCTATCAGGGCATCGCCGGCCTCGCCTTCCCGATCCCGTCCGTGCCGGGCCTGTCCTTCACGGCGGAATACCGCTTCCTGGGCACGCTGCAGCCGCAGTTCGACACCGAGATCCAGAGCGTGGCCGCCAACGGCACCCGCACGGTGGTGGCGCACTCGAAGACCGAGTTCGACAACTTCAACCACTCGGCCTTCTTCGGTCTGCGCTACGCCTTCAACACGCCGACCCCGCCGCCGCCGGCCGTTGCCCCGGTCGCGCCGCCGCAGGCCGTGGCCCGCACCTACCTCGTGTTCTTCGATTGGGACCGTTACAACCTGACGGACCGCGCCCGGCAGATCATCGCCGAGGCGGCGCAGAACGCGCGCAGCACGGGTTCGACCCGCATCGAGGTGGCCGGCCACGCCGACCGCTCCGGCACGCCGCAGTACAACATGGGCCTGTCGCGCCGCCGCGCCGACGCCGTGGCCGCCGAGCTGGTGCGCAACGGCGTGCAGCGTTCGGAGATCACGGTCGAGGCTTTCGGCGAGAGCCGTCCGCTGGTGCCGACCGCCGATGGCGTGCGCGAGCCGCAGAACCGCCGCGTGGAGATCGTCCTGCGCTGATCGCGCGGACACTCCATACGCCGCTTCAGGAAGGGGGCCGGTCCGCGAGGACCGGCCCTTCTTCTTTGTGGTTGTGGAAGGCGAGATTGCCGTCCCGCCTCTCCAGGCGGCAGACATGAAAAAGGGCGCCCGAAGGCGCCCTTTTCGCGAACTCTGTCCCGATGGCCCCCGCCCCCCCGGGGTGCCTCCAGGTTTCAGCGCTTCTTGGTGGTGGTGGCGGACACCTTGCGGACCTGCGGCTTGCTCGGCGCCGCCGTACGGGTCACCGCCGCGGTCGTGGTGGCGCATTCCGCCCGGCCATGCGGGTTGGCCAGGTTGTTCGCCACGGCGAGGCGCGACAGGGCCGTCACGTCACTCGGCGCTTCCAGGGCGGTCTTGATGAGGTCGGCGCTGTTCTGGCAGAAGCGCGAGCCCATCCGGATGCCTTCCTGCGACTGCACGTTCGCCAGGGAGGTGATGTAGCTGTCCAGCGCCTTCTGGCCACCGGCGCGGCGGTAGCTGGCGTCGATGGTCTTGTAGGCGCCGTGAAGCTGCGTGTTATAGCGCTTCACGAACTCGTTATAGACGTCCTCGTGCTTGCAGGTCAGCGCCACGACCATGAGCTGGCTCTGAAGGGCACGCACATCAAAGGCCGCCTTCTCGGACGGCTGGATGCAGGACTGGGCAAGGGCGGGCGTGGCGGCGCCGGCGAAGGCCGCTGCCAGGCCGGCGAGCAGAAAGCGAGACGGCTTCATCGCAGCCGGGTTCTCCGATCAAGAATGACGAGGGCACCCCCTGCCCCCACACCGCCCTATACTGGTCGCCAGCCGCCCTGCACAGGAGAGATTTTCGGGTAGCTGGATCAAGGGAGAGCAATGGCTTGCGCTTCGTTGCCGAAATGCCATGGCAGAAGCGTCAGGCAACCTTCCCCCATCTCGGACGCGGCTTCTGCACCCGGGCGAGGCGCGCGAGCTGCCGGTCCAGGAAGGCCAGCGTCGCGGCATCGTCCTCCGAGGGGTCGCCCATCCAGTAGGCCAGGACGCTGCCATAGAGCCCCGCCAGCGTCGCGCGCCGCGTGTACCAGGACAGGTCGTCGGAACGGTCACCCGCGGCCTCCCAGATCGCGCTGACGGTCCGCGCCAGGGTCCTGGCGGCGAGGCGGGCATTCCAGGGCAGCGCCTGCTGCGCCAGGGCCAGCCGCACCGCCTCCTTGTCGGGCCGGGCGAGACGGAGCCGGGTGGCGATCAAGGCACGGATTCGCTGTGGCGTCCGCAGCCCGGCCAGGTCGGCGGCCTCGGCCATCTCCCGGTCCGCCAGGTCGCACCAGGCTTCGAGCGCCCCGGCCACGCCGCCCGGAAACAGCGATTCCACGAGTTCCGGCGGCTGTCCGGCCGATGCGGCGCCGGCACGCAGGGCCGCCATGCTCCAGCCGAGGCGCGGCACATGCGGCAGGCTCGCCCGCAGCAGCGCATCCCGCTCCGGGCTGCGCTCCGGCGGCGCGATCCGGGGTGGGGGCGGCAGGCAGGCGATCACGAGGCGTGCTCCGACTCTTCCGCCTTCCGCCGCTCGGCGGCGGCACGGGCGAGTTCCTGCTCGAAGCCCAGCAGCGACAGGTCGGGCATGCGCATGGTGTAGAGCGTGCCCTCCAGATGGTCGTATTCGTGCTGCAGGACGCGGGCGCTCATGCCCTCGGCCTCGCCGCCGATCTCCCGCCCCTCCAGGTCCAGCGCCCGCCAGCGCAGCCGCTTCGCGCGCGGCACGCAGCCGCGCAGGCCGGGAATGGAGAGGCAGCCTTCCCAGCCGCTCTCGACCTCCTCGCCCAGCAGTTCCAGTTCGGGGTTGATCAGGGCGCGGCCGCCCTCCCATTCCCGCACGACGAAGAGGCGCAGCGGCATATGCACCTGCGGCGCGGCGAGTCCGATGCCCCCGGCATCGAGCATGGTTTCCACCATGTCTTCCGCCAGGCGGCGGATCTCTGGGTCACGCGGGTCGGCGACGGGCTCGGCACGCCGCAGCAGCACCGGATGGCCCATTCGCGCGATCTTGAGGATGGCCATCGACTGGTCCCTGGATAAAGAGAAACGGAAACCCCATCTGGGATGCCCGGTGCCGACTGGAAGGGCTTCCTTGCAGGCGGCGGACGTGCTATCGGCGCCGCTCCCGAGGATCGGGCGGCAGCGCCTGTGGTTCGGCACGTCTTTTATCACCCTTTTTGCAACAGGAGGACCGAGCCGCGTGCAGGTCGTCGTTCGGGATAACAATGTTGACCAGGCCCTGAAGGCCCTGAAGAAGAAGCTCCAGCGCGAGGGCGTCTTCCGCGAGATGAAGCTCCGCCGGCACTACGAGAAGCCGTCCGAGCGCCGCGCCCGCGAGGCCGCCGAGGCCGTTCGCCGCGCCCGCAAGGTCGAGCGCAAGCGCCTGGAGCGCGAGGGCTTCTGAGCCCTCTCCCCTTCCTGCGGGAAGGGTGCCAGAGAGCCGTTTGAAACACCGCGGTGCGGGCTCATCCCCGCAGACCGCGGTTTTTCAGTTTGGGGGTGCCCGTTCCGGGCGTCCCTGGCCGCGAGGCGGCGGATGATCCGCCTGCCGCGGGCTTCCGGGGACAGCATGGCCGCCCCCGGGCCGCGGGCAATGCTACTTCTGCAAGGCCTGCACAATCTCCTGCGTCACCTTCTTGGCGTCGCCGAAGAGCATCATGGTGTTGTCGCGGAAGAAGAGTTCGTTCTCCACCCCGGCATAGCCGCTGGACATGCCGCGCTTGATGAAGAACACCGTCTTCGCACGCTCCACATCCAGGATCGGCATGCCGTAGATCGCCGAGGACTTGTCCGTCTTGGCCGCCGGGTTGGTCACGTCGTTCGCCCCGATCACATAGGCCACGTCGGCCTCGGCGAATTCGGGGTTGATCTCCTCCAGTTCCTTCACGTCGTCATAGGGCACGTTGGCCTCGGCCAGCAGCACGTTCATGTGGCCGGGCATGCGCCCCGCCACCGGGTGGATGGCGTATTCCACCGTGGCGCCTTCCTTCTTCAGCAGGTCCGCCATCTCCCGCAGCACCTGCTGCGCCTGCGCCACCGCCATGCCATAGCCGGGCACGATGATGATCTTGCCGGCATTCTTCATGATGTAGGCGGCATCCTCCGGGGAACCGGACTTCACCGGCCGCGCCGGCTGCGCCGCCCCACCGCTGGCGGTGACCGCCCCGGAATCGGAGCCGAAGCCGCCCAGCAGCACGTTGATGATCGAGCGGTTCATGCCCTTGCACATGATGTAGGACAGGATCGCGCCCGAGGCGCCGACCAGCGCGCCGGTGATGATCAGCAGCAGGTTGCCGACGGTGAAGCCGATGCCCGCCGCCGCCCAGCCGGAATAGCTGTTCAGCATGGACACCACGACCGGCATGTCCGCGCCGCCGATCGGGATGATCAGCAGGAAGCCGAGCGCGAAGGAGAGGATCGCGATCAGCCAGAACAGCGCCGCGTTGCCGCTGGCCACGAAGCCGATCACCAGGATCAGCAGCAGGATGCCGAGCGCCAGGTTCAGCCAGTGCTGCCCCTTGAACAGGATCGGCGCGCCGCTCATCAGCCCCTGCAGCTTGGCGAAGGCGATGACGGAGCCGGAGAAGGTGATGGCGCCGATGGCGAGGCCCAGCGACATCTCCACCAGCGACTGGGCATGGATGTCGCCCGGCACGCCGATGCCGAAGCTCTGCGGCGCGTAGAAGGCGGCGGCCGCGACGCAGACGGCGGCGAGGCCCACCAGCGAGTGGAAGGCCGCGACGAGCTGCGGCAGCGCCGTCATCTGGATGCGGTTGGCCAGGTAGGCGCCGATGCCGCCGCCGATCACGAGGCCGGCCAGCACGATGGTGATGCCGCCGCCCGACATGCCGGGCTGTGCCAGCGTCGCGACCACCGCGATGCCCATGCCGATCATGCCGAAGAGGTTGCCGCGCCGGCTGGTTTCCGGGTGGCTCAGGCCGCGCAGCGCCAGGATGAACAGGACGGCGGCGACGAGATAGGCGAGCGTGGAGAGGGTGTGCGACATGCCCTCAGCCCTTCCGCTTGAACATCGCGAGCATCCGGCGCGTGACCAGGAAGCCACCGAAGATGTTCACGCTGGCCAGTGTCACGGCCAGGAAGCCGAAGACCTTGGCGGCGATGGAATCGCCCAGGCCCGTGGCCAGGATGGCGCCCACCACGATCACCGAGGAGATGGCGTTGGTGACGCCCATCAGCGGCGAATGCAGCGCCGGCGTCACGTTCCACACGACGTGGTAGCCGACGAAGCAGGCCAGCAGGAAGATCGTCAGCAGCAGCAGGAAAGGCTCCACCACGGCGGCGCCATGGGCGACCTGCTCCATGGCCAGGGGAGCATGCTGCTCCGCCGCCAGCCTCGCCTGGCGGGCGAGGTCCAGCGCCTGGGCCGCCAGGGCCTCGGCCCGGCCCGCCAGGGCCTGAGCAGCCCCTGGGACGGTCTCGTTCGGGTTCATCGGATGTCCCCCTCAGCTGTTCTGGAATTGCGGATGGACGACCGCGCCGCCACGGGTCAGCAGCACCCCGCGCACGATCTCGTCCTCCTCCGGCAGTCTCGGCATCCCGGCCTCCTTGTCCCAGAAGGTGGTCAGGAAGGTCAGCAGGTTGCGGGCATAGAGGCTGCTCGCCGCCGCCGGGATGCGGGCGGGCCAGTTGCGCCAGCCCAGCACCTTCACCCCGTTCTCCGTGGTCACGGCCTCCCCCGGCACGGTCGCGGCGCAGTTGCCGCCGGCCTCGGCGGCGATGTCCACCACCACCGAGCCCGGCTTCATGCCGGCGACCATGGCCTCGGTGAGCAGGACGGGCGCCTTGCGGCCCTGCACCAGCGCGGTGCAGATCACGATATCCGCCTTGGCGGCGGCGGTGGCCACGACCTCGGCCTGCTTGCGCAGGTATTCGGGGCTCATCGCCTTGGCATAGCCGCCGGCGGTCTGGGCGGCGGCGCTTTCCTCATCCTCCACGCCGACGAAGCTGGCGCCGAGGGACTTGATCTCCTCCTTCGCCGCCGGACGCACGTCGGAGGCCGAGACCCGCCCGCCCAGGCGCCGGGCCGTGGCGATGGCCTGCAGCCCCGCCACGCCCGCGCCCAGCACCAGCACATTCGCCGCCGGGATGGTGCCCGCCGCCGTCATCAGCATGGGGAAGCCCCGGTCGAAGGCCGAGGCCGCCTCGATCACCGCGCGGTAGCCGGCGAGGTTCGCCTGGGAGGAGAGCACGTCCATGCTCTGCGCCCGGGTGATGCGCGGGGCCAGTTCCATGGCGCAGGCGGTGATGTGGCGTGCCGCATAGGCCTGGTTGCGTTCCGGCGCGGAGGCCGCTTCCAGCGTGCCGATCAGCACCGCGCCCTCGGGGATCAGGGCGATCTCGTCCAGTTCCCCCTCGCCCGCCGCCAGCGGCGCGCGGACCTTGAGCACGATGCCTGCCCCGGCCAGCGCCGCGGCAGCATCGGGCGCGACCTCCGCCCCCGCCTCGGCATAGGCCGCGTCGGGAATGCCGGCGGACAGGCCGGCGCCCTTCTCCACCGCCACGACCAGGCCAAGCCCGATCAGCTTCTTCACCGTCTCGGGCGTCGCCGCCACCCGTGCCTCCGTGGCACGTCTCTCCTTCAGCACGGCCAAGCGCATGCAGGCTTCCCTCCGGGTTTCCGTTTCAGCCCGGTCACGATCACCGGGCGCCGGAAGGGCCGCAAGGGCACGCATCGCGAATTTAGGGAGGTTTTCGGCCCGGCCCCACGGGGAATCCCGTCATGGGGCGGCGGTCCCGCCACCGGAAAGGGCGGCGGGACCTCGGATTCGGAGCGGCCTTCAGTCCGAAGTCGGCACCTCCGCCTGGCGCAGCGCCTCGGCCTGCCGCGCCGCGAGGGCCTCCTCGTCATAGCCGGCGATCAGTTCCTCGAAGAGCCGGTGCCAGTTCTGCCGCGCCTTGAGCCGCAGGAAGGCGCTGCCCAGGCCGACCGTGGAACGGTCCATCAGCACGAATTCCCGCGGCGGCCGCACGCCGCCGGTCTTCTTCAGCCCGGCATGCACCTCCTCCGCCACCTTGCGCCCGAATTGCGGGTCCTGGGTCTCGGAGATCGGGCGGACCCGGTCGTCGATCAGCGGCTCGTGCAGGAAGCGCGCCCATTTCATCAGCACCTCCCAGGTCTCCCGCGGCAGGTTGCGGAAGCCCCAGGCCTCGAAGGCATGGATGGCCTTCTCGTCGTCGCCATCGCGCACCGCCTCGTAGAGTCGCACCACGGCGGTGACGAAGCGCGGCGGGAAGACGCGGATGGTGCCGAAGTCGAGCAGGTTGATCCCGTGCAGGTCGGACCGGATCTGGTAGTTGCCCAGGTGCGGGTCCCCATGGATCACGCCGTAGTGGTAGAAGGGCACGTACCAGGCGCGGAACAACACCCGCGCATAGGCGTCGCGCTCCTCCTGCGGCGGGTTCTCCTCGATGCGCGACTGGATCGCGCGGCCGTCGAGCCAGGTCATGGTCAGCAGCCGCTTGGTCGTCAGCTCCGGCACCGGCTCCGGCACGCGGATCTCCGGCTCGCCCGCCAGCATCAGGCGGTAGAGCCGCATATGGGCGGCCTCGCGCTCGTAGTCGAGCTCCTCGCGCAGGCGCTCGCTCAGCTCGGCATAGACGTCGTCGCTCTGGATCGAGCTATCCATGCGCGCGTAGATGCCCATGGCGAGGCGGAGCTGCCGCAGGTCGGCCTCCACCACGCTCGGCATGTCCGGATATTGCAGCTTGCAGGCCACCTCCCGCCCGTCCAGCAGGGTGGCGCGGTGCACCTGCCCCAGCGAGGCCGCCGCCGCCGCTTCCTGGCCGAAGGCGGAGAAGCGCGACTGCCAGGCCGGGCCCAGCTCGGTGGACATGCGCCGCCGCACGAAGGGCCAGCCCATCGGCGGGGCGTTGGACTGGAGCTGCGACAGTTCCCGCGCATATTCCTCGGGCAGCGCGTCGGGGATGGTGGAGAGAAGCTGCGCCACCTTCATCATCGGGCCCTTCAGCCCGCCCAGCACCGCCCGCAGGTCCTCGGCATGCGCGGACTTGTCGGTCTTCAGCCCGAGATAGCGCTCCCCCGCCACGCGGGCAGCGATGCCGCCCACGGCGCCGGAGGTGCGCGCCATGCGACGGATCTCGCCGAACAGGCTGTTGCCGCGTCTGGTGTCGCTCATGCGGTCCTCTTGACGGCCGGCTGTTCCAGCTCGGTGATGAAGCCGTCGATCACGTCGAGGCCCTTGTTCCAGAAGCCCGGGTCGGAAGCGTCGAGGCCAAAGGGCGCCAGCAGTTCCTTGTGCCGCAGCGTGCCGCCGGCGCGCAGCAGGTCGAGATACTTCTCCTGGAAGCCCGGCACCTCGCCGGACTGATAGACGCTGTAGAGCGCGTTCACCAGGCAGTCCCCGAAGGCATAGGCATAGACGTAGAAAGGCGTGTGCACGAAATGCGGCACATAGGCCCAGTACACGTTGTAGTCCGGCGTGAACTCGAAGGCCGGGCCGAGGCTCTCGCCCTGCACGCTCATCCAGATCTCGCCGATCTGCCCGGAGGACAGCTCGCCCTTCCGACGTGCCTCGTGCAGGCGGGATTCGAAGGTGTAGAAGGCGATCTGCCGCACCACCGTGTTCAGCATGTCCTCCACCTTGCCGGCCAGCAGCATGCGGCGGCGGGTGGGGTCGGTCTCGGCATCCAGCACGGCGCGGAAGGTCAGCATCTCGCCGAAGACGCTGGCCGTCTCGGCCAGGGTGAGCGGCGTGCCGGAGCGCAGATAGCCCTGCTTCGAGGCCAGGATCTGGTGCACGCCATGCCCCAGCTCATGCGCCAGCGTCATCACGTCGCGCGACTTGCCATGGTAGTTCAGCAGCAGATAGGGATGCACCGAGGGCACGGTCGGGTGCGCGAAGGCGCCGGACGCCTTGCCCGGGCGCGGCGGCACGTCGATCCAGGGGTTGTCGAAGAAGCGCCTGCCGATCGCCGCCAGCTCCGGGGAGAAGGCGTTGTAGGCGGCGAAGACCCGCTCCTTGGCCTCGGACCAGGGAATGGTGCGGTCTTCCTCGTCGGGCAGCGGCGCGTTGCGGTCCCAGTGCTGCAGCTTCTCCAGCCCCAGCCATTTCGCCTTCATGGCGTAGTAGCGGTGCGACAGGCGGGGGTAGCTGGCGCGCACGGCGGAGACCAGCGCGTCCACCACCTCGTCCTCGACCATGTTGGCGCGGTTGCGGGAGGAACCGGGGCGCGGGTAGCGGCGCCAGTTGTCGATGATCTCCTTGTCCTTGGCCAGGGTGTTGGTGATCAGCGAGAAGAGCGGGGCACGCTCGGCGAAGGCCGCCGAGACCCCCTTGGCCGCCGCCTCGCGCACCGCACGGTCCTTGTCGGAGAGCTTGTTCAGCGCCGAGGAGACGGTCAGGTCCTCCGCCCCCACGCGGACCTTCATGGCGGCGACGGTCTCGTCGAAGAGGCGGTTCCAGGCGGAGCGGCCGGTCACCTCCTTCTCGTGCAGCAGCTTCTCCAGCTCGTCGGAAAGCTGGTGCGGGCGGAACACCCGCAGGTCGCGCAGCCAGGGGCGCCAGGCGGCCAGGCCAGCGGATTCCGCCAACTTGGCCTCCAGCACGGAATCCTCCAGCCGGTTCAGCTCCAGCGTCAGGAAGAGCAGGTGACTGCTGATGTCGGTCGCCCGCTCCTGCATGGTCTGGTAGAAGCGGCCATGTTCCGGCTTCGTGGCATCGCCCGCGAAGAGGAGCTGGGCGAAGGACAGCACCCGGCCCAGGATCTCCTCCACCGCCTCATAGCGCCGGATCGCTCCGGCCAGGGCGTCGCCGGACAGGTCCGCGAGCTTTCCGGCGGCCTCCGCCTCCAGCGCCCGGGCCTCCGCCTCCGCATGGCCGAGATCGGCGTTGAGCTTCGGGTCCTCGATCCCCGCATAGAGGTCCGACAGATCCCATTCCGGCAGGGCCTCGCCCCCGCCGCCCCCGGCGCGGCCGGAGATGTCGAGGGTGGCGCGGCCATGGCGGAAGGAGTCGGCTAGGCAGGTCGGTCGAAACATGGAAATGCGTGCGCCTCGCGGGAGGAGTGGAACGGCCTGGATATATGACCACCCCGCCTCCCACCAAGACAGGCGGGCGATGACGATAGGGGGAAGCGCGGAATGACGGAACGCTGGGAGAGCCTCCCCGGCATGCTGCTGGGCCTGGCCGCGCGCTGGCGCGACCGCCCGATGCTGCGCCACTGGGTCCGGGACGGATCGGCCGCGGAATGGCGACGGATCAGCTGGGCCGGCTTCGCCCAGGCGGTGGCCGCCACCGCCGCCGGGCTGCGCGCCCGCGGGGTGATGCCGGGCGACCGCGTGCTGCTGGTCAGCGAGAACCGGCCGGAATTCCCCATCGCCGACACCGCCATCATGGCCATCGGCGCCGTGACCGTGCCGACCTACACCACCAACACCGTGGCCGACCACGCCCATATCCTGCGCGACTGCGGCGCCCGGGTGGCCATCGCTTCCACAGCCGATCTGGCCGCGAAACTGGCCGGGGCGGCACGGCTGGCCCAGGGCGGACAGGGCGGCAACGATCCGGGGCTCGACCTGCTCGTCTGCATGGAGGAGGCACCCGGAACCCTGTCCTGGCAGGCGCTGACCGCCGACCCGGGCGACCTCGCCATGCTGGTGGCGGAGGTGGCGCAGATCCCGCCCGGGCGGCTGGCCTGCCTTGTCTATACCTCCGGCACCGGCGGGCAGCCACGCGGCGTGATGCTGCCGCACCGGGCCATGCTGGCGAACCAGGCCGGGCTGGCGGAGGTGGTGGCGCGGCTGAAGCTCGACGGGGAGCGCTACCTCTCCTTCCTCCCCCTCTCCCATGCCTATGAGCATACGGTGGGCAACTTCCTGCTGCCCTCGCTCGGCATGGAGGTGGTCTACAGCCGCGGCGCCGACCGGCTGGCCGCCGAGTTCACCGAGATCGAGCCCGCCCTGGTGACGGCGGTGCCGCGCCTGTTCCAGGTGCTGCGCCACCGCATCCTGGCCCAGCTCGACAAGGAGCCCGCCTGGAAGCAGCGCCTGTTCCACCGCGCCCTCGCCCTCGGCCTGCGGCGGATGGACGGGCCGCCCCTGTCCCTGCTGGAGCGGATCGAGGACGCGGCGCTGGACCGGCTGGTGCGGCGCAAGCTGCGCGCCCGCTTCGGCCGGCGGCTTGTGGCGCTGGTGTCCGGCGGCGCGCGGCTCGATCCGGAACTGTCCGGCTTCTTCCTGGCGCTCGGCGTCACCGTGCTGCAGGGCTATGGCCAGACGGAGGCGGGTCCGGTGGTCAGCGTCAACCTGCCCTGGGACAACCGCCGCGACAGTGTCGGCGCCCCCCTGCCGGGCGTCGAGACGCGGATCGCCGAGGATGGCGAACTCCTGCTGCGGGGGGAGCTGGTGATGGACGGCTACTGGAACGCGCCCGAGGCGACCGAGGCGGCGCTGGAAGGCGGCTGGCTGCACACCGGCGATATCGGGGAGATCGACTCGGCCGGCCATATCGTGATCAGCGATCGCAAGCGGGACTTCATCAAAACCCTGGGAGGTGACATGGTGAGCCCCGCCAAGATCGAGGGGCTGCTGATGGGGGAACCGGAGATCGCCCAGGCCGTGATCGCCGGAGAGGGCCGTCCGGGCGTGGTGGCGCTGCTGGTGCCGGCGGATGGCGCGGAGGACCGGGTCGGCCCCGCGGTGGACCGGGTGAACAGGCGCCTGTCCGGCATCGAGCGCATCCGCCGCTGGCGGGTGGTGGAGCCCTTCACCGTCGAGAACGGGCTGATGACGCCGACCATGAAGGTCCGCCGCCGGATCGTGCTGCAGCAGCATGCCCCGCTGGTGGAGGCGCTGTATTGAGTCACCGGATCCACATCCTCGGCGCATCCGGCAGCGGCACGACGACCCTGGGCGCGGCCCTGGCGAAGCGCCTCGGCTGCCCGCATGAGGATACCGACCTCTATTACTGGCGGCGGACGGACCCGCCCTTCACCACCAAGCGGCCGGTGCCGGAGCGGCTCGCCCTGCTGGAGCAGGCGCTGGACGATGCCGCGGGCTGGGTGCTGAGCGGCTCCATGATCTCCTGGGGCAAAAGCCTCGTGCCCCGCTTCGACCTGGTCGTCTTCCTGAGCCTCGATCCGGCGGAACGGATGCGGCGCCTCCTGGCGCGGGAGGAAGCGCGCCACGGCGCCCGCATCCGTCCGGGCGGCGACATGGCCGAGGCCAGCGCCGCCTTCCTGGCCTGGGCCGAGAGCTACGATACGGCGGGGCCGGAAATCCGCTCCCGCGCCCTGCACGAGGGCTGGCTGGCCGGGCTGCCCTGCCCTGTTCTGCGGCTGCGGTCGGAGATGCCGGTGCCGCAACTGGTGGAGCGGGCCTGCGCCGAACTGGCGCGCATTCCCGGGCGGCGCCGCACGCGGCCCGCCAGCCTGCTGACGTAGCAGGCGCCGGAACGGTGCCGGCCCGTCCTAATCCCCCCGTCCTAATCTCCCACCGGCTTCCCGCGCATCCGCTTGATCTCGCCGCGCCGGACCTTGCCCTCCACCCGGCGCCGCTTCTCCCCCTTCGGCACGCGGGTGGCGATGCGCGGCACGGGGGGCACCGCCGCTTCGCGCAGCAGCTCCAGCAGGCGTTCCAGCGCATCCTCGCGGTTCCGCTCCAGCGAGCGGAAGCGCTGCGCGGCGATCACCACCACGCCCTCCGAGGTCAGCCTGTGCCCGGCGAGCCGGGCCGCCCGCGCCTTCACCGCCGGGGGCAGCGAGGGCGAGTTGCGCAGGTCGAAGCTGAGGCGGACGGCGGTGGAGACCTTGTTCACGTTCTGCCCGCCCGGCCCGGAGGCACGGACGAAGCTTTCCGTGATCTCGTCCTCGCGCAGCGCCAGCCGGGCATTGACCGGGATCAGCTTCCCGCTTCGTCCCCCCTGCCCCGGCTCCTCTGGCGCCACGCGCGGCGCCTCACATGCCGAGCGCGCGGCGGTAGAGGTCGAGCAGGGTCTCCTGCTCCTCCACCTCGGCGGGCTCCTGCTTGCGCTGGCGGATGATCTGCCGGATCACCTTGACGTCGAAACCCGCGGACTTCGCCTCGCCGAAGATGTCCTTGATGTCGTCGGCCAGCGCCTTGCGCTCCTCCTCCAGCCGCTCCACCCGCTCGATGATGGAGCGCAGACGGTCCGCGGCGATGCCGCCGACATCGGTGTCCTGCTCCTGGTCCTGATCGGTCACGTCCGACATATGTTCATCCCCGAAAGGCGCCGGGTATAGCCGCCGGGAACAGCCGCGCCAACACGCCGTGCCGGGCCGCGCCGTCTGGCAGCCCGCCGCCCGCCGCATGGCCCCGCCCGAATCCGCGCCGGCCCCATTGGCAGCCTCACCGGCCGCTGTAGGTTCCGCCGGGAACATGGAGCAGGCAGCGAGGATGAGCGAAGCGGAGAT
Organism: Roseomonas gilardii subsp. gilardii; assembly: GCF_023078375.1. NCBI lineage: Bacteria > Pseudomonadati > Pseudomonadota > Alphaproteobacteria > Acetobacterales > Roseomonadaceae > Roseomonas > Roseomonas gilardii. The sequence continues at coordinate 2,444,396 of NZ_CP095554.1, read as the reverse complement.
CGTTCCCCCCGGCACCGGAACGGTGCGGCTGGGCATCATCGGGGCGGGGATCATGGGAGAGCGCCTGTTGCGCGCCGCCGCCGGGCAGGACCGGGTCCTGGTCACGGGGCTCTGGGACCCGGCGCCGGAGGCGGTCGCACGCCTCGGGGCGGAGCTGCCCGGCACGCCCTTCCAGCCCTCCGCCGCCGCGGTGATCGAGAGTGCGGATTGCGTCTATGTCGCCTCGCCCCCCGCCACCCACCTGCCGCATGCCCGCGCCGCGCTGAAGGCCGGCAAGGCGCTGTTCTGCGAGAAGCCCCTGGCGGTGGATGTGGCCGATGCCGGCCGCTTCCTGCGGGAGGCGCGGGGAGCCCGGGCCGCCGTCAACTTCCCCTTCGCTTCCTCCCCCACGGTGGAGCGGCTGCGCGAATGGCTGGACGGCGGCGTCATCGGACAGGCGGAGAGCCTGGCCATCACCGCCGATTTCGCCCGCTGGCCGCGGGGCTGGCAGCATGCCGCCGCCGGCTGGCTCGACGGCCCCGCCCAGGGCGGCTTCACGCGGGAGGTCGTGTCGCATTTCCTGTTCCTGGCGCGGCGCCTCTTCGGCCCGCTGGTGCTGCTCCAGGCCCGGGCGCTCTTCCCCGAGGCGGGGCGCAGCGAGCGCGCCATCGAGGCCCGGCTCACCGCCGGGGGCCTGCCGCTCAGCCTGACCGGCTCGGTCGGGCGGGTCGCGGAGGACGAGGCGAACAGCTTCACCGCCACCGGCCGTTCGGGCGCCGTGCGGCTGCGGAACTGGGCGCTGGCGGAACGCCGCGACGCGGCCGGCGGCTGGCAGGGCGATCCCTCCGCCATGCCGCATGAGAAGGCACGCCCGTTGACGCTGCAACGCCAGCTCGACGGCGTGGCGCGCATGACCCGTGGCGAGGCGCATCATCTGGCGACGCTGGAGGAAGCCTACGAGGTGCAGAGCATCGTCGAGGCCATCCTGCGCAGCGGCGAGGCGCCGCTGGCGGGCTGAGGCCGCCGGGCGAGGCGCCCCGGCGCCTTCAGCCCGCGCGGGCCGGCACCGCCCGTTCCGCTGGCGGCAGCGTATCCTGCCCCCGGTGGAGCAGGTGCGTCATGGCGGCGGTGCCGAGGATCGGCACCAGCAGGTTCGCCACCGGCACCACCGCCAGGGCGGCGAGGATGCCGCCCAGCAGGAAGACCTGCACCCGGCGGCGGCGGCGCAACAGCCGCGCGGCGGGCACGGGCATGCGCCGCTGCGCCACCCCCTCGAAGAGCCCGTTGCCCAGGGCGATGGCGGCCACCACCCAGAGCAGCGCCGCCCCCACCACCGGCAGGGCGAAGGCCAGCGGCAGCAGGACGAGGTTCAGCAGCAGCACCTGCAGCGTCAGGCGCAGGTTGTAGCGCGCCTGCGCCGCCAGGGAGGCGCCGCCGGAGGGCGGCGGCAGCCAGGGGTAGAAGCGGCGCTCCACCGCCTCCGCCACCTGGTCCGTGAAGAAGCCGGCGATGGCCAGCATGATCGGCACGAAGAGCCAGATGGCCGAGAAGAGCACCAGCAGCCCGCCCAGCACCCCGGCCAGGGTGGCGATCCAGCCCTGCCCCCCGGCGGCCATGCCGGCCAGGGCGGACAGCCCCCAGTCGGCCAGCCAGACCAGCAGGCCGAAGCTCAGGACGGCGCCCAGCAGCCCCTTCCACAGCGGCCCCCGGAAGCCGGGGTCGCCCAGTTGCCGGAAGGGCAGCCAGAGGCTCGCGAGAACGGCGGACATTCCCGTCGCGTTACTCCCCTGCCCTCAGTGGCCGGGATTGGCGGCGGCGAAGGCGGCCTTCTGTTCCGCCGTCGCCTCGCGCTGGTGCTTCGCCTGCCATTCCTTGTAGGGCATGCCGTAGATCGCCTCGCGCGCCGCCGGGTCCTCCATGGCGATGCCCCGGTCGGCGGCGGCCTCGCGGTACCAGCGCGACATGCAGTTGCGGCAGAAGCCGGCGAGGTTCATCAGGTCGATGTTCTGCACATCCGTCCGGCTCCGCAGATGCGCCACCAGCTTGCGGAAGGCGGCGGCCTCCAGCGCCTCGCGCTGCTCGGGCGTGAGATGGGCGGCGGCGCCGGTGTCGATGATGGCCTCGGGCTGCGGTGCGGGCATGCGGGTCCTCCGGAATGCGTCCGGCGGCACAAGTGGCATCGCCGCCCCCGCTTCGCCAGTCTCCCCCCCTTCGAGCGCCGTGACCTGCGGCAGCCCATCGGCCGCCAGCGTCGCATAGCCTGGCAGGTTGTTGATCCGACCCAGATGCAGCAGCGGCCGCCGCGCCCCGCACCGGCTCGGGCAGCCACGGGCCGGCATAGTGCTCGCGCCGGGTGCGCCGCTTCCCCTCGATGTTCGAGCCGATCCACGGCTCGGCCTTCGACATCGCCGGCAAGGGCATCGCCAACCCCATCGCCACCTTCTGGACCGGCGCGCAGATGCTGGAGCACCTGGGCGAGAAGGAGGCCGCAGCGCGGCTGATGCGCGCGGTGGAGCGGCTGACCGCCAGCGGCCTCCTCACCCCCGACCTGGGCGGCAAGGCGACCACGAAGGAGGTGACCGAGGCGGTCTGCGACGCTATCCACAGCGCCAACGTCTGATCCTCCGGAGGGCCGCCCGCATGAGTGAATCCGAAGCCTCGCAGGGCCGATCGCACACGGCGCCGGCCGAGGCCGGCGATCCCTGGGCGCGGCGGACCCTCCGGAAGCTCTTCGAGGCCGGGCTGCGCGCGGCCGATCCGCGCGCGGTGCTGGCGAAGCACCTGCCGGAGAAACCGCGATCGGGCCGGGTGCTGGTGCTGGGCGCCGGCAAGGCCTCGGCGCTGATGGCCCAGGCGCTGGAGGAAGCCTGGCCCGACGTGGCGATGTCGGGCCTGGTCGTCACCCGCTACGGCCATGCCGTGCCGACGCGGCATGTGGAGATCGCCGAGGCCAGCCATCCCGTGCCCGACGCGGCGGGCGAGGCGGCGGCTCGGCGGATGCTGGCGCTGACGGAAGGGCTCAGGGCGGAGGATCTGGTGATCTTCCTGGCCTCGGGCGGCGGCTCGGCCCTGCTGTCCCTGCCCGCCCCCGGGCTGACGCTGGCCGACAAGCAGGCGGTCAACCGCGCCCTGCTCGCCTCCGGCGCCACGATCGGCGACATGAGCATCGTGCGGAAGCACCTGTCGGCCATCAAGGGCGGGCGGCTGGCGGCGGCCTGCCATCCGGCGCGGGTGGTGACGCTGGCCATCTCCGACGTGCCGGGCGACGATCCCGGCACCATCGCCTCCGGCCCCACCGTGCCCGAGGCCGCGGGCTATGCCGAGGCGCGCGCCATCCTGAAGCGCTTCGGCATCGCCCTGCCCGAGGCGGTGGCGCGGCGGCTGGCGGAAGCCTCCGATCCCGTGCCCAAGCCGGGTGACCCGCGCCTGGCGGGCAGCGAGTTCCGCCTGATCGCCACGCCGATGATGGCGCTCCAGGCCGTGGCCCGGGAGGCCGCCGCCGAGGGGCTGCACCCGATCATCCTGGGCGATGCTCTGGAGGGCGAGGCGCGGGAGCTGGGCACGGTGCTGGCCGGCATCGCGCGCTCGGTGGCCGATCACGGCATCCCGGCGCCGAAGCCCTGCGTCATCCTGTCCGGCGGCGAGACCACGGTGACGATCCGCCACCCCGAGCCCGGGCGCGGCGGGCGCAACACCGAGGCGCTGCTGGGCTTCGCGCTCGCCGCCGCCGGGCGCCCCGGCACCTGGGCGCTGATGGGCGACACGGATGGCATCGACGGGGTGGAGGAGGCTGCCGGTGCCCTGGCCACGCCCGACACCCTGGCCCGCGCCCGGGCGCTCGGCCTCGATGCGCGGGAGGCCCAGGCCGTCCACGACGCCACCGGCTTCTTCGCCGCCCTCGGGGACCTGGTGGTGACCGGGCCCACGCTGACCAACGTCAATGACCTGCGCATCGTCCTCGTCGCCTGAGCCCCCGAACCCGGGCGCGTGGCCAGGGCGTGACCGGCCCCGGCACGGTTGCTAGGGAACATATCGATGCCGCGCTTGGCCCGCCCCCTGCTCCGCCTCCTGGCCATCCTGCTGCTGCTGCAGTGGGCGGGCGGGATGCTGCCGCATCTCCTGCCCGGCATCTCCCACGGTGTCTCCCCGGACGGCGTAAAGGGCGAGACGGTGATGATCTGCTCGCCCGACGGCATGCGGACGATCCAGCTCGGCGAGGACGGACAGCCGGCCGGGCGGGATGCCGCCCCGCCGCTCTGCTGCCTCCTCTGCCCCGGCCCCATGCCGGGCGCGGAACCGACGCCCCTGCCGACGATCCAGGGTCCGCGCGAGGCTACCGCCCCGGCCATCGCCACCTTGGCGCTGGTCCGCCTTTTCTCCTTTCTTGATCCGCCACGGGTCCGGCACTCCCGCGCCCCTCCCTTGGCCTGAAGCGAAACCCTCCTCATACGCCGTTTCCTTCAGGAGAACTCTCTTGCCCGACCATTCCCATGGATGGCTGCCCGAGGTCGCGCGCCTCGGCCACATCCTGCGCGTGCGCCGCCATGCCCCCGGCCGCCGCCCCCGCTCCGCCGGCCCGGGAAGCGCCGTATGAGCGCCGCCAATCCCGAGCTGCGGGCCTTCATCGCCCGGCTGCACTTCCTGATCGGCCTGTTCGTCGGCCCCTTCCTGCTGGTCGCCGCCTTCACCGGCACGCTCTACGTGCTGACCCCGCAGATCGAGAACGCTCTGTACCGCGACGTGCTGCGCACCGATACGACCGGCCCGGCGCACAGCCTGGAGGCACAGGCCGAGGCCGCGCGTGCCCTGGTCGGTCCGGCGCCGCGCCTCTCGGCGGTGCGGCCCGCCATCGCGCCGGGCCACACCACGCGGGTGCTGTTCGCACAGCCCGGCCTGGGCGATTCCGAGAGCCGCGCGGTCTTCGTGGACCCGGTGACGCTGGCGATTCGGGGCGACCTCACGGTCTATGGCACCACCGGCGTCCTGCCCTTCCGCACCGCGCTGGATTACCTGCACAGCAACCTGATGCTGGGCGCCTACGGGCGCGCCTATAGCGAGCTCGCGGCCTCCTGGCTCTGGATCATGGCCCTGGGCGGCGTGCTGCTCTGGCTCTGGCGGCGCACCGGCCGGCTGTCGCGGCAGAATCCGGCGAACCGGCGCCTGCGGACGCGGCGACTGCACGGGCTGATCGGCGTCACCGTCTCGCTCGGCCTCCTGTTCCTCTCGGCCTCCGGTCTGACCTGGTCGCAATGGGCCGGGGGGCGGATCGGCGTGCTGCGCGCCGAGATTGGCTGGGTGACCCCGTCGGTAAGTCTCGCCCTGCCAGCGGACGCGACGGATGCAGCCCGGGGCTCAGCCGGAGCGCCCGGCGCGCAGCATGCAGAGGAACATGCGGGCCATCACGCCAGCGGCGCGGCGATGCCGGCCACCGCCGCGTCGCCAGCCCTGTCGGCACCGGTTCCGCAGCTCGACGCCGTGCTGGCCGTGGCACGGGCCGCCGGTATCAATTCGCCACTGGTGGAGCTTCGCCTGCCGCGCAGCGGACAGGCCTGGGTGGTGCGGGAATTCGACCGGAACTGGCCGACGCAGGCGGATACGGTGGCCATCGACCCGCGCACGCTGGCGGTGACGGATCGCGCCGACTTCGCGGACTTCCCTCTGGTCGCCAAGCTGATCCGCTGGGGCATCGACCTTCATATGGGCCTGCTCTTCGGGCTGGCGAGCCAGGTGCTGATGGCAGCCACCGGGGTCGGGCTGATCGCCGCGACCCTCTATGGCTACCGCATCTGGTGGCAGAACCGCCCCGCGCCCGGAGCGCCGCCCAGGACGCTGCTCCATGCATTCCTGCGCCTCTCCCTGCTGCAGCGCGGGTCGGCCGTGGCGGTCGCGCTGGCACTGGGCTGGGCACTGCCGGTCGCAGGCGTCAGCCTGATCGGCTTCCTTGCGGTGGATGTACTGCGCTGGCGGCTGTCGCGGCCAGATCCGCGCGCGCTGCCGGCGGAGTAGGCGGCCGCGGGACCGGTCGCGACGGCGCTGGATGGTCCGGCGTCGCGTTTTCGGCCCGGGGGAAGGCTCCGGCTGAGGCATGGCCTCAGCCCCCCATACTCCTCTGTCCGCCAGGAGCTCCGGTCTCCCATTGGGGCTCCTGAACCTGCCATTCGCTGGCCCTCGCTGCGGCCGGATGCAAGATGCCGCCCCGGCCGGGGCCGAGGCAGGCCGCCGGCCCGGATCAGCCGCTCTTGCCGCTCAGCGCCTCCACCTTCTCCGGTGCGGCCCCCTGATGCGCCACGTCCTGCGGCTTGTCGTTGCGGGTCTTCCACAGCGACAGGGCGATGGAGGTGGCGATGATCGCGCCGGTCAGCAGCAGCGCGTATTCCACCGGCACCGCCTTGCCGCCCGCATACCAGTTGGCCAGCATCTTCGCGCCCACGATCATCAGCACCACCGAGAGCCCGTGCTTCAGGTAGTGGAAGCGGTGGATCACCCCCGCCAGGGCGAAGTACATCGCGCGCAGGCCCAGGATGGCGAAGACATTCGCCGTGTAGACGATGAACGGGTCGGTCGAGACGGCGAAGATGGCCGGAATGCTGTCCAGCGCGAAGAACAGGTCCGTCAGCTCGATCAGCACCAGCACCAGAAGCAGCGGCGTGACCATCCACCTGCCGGCCTCCCGCACGGTGAAGGCATTGCCGCGGAAGCCGTCCGTCACCGGCAGGCGCGCCCGCATCCAGCGGAGCACGCCGCTGTCGGCGGGGTCGTGCTCCTGCTCGGCGGAACGCAGCATCTTCCAGCCCGACCAGACCAGGAACAGGCCGAAGACCACCATCAGCCAGTCGAATTCGCGCAGCAGCGCGGTGCCGACCAGGATCATCACGCCGCGCATCACCAGGGCGCCGATGATGCCCCAGAACAGCACGCGGTGCTGATAGGCCGCCGGCACGCCGAAGCGGGCGAAGAGCAGGACGAAGACGAAGATGTTGTCGACCGAGAGCGACCACTCGATCAGGTAGCCGGTGAGGAATTCCAGGCTGTTGGTCGCCCGTTCCTCGGGCGTGAGGCCGTAGCTCATCCGCATCCAGCCGAAGAACAGCAGCGCCAGGGCGATATAGGCGGCGGATTTGATCAGCGCGGTGCGCACGGGAACGGGCGCGGGCGCGCCGCTGGCATCCTTCTTCGCGAAGACGCCGAGGTCGAGCAGCAGCAGGCCAAGGACGCCCGCGTTGAACAGGACCCAGAAAAGCGGTGAGGCCTCCATGCCGGGTGGCTCCTCCTCTCAAAGGGCCAGACGGCAGAATCCGCATGCGGGAATTCTGGATGCGCGCCGGGCCCGGTTGCGCGAAAGGTGATCCGACATCGCGGTGGCGGAACGCGCGCGGCCCTGTCCGTGGGACAGGCCGGCCGATCCGCCGGGACGCCAGAGGGGCCCGGATCGGGCAGGAACATGGACATTCGGCCATCTTTCCGCAAGGGAAAAATGGCTTCCGGCCCAGGGATGGACGGGCCGGTGGGCCGGCATCAGCCCGCGGCGAGGTCCTTCACCATATAACGCGCCGCCCCGTCATAGCTCCGCAGCTTCCCGTGCAGTGCCTCGTCCGCCTGCTCCCGGAAGCCGCGCCGGAGCCAGAAGCCGGGCGATCCCCCGACCGCCACGAGCGACAGGCCCGGCAGCCCTTGCCGGCGCGCCAGGTCTTCCAGCCGCGCCAGCGCCTGCATGGCGGCCCCACCCCCGCGCCGGTCCGGCAGCAGGGCGATATCGTGGATGTAGAGCGTATCCGGGGCCGCCGGCAGGGCGCCGAGCAGGCTGTTCAGGGCGGGTGGCTGCCCGATCTGCCAGGGATGGGCGATCACGTAGCCGCCGATCCCTCCGGATGCGGGGGCCAGCACCAGGCAGCCTTCGGGGAAGAGCGACAGGCGTTCGGCGAAGACCGCCGCATCCTCCGGGTAGTCGGCATGCACCCGCTCCGCGACCCACCCGACGGAAGCGAGATCCGCCGCCGCCATGGCCCGCCAGGGGGCGGCCTCGCCCGGCCCTTCCGTCATCGCCGATATCCCCAGCCCTTGGCCCCGCACCCTTGCCCCGCGCTGGGCGCAACCCGCTTCACGTCCACCCCGGCTTGGCACCCAGGGACGCCTGTGGGAAGAGGCCTTGCCGGAAGCTGGCGGCCTCTTGCCGACCCTGTCCCTTCCGGCCGGACCCTTTCAGGAGGCTTCATGCCACAGAGGATTCCGTTGCGCCGCCGGCGCCGCACCGCAAGGTCGTGGCCACGCTGGGCCCGGCGAGTTCGACACCGGAGATGATCGAGCGCCTGTTCCGCGCGGGCGCGGACGTGTTCCGGCTGAATTTCAGCCATGGCTCGCATGAGGGCCACGCCGCCAACATCGTCTCGATCCGGGCGCTGGAGAAGAAGGTCGGCCGCCCGATCGGCATCCTGGCCGATGTGCAGGGGCCGAAGCTGCGGGTCGGCAAGTTCGGCGGCGGCCGGGTGCAGTTGCAGACGGGGCAGGGCTTCCGCCTCGACCTCTCGCCGGTGCCGGGCGATTCGCGGCGCGTGCAGCTCCCGCATCCCGAGATCATCGCGGCCGCGAACATCGGCACCACGCTGCTGCTCGACGACGGCAAGCTGCGCCTGCGCGTGACCCGCAAGCGCGAGGACCACCTGGAGACCGAGGTGGTGGTGGGCGGCCCGCTGTCCGACCGCAAGGGCGTGAACGTGCCCGACGTGGTGCTGCCGATCCCTGCGCTGACGGAGAAGGACCGCGCCGATCTCGCCTTCGTGCTGCCGCTGGGCATCGAGTATATCGGCCTGAGCTTCGTGCAGCGCCCCGAGGACGTGGCGGAGGCGAAGAAGATCGCCGATGGCCGCGCCTGGATCATGGTGAAGATGGAGAAGCCGCAGGCGGTCGAGAATCTCGACGCGATCCTGTCGCTGACCGACTGCGTCATGGTGGCACGCGGCGACCTGGGCGTGGAATGCCCGCCCGAGGAAGTGCCGCTGATCCAGAAGCGCATCGTGCGTGCCGCGCGCAACCGCGGCCTGCCTGTGGTGGTGGCGACCCAGATGCTGGAGAGCATGATCTCCGCCCCCGCGCCCACCCGGGCCGAGGCTTCGGATGTCGCCACCGCGGTCTTCGACGGCGCCGATGCGGTGATGCTCTCGGCCGAGAGCGCGGCGGGCCAGTACCCCTTCGAGGCGGTCAACATGATGGACCGCATCCTGTCCCGCGTGGAGAGCGACGAGGGCTGGCGGCGCCTGACGGATGCCGCCCGGCCGGAACCGCTGGCCACCACCGCCGGCGCCATCGCCACCGCCGCCCGGCAGGTGGCCGCCACCATCGGCGCCCAGGCGATCGCCACCTTCACCTCCACCGGCTCCACCACGCTGCGTGTGGCGCGGGAGCGGCCCTCCTCCCCCATCCTGGCCCTGACGCCGGAGGAGGACACCGCCCGCCGCCTTGCCGTGGTCTGGGGCGCGCATGCGCTGCACTCCGCCACGCCGCACTCGATGACCGAGATGGTCGGCCGCGCCACCCGTGCCGCCTCCACCGAGGGCTTCGCCAATCGCGGCGAGGAGATCGTCGTCACCGCGGGCGTCCCCTTCGGCCAGGCCGGCACCACCAACGCCCTCCGCGTCGCCACCGTCGGCGACAAGGCACCAGACAAGAAAGGCTGATTCCCGGATGTTCCGCCGCCGGCTCCTGACGGGGCTCATCACCGCCCTCCTGCCGCTGGGCCTCTGCCTCGCCGTCCCCACGGCGGCGCATGCGCAGAAGGACGGCTTCTACAACGTCATCGGCAACGGGCCCGACGGCTCCTCCTATGACGGCACCCTCGCCATGCACCGTGTCGGCGAGGCCTCCTGGCAGGTGCTCTGGGAAACCAACATCGGCCGCTACGAGGGCTATGCCATGTCCACCAAGGAGAATTTCGCGGTGGGCTTCACGGCGGGCGGCCAGCCCGGCCTGGCGATCTACAAGATCCTGCCCAACGGCACGCTGACCGGCCAATGGACGCTGGTGGGCACCGATCAGGTGGGAACGGAGACGCTGAGCTTCCGTGGCAACCCCCGCCGGGCGCCCAGGCCGCGCCGCCGCCCTCCAAGGGGGCCACTCCGCCGGCGCAGGCCGCCAAGCCCGCCCCGGCGAAGAAGTAGCGCGGGTTCAGCCCGCCACGGCCCCGGCCGTGGCCGTGCTGCGCCCACCCGGGGGTTCGTCGGCGGGACAGGCCGCTCGCGCGGACCGGTCCTTCCCGGGGCGTGATGCCCGCGCCCCTTGCCCCGCCGCCTCGCCGGCCAGCAGCGCCCGCTTGCGCTCCAGGCCCCAGCGGTAGCCGGTGAGGTCGCCATCCTGCCCCAGCACGCGGTGGCAGGGCACCGCCAGCGAGACCGGGTTGCAGGCACAGGCCCGTGCCACCGCCCGCACCGCCCGGGGCTCGCCCATGGCGCGGGCCAGAGCGCCATAGCTGCGCGTCTCGCCCAGGGGGATGCGTTGCAGTGCCTCCCAGACCCGCCGCTGGAAGGCGGTGCCGCGCAGGTCCAGCGGCAGCGACAGGGCCGCCTTCGGCTCCGCGATGAAGCCCACCACGCCGCGCAGGATGTCCGCCAGCTCCTCTGGCGCCGGGCGGATCGCGGCCCGGGGGAAACGGTGCCGCAGGTCGCCCTCCAGCCCCTCCCGGTCCTCCCCGAATCCCAGGAAGCAGACCCCCTTCTCCGTGGCGCCCACCAGCAGCAGGCCCAGGGTGCTCTCGGCGAAGGCGGTCCGGATCTCCTCCCCCGCCCCGCCCCGCCGCGCCGCGCCCGGCGTCATGCCCAGCACGCTGCCCGGCGCCCCGTAGACGCGGCTCTCGCTGCCGAAACCGGCCTCCGCGACCGCATCCGCCACGCGCGCGCCCTCGCCCAGCGCGCGTTGCAGCCGCCGGGCCCGCACGCCCTCGGCATAGGAACGTGGCGTCACGCCCGTCACCTCGCGGAACAGGCGCAGGAAGTGATGCCGGGCATAGCCTGCCCGTTCCGCCAGCACGGCCAGGGAGGGGATGCCCTCCGCCGTCTCGATCATCTCGCAGGCGGCGCGCACGGCCTCGGCATGCAGCCGGCTCCGCTCGCCACGAGGGTCGCAGCGCCGGCAGGGCCGGAAGCCCGCCGCCTCCGCCGCCCCGCCATCGGCGAAGAAGCGGGTGTTGCGGCGCAGGGGCAGGCGCGAGGGGCAGCCGAAGCGGCACCAGACGCCCTGCGTTGTCACCGCATAGACCGCGTCGCGGCGCGGCTCGCGTCGCAGCAGCGAGTCCCAGAGGCGGTCCGCCTCATCGGGAAGGGGCGCTTCGGGAGGGGAAAGCAGGGTGTCGCTCATGTCTTCCTGTCCCATGGCAAGGGCCCTGCCCGCCATCCGGGCGTTGCGCCGGTATCCGCCCCTCCCCGTCAGGCTTCGCCCAGCTCGTGCAGGCGGGCGTATTGCAGCAGCATGATCGTCTTGGCGTCCACGATCTCGCCACGCCGGATCATCGCCAGGGCCTCGTCCAGTGGCACCTCCAGCGTGCTGATATCCTCGCCCTCCTCCTCCAGCCCGCCGCCGGCGCCGATGCGGTCGGCGGCGCTGTACTCGGCCATGAAGAAGGTGATCCGCTCGGTCACGGCGCCGGGGCTCATGAACGCCTCGAAGAGCCGGCGCGGCATGTCCAGGCGGATGCCGGCCTCCTCTTCCGCCTCGCGCCGGATCGCTTCCTCGGGGCTGCGCGCGTCCAGCAGGCCGGCCGGGACCTCGACCAGATCCTCCTTGTGCCCCACCGCATAGGCGGGAAAGCGGAACTGCCGCACCAGCAGCACCGTGCGCTTCTCCGGCTCCCAGAGCAGGATCGCGGCCCCATCGCCCCGGTCATAGGTTTCCCGCACCAGGGTCTGCCAGCGCCCATCGCGGCGGCGGAAATCGAAGGTGTTCCGCCGCAGGATATAGGTGTCGTCGGACAGCACGCGGACCTCGCGCATGCGCACGCGGTCGTCCATGAGAGATATCCCTTCCTGCTTGCCTCGTTGCGTTCCGGGGGTCGCCTCAGGTGCTGTCGCCCAGGGCGCGCCGCCGCAATTCGCGCAGCCTCGCCTCGCCGCCCGCCATGCGCGGGTTGATCTTCATCGCTGCCTCCAGGCTGCGCAAGGCGCCGGCCAGGTCGCCGCTGTCCTGCTGCAGCGTGGACAGGGCCAGGAGCGCGTCGAACTGCCGGGGCTCCAGGCGCAGCGCCTCCCGCAGGTCCAGCGCCGCCGCCCGGCGGTCCCCCAATGCCGCCTGGGCCTGGCCGCGCAGGACCCAGCTCCGTGGGTCATCCGCCTGCAGGGTGATGGCGGCATCCAGGTCCTCCACCGCATCCGCATAGGCCCGGGCCTCCATGTTCCGCGCCGCGCGCTGCATCAGCAGGGCCGCCGCCGGGCTGGCCCGGGCCGCCCAGAGGCGACGGATCTGCGCCTCGATGGCCGATGCGGCCTCGCCATCCGGGGCGCGGGCCAGGGCGTCCAGCAGGCGCTGCGTCTCGGCCTGGGAGGCGGCGGGATCGGGGCGCCGGCTGGCCTGGATGGGCAGGAGCTGGGCCTCGGCCCGGACAGACGACTGCGGAGCGATGGTGGGGAGCAGGAGCGTCGGCAGGAGCAGGGCGGGAGCGATGCGCATGGCCTGAGGATGGCGCCATGACGGCGTGACGCAAGCGTTGTGACATTCCCGCCACCCGCCCCGGGCGCCACGCGGCGGCGCTGCAACCCGGCCCGGATTCGCCCGGTTACCTCCTGCGAAGTTCCCAGAGGAGAATGCCCTTGTCGATCATGAAGCCCGCCGCCCTGATCCTGCTGGCCGCGGTGAGCCTCGCCGCCTGTGCCGAGCGGACCACCGGCCAGAAGATCCGGGACACGCTGGACCCGCCGAGCGGCCCGGCCGAATCGGTGGGCCGGTCGATGGACCGCACGGTGAACAGCATCACCAAGCCCTGAGAAACCAAGCCCTGAGAAGCAGTGCCCCAGGGGCCGGTGGTGGCCGGCCCCTTTGCGGGGCTGCCCCAGCGGGGGATTTTCCGCTCCCCAGGGGCCAGGGGAATGGTACGGCTGGGGGAATGGTACGCCTGACCGGAACGATTTCCCGTGCTAAGCCCATCCGACCATGGATCAGGCGCACGCCCCCACCAACCTGGACTTCAGTTACCGCCTCCTGCTGCTGGCGCGGCGCTGGCGGGCCCTGATCGACGCGCGGTTGCAGCAGGAGGGGCTGACGGATGCCGTCTGGCGGCCGCTGGTGCATCTCGCCAAGCTGGGCGATGGAGTGCATCAGAAGGACTTGGCTGCCTCACTCGGGATCGAGCGGCCCAGCCTCGTCCGGCTGCTGGATGCGCTGGAGCGGGACGGCTTCGTGGAGCGCAACGCCGACAAGAACGACCGCCGCGCCCGCTGCCTGCGCCTGACCCCCGCAGGCCAGGCCATCGTGGCCCAGGTCCGGCCGCGCATCCAGGAGATGGAGCAGGAGCTGCTCGCCGGCCTGCCGGAGGACGAGCTCCAGCTCTGCACCAGGGTGTTGGAACAGCTCGACCAACGCATCGCGACGATCCGGCCAGGATAAGGTCCGGGCTCCTGCCCGGCAGGGATTCGGAACGAAAAAGCCCGCCGTGGAACCCACGGCGGGCTTTTCGTCTGAGGGGGCGGAGCCGCCCCGGCCAGGGTCCGGGAAGCCCGGACGGCGCCGGAGTTCCCGCGCCCCCGGATCTCAGCCCTGGCGGGCCTTCATCCGGGGTTCTTCTTGTTGAGCACGTACAGGCGGCCGCGGCGGCGAACCAGCACGCAGTTCTTGTCACGGGTCTTGGCGCTCTTGAGGCTATTGCGGATCTTCATCACAAACACTTCCGAATTTGGCCGGGGCCTATAGGGCGTGGGGGCGCGAAGGTCAACCTTCGCGGCACCCCGGCGGGTGGGAAACGGGTGTCAGCCGACGTGCTTCTCGCGGGCCTTTTCCGGCAGCTTGGCGGCCGCCTTCTCGGCTGGCTTGTCGCCTCCCGGGGCCTTCTCCCCCTCGGCCTTCGCAGCCGCCTTCCCGGCCGTCCCCTCGGATGCCTTGGCGGCGGCTTTCGGCGCCACCGCCTCGGGGCCCGGCAGTTCCACGGTGATGGCCAGGGCCGAGAGATCGGAGCCCCGCTCCAGATCGACCTTCACCTTCTCCGGGTTGATCGCGACATGCCGCGCCACCAGCTCGACGATCTCCTGCTGCAGCTTGGGCAGGAAATCCTCGCCGTTCCGGCTGATCCGCTCATGGCTCAGGATGATCTGCAGCCGGTCCTTGGCCGCGGCGGCGGTCTGGGGCTCCGGCTTGCGGTTGCGGAAGAAGGCGAGCCAACTCATGCGGCCCTCCCGCCAAACAGGCGCGACAGCAGGCCCTTCTTCTCCACGCCCAGGAAGCGCATCGGCCGCTCCTCGCCGAGGAAACGGGCCACCGAATCCTTGTAGGCCTGGCCGGCATTGCTCTCGGCATCCAGGATCACCGGGTTGCCGGTGTTGGAGGCCTTGAGCACGCTCTCGCTCTCCGGGATCACGCCCAGCAGGGGGATCCGCAGGATCTCCTGGATGTCGTCGAGCTTCAGCATCTCGCCCTTCTCCACCCGCGCCGGGTCATAGCGGGTGACGAGCAGGTGCTCCCGCACCGGGTCCTTGTTCTCCTCGGCGCGGCGGGACTTGCTCTGCAGCACGCCCAGGATGCGGTCGCTGTCGCGGACCGAGGAGACCTCGGGATTGGTCACCACGATCGCCTGATCGGCGAAGTAGAGCGCCAGCAGCGCGCCCTTCTCGATGCCCGCCGGGCTGTCGCAGAGGATGTAGTCGAAGTCCTTGCCCAGGTCGTCGATGACCTTGCCCACGCCCTCCTTCGTCAGCGCTTCCTTGTCGCGCGTCTGGGAGGCGGGAAGGATGCTCAGCGTATCCACGCGCTTGTCGCGGATCAGCGCCTGGCTCAGCCGCGCCTCGCCGGAGATGACGTTCACCAGGTCGAAGACGACGCGCCGCTCGACACCCATGATCAGGTCCAGGTTCCGCAGGCCGACGTCGAAGTCGATCACCGCCACCTTCTTGCCCGTCTGTGCCAGCCCGGTCGCAATGGCGGCGGAGGACGTGGTCTTGCCCACGCCGCCCTTGCCCGAAGTCACCACGATCACCTGCGCCATCGCGCCCAGTCCCCCTTGTCAAACCCGTCTTACAGCACCACCGGCCCCGGCGAGTCAGCCCCAGCCCGACCCGCCGGCCCCTGCACGGGGCGCCTCCCCATGGCCGGGGATCAGCCCAGCCGGTCGAAGCGCATGCTCTCGCCCACCAGCCGTGCCTGCACCGCCTTGCCGATCGGCGCCTCGCCCAGCCCGTCGCGCACCGCGTAGTAACCCGCGATGGACACCAGTTCGGGGTCGAATTGCAAGGCGAAGACCCGCGCCTCGGTATCCTCCGCCCCACCGGCCACGGCCCGGCCCTTCAGCGCGCCCCAGACATGGACATGGCCGTCCGCGATCACCTCCCCGCCCGGATTGACCGTGCCGTTGATCACCAGGTCGCAGCCCTGGGCCCAGACCCGCTGCCCGGCGCGCACGGAACCGTCCACGATCATGGTGCGCCGGGCGGGCGGCGCCTCCGGCGCGGCCACCGGTTCGGGCGCCGGGGCGGCGGACGGGGCCTGGGTGAAGGCGGGAATCTCCTCCTTCGCGTCCCCCACGCTGCGCAGGGGCGGCAGCCCGGCCGAAAGGGCGGCCGAGCGCAGGGCGGGCGAGCCGCCGGTGGTGCCGATGGGCTGGATAGCCGCGGCGCGCAGTTCCCGGATCAGCGTCTCGAAATCGACCTGCGCGCCGTCCTCCAGGTCGTCCAGCCCGATGGCGATCGGCGCGTTGCGCAGGAAGCCCGGGGCGCGGCGGAACTGGTCGGCGATGGCCGGCACCACCGCCTCCACCCGTGCATCCAACAGGCGCAGGACCAGCAGGCTGAAATTGGCGGCTCTCAGCCGGAAGAGATCGACGGCCCCACCGGGGCGGAGATTGGCAACCTGTGCGGACATCCGGACGCTATCTCCCCGGGTGAAACTCTCGGGACAAGACTACACGTCCAAGGGGGGTGGCGTAAGCCGCCTCTCGGCACGGCGGCCCGTGCGGGCGGGCATGACCCCTGGGCTGTGCCCCGGGCGCCTCTCTCCAGGGCTTCATCGCGCGGGGGTCCGGCTGCCTTTCGGGGCGGCCTCCGGACCCGGCAGGGCCTGAGGGAAGGAGAAGCGCTCCGGCGGCTGCAATCGACCTCCCGCCGCCCCTCGCTCATTCGGCCAGGAAGCGCCGCGCCCCTTCGGCCATGACGCGCAGGCCCATGGCGAGGTCCTCCGGCCTGGTGTCCTCGCTCCAGTGGTGGCTGATGCCGCCGATCGAGGGCACGAAGAGCATCGCCGTCGGCACATGCGGGGCCATGTACTGGGCATCGTGCCCGGCGCCGGAGGGCATGCGCTGCCAGCCGCCCGGGGTCAGCGCCTCCGCCGCGGCGGAAAGGACCTCCTGCCATTTCGGGTCACAGGGGGCCGGCTTCGACTGGCTCACCACCTCCAGCGTGGCGGTGCAGCGCTCGCGCCGGTTGCTTTCCTGCACGCCCCGGCGCAGCACCCCGTCCAGCCGCTCCAGCACCTCCATGGAGATGTCGCGGAACTGGAACAGCACCTCGGCCTTGCCGGGGATGATCGAGGCCGCGCCCGGGTCCAGCACGATGCGGCCGCAGGTCCAGACCGTGCGCTCGCCGCAATGGCGGGGGAATTCCTGGTCCAGCCAGGCGAGCAGGCGCACCGCCGCCAGGCCGGCATCCTTCCGCTCCGCCATGGTGGTGCCGCCGGCATGGTCCTGCATACCCTCGAAGGCGATGCGGTACTGCCAGATCGCCACGATGCCGGTGACCACGCCGATCTGCTGCCCGGCGCTTTCCAGCGTCGTGCCCTGCTCGATATGCATCTCCAGGAAGCCCTTGTAGCGGCCTTCCTCCATCCGCAGCCGGGGCTTGCCGGCGAGGCCCGCCTCCTGCAACGCCTGTCGCAGCGGCTTGCCGTGATAGCGGTTGGAAAGGCGGTCGATCTCCGCCTCCTCCAGCAGCCCGGTGAAGGAGCGCGAGCCGATGAAGGAGCCGTAGTGCCCTTCCTCATCGGCGAAGGCGATCACGTCCACCGGCAGGCCGGCGCGGGCGAGGTTCAGCGCCGAGACCACGCCCAGCGCGCCGTCCAGCCAGCCGGCCTCGTTCTGGCTCTCGATATGCGAGCCCGCCAGCAGCTTCGGTCCCGGCCCGGGATGCCGGCCCAGCACGTTGCCGATGCCGTCGATCTCGGGGACCAGCCCCACCTCCTCCATCCGCGCCATCAGCCAGCGGCGGGATTCCATGTCCTGCTCGCTGAAGGTCGGGCGGTGCACGCCGGTCCTGAAGGCGCCGATCCGGCGCAGCTCGTTGAGGTCCGCCAGGAAGCGGTCGGTGTCGGGCTGGATGTTGCTCTGGCTCATGCGGCGGAGCTTACGGACGGAACCGGGTGCGGCAAGCCACGGCGGGGCGGAAATTTCCGCTGATTCCGCCGCATCCGCACAGTGGCTGCCGAACCGATGGGCGATCGGCGCGTTGAGCAGGCGCGGGAAGAGGGATGCCGTCGGAGGTCAGGATGGCGGAGAGGCAGACCGGCATGGTCGGACCGGACGGGACGGGCGGCGCCTGCGCCGCTGGCCGGTTCCGCGCCCGGTATGCGGCGCCGATCCGGCGCTGCGCCCAAAGGGTTTGTTTCCGGCGGGTTGCGCCCGCCGCATTGGTGGGCCTCCCCGCAGGCATCTTGTCCGGCGGCCCGGCCCGTAAAATCTATGACGGAAGCATGGTGCGGAAGCACCTCGGCCCCCGCCTCCGGCCCGGAACCCGGGCAGAGGGCAGCCGGGGCTGCGATCCGGGCGGTGGAGGCCGAGGGACATCGCCCTGTCCCCGGCGGAAACCGTCCGAGGCGCTTCCGCCGCTCCAGAGGAACGGGGGATGTGCGGCGAGGAACCCGCCGCGGATGTCCCCGTTCCGGAATATCGTGTCACGCGGTTCCCGGCCGTGGCAGGAAAGGAAGGATGATGATCGCGATTTCCCTTGCCCTGGCCGCCATCGCCGCAGCGGCCGCTGCCGCCGCGCAGGCGGCTGGCCAGCCAGCTCCCATCCCTGTCCGCGCCCAGGACCGCCGTCCCCGTCACTGAGGCAGGGCCCTGCGTCCGGAGGACGTCTGCCACCCGGCAGCCGGCGTGCTCCCGGGGCCACGCCTGTTGCGCGGAGCCTGCAACCATCGCGAGCGTGATCGGTCCTCGGTGGCCTTCCCCCGGCCCCTGAGGCTAGTGTGGCCGTCCTGGCGGTATGGCCGGCAAGCCTCTGTCCTGCCGCCGGGCCTGAGGCGGTGCTGGATTTTGAGGGGAATGGCGATGTCGGGTGTGTCGCGCCGAGGCGTTCTGGATGATCGTGCGGACCGCTCGCCCATGGCCCGGCTGGAAGCCATCCTGGGCCGGACCCTGCGTATCCTGATCTGTGGCGTGGCGACCTTCGCCCTGACCTTCATCGAGCAGGTCGCCGAGATCCTGGCGCCCCTGTTTCTGGTTGCCGGCATCGCCTGGTGGGTTCTGGTGAATCTTGCCGCCAACCTGCATCTCGACCCGATGCTGCAGAGCGTGGTGACGCAACTGCCCCGCTCCCTCTATCTCGGTGGCCATGACGTCACGCCGGAAGGGCTGATCCGCAATGGCGTGCTGCTGATCGCCGTGGTCGCGGCCTGCCGCACCCTGAACGGCATCATCGCCAAGGAGACCTGACCTCCCCCTCCCTGCCCATGGGAGGGGGCGAGACTGGACAGGCGTGGCCGCGCGGTCTAGGGGCCGCCGCCTGCCAGCGAGTCCTCAAGCGTGCCTCATTCCCTCCCACCCCTCCGGACGGTGGATTTCGACTTCACCCTCCCCGAAGCCTCCATCGCCCAGTCCCCCGCCCAGCCGCGTGACAGCGCGCGGCTGCTGGATGTGCGTCCGGACGGCCTCGCCGACCGCCATGTCTCCGACCTGCCCGGCCTGCTGGAGCCGGGCGACCTGCTGGTGGTCAACGACACCCGCGTCATCCCGGCCCGCCTCCATGCCCGGCGCGGGGAGGCCGCGATCGAGCTGCTGCTGAACCGTTCCGAGGGCGGGGGCGTCTGGCATACCCTGGCCCGCAACGCCCGCCGCCTGCGCCCCGGCGACATCCTGGCCATCGACGGCGCCCCGGAACTCGCGCCCCGCGTGGTGGAGCGGCAAGAGGGCGGGGCCGTGCTGGTGGATTTCGGCCCCGACGAGGCCGCGCTGCTCACCGCGCTGGAACGTGCCGGGGAGGTGCCGCTGCCGCCCTATATCCAGCGCCCCGGCGGCCCGGTGGCGG
This sequence comes from Roseomonas gilardii subsp. gilardii, assembly GCF_023078375.1. NCBI lineage: Bacteria > Pseudomonadati > Pseudomonadota > Alphaproteobacteria > Acetobacterales > Roseomonadaceae > Roseomonas > Roseomonas gilardii. The sequence continues at coordinate 2,425,005 of NZ_CP095554.1, read as the reverse complement.
CGGACCGGGAGGACTACCAGACCGTCTTCGCCGACCGGCCCGGCGCCGTCGCCGCGCCCACCGCGAGCCTGCATTTCACCCCGCGCCTGCTGGCGGCGCTGGAGGAGCGCGGCATCGGGCGGGCCACGGTAACGCTGCATGTCGGCGCCGGCACCTTCCTGCCCGTGCGCGGCGACGACCCGCGCGAGCACCGGCTGCATGCCGAATGGGGCGAGATCACGCCCGAGGCCGCTGCCCGCATCAACGCCGCCCGCCGCGTCGTCGCGGTCGGCACCACGGCGCTGCGCCTGCTGGAAAGCGCCGCGCGGGAGGATGGCACGATCGCCCCCTTCCGCGGCCTCACCGAACTCTTCCTGCTGCCCGGCCACCGCTTCCGCTCGGCGCCGGTGCTGCTGACCAACTTCCACCTGCCGAAGAGCACGCTGTTCATGCTGGCCTGCGCCTATGCGGGCACGGCGCGCGTGCGCGCGGCCTATGACCACGCCATCGCATCCGGCTATCGCTTCTATTCCTATGGCGATGCCTCGCTGCTGCGGCGGGAGGATTCCGCCCCGTGACCCTGTCCTTCACGCTCGAGACCACCGATGGCGGCGCCCGCGCGGGCATGCTGCATACCGCGCATGGGGAGGTGCCGACGCCGGTCTTCATGCCCGTGGGCACCGCCGGCACGGTGAAGGCGATGACCGCCGACGCGGTGCGCGCCACCGGCGCCCGCATGATCCTGGGCAACACCTATCACCTGATGCTGCGCCCCGGCGCGGAGCGCGTCGGCCGCCTGGGCGGGCTGCACCGGATGGTCGACTGGTCCGGCCCGATCCTGACGGACTCCGGCGGCTTCCAGGTCATGTCGCTGAGCAAGCTGCGGAAGATGGATGCCGATGGCGTCACCTTCCACTCGCATATCGACGGCTCGAAGCACCGGCTGACGCCGGAGCGTTCCATCGAGATCCAGCACCTGCTGGATGCCGACGTGACCATGTGCCTGGACGAATGCACCCCCTTCCCCGCCACGGAGGAGGAGGCCGCGAAATCCATGCGCCAGTCCATGCTCTGGGCCGCCCGCTGCCGCGAGGCCTTCGTGCCGCGCCCCGGCTATGGCCTGTTCGGCATCGTGCAGGGCAGCGTCTATGCCGGGCTGCGCGCCGAGAGCGTGAGGGCGCTGACGGAGATCGGCTTCGAGGGCTATGCGGTCGGCGGCCTCGCGGTCGGCGAGGGGCAGGAGATGATGTTCTCCACCCTCGACGTCACCACGCCGCTGCTGCCCCGGGACAAGCCGCGCTATCTGATGGGGGTCGGCACGCCCTCCGACATCATCGGCGCCGTCCGGCGCGGCATCGACATGTTCGACTGCGTGATCCCGACGCGTTCGGGCCGCACCGCGCGCGCCTATACCTCGCGCGGCGTGATGAACCTGCGGAATGCGAAATTCGCCGAGGACCTGCGGCCGCTCGACCCGGAATGCGACTGCCCCGCCTGCACCCGGCACAGCCGCGCCTATCTGAACCATCTCTTCAAGGCCGAGGAGATGCTCGGCCCGATGCTGCTGACCTGGCACAACATCCGGTACTATCAGAGGCTGATGGCGCGGCTGCGCGATGCCATCCTGGAAGGGCGGTTCGAGGACGAGGCCGCGCGCATCGGGGCCGGATGGGCGGAGGGCGCCGCGGAGACCGCCGCCGCGTCCACGGGCCAGGCCACGCTCCCTTCCGCCGGCCGCGCCTCGGCCGATCCCACGGGTGGCCCGGCGGGCGGCCCCGCCCCCGCAACGAGTGCAGAAGCATGAGCGACAACGACACCTCCTCCGGCACCACCGGCCGCCCCACCCCCGGCCATGAGAGCGCCGCCGACCTCCCGCCGGGCAGCCCCGGCATCAATCCCCTGGCAGGGCTGACCATGCTCGGCCAGCACACCGCCCAGCCCGCCTCGCCGGAGGAGGCGCGGCTGGAGCGCGTGCCGAACCCGCATCCGGACAAGCGCTATTGCGTCCGCTTCACCGCACCGGAATTCACCTCGCTCTGCCCCATCACGGGGCAGCCGGATTTCGCGCATCTGGTGATCGACTATGTGCCCGATGGCTGGCTGGTGGAGAGCAAGTCGCTCAAGCTCTACCTGACCTCCTTCCGCAACCATGGCGCCTTCCACGAGGCCTGCACGGTGGAGATCGGCGACCGGCTGGTGCGGGAGCTGAAGCCGCACTGGCTGCGCATCGGCGGCTACTGGTATCCGCGCGGCGGCATCCCGATCGACGTTTTCTGGCAGACGGGTGCGGCGCCGGAGGGGGTCTGGATTCCGCCGCAGGACGTGCCGGGCTATCGCGGCCGGGGCTGAGCGGAACGGGACCGGGAGCGGAGGCCGCGATCCGGCGGCCTGCCACGGCAGGCCGCCATCCGCATCAGTCGATCTGGTTCAGGTCCTCGGCCAGCACCACCATCTGGATGGCGTAGGAGACCTCGCCATCCTCGGCATCGCGGTGGATGGTGCCGATGAACTCGTCGCCGATGCGCAGTTCCACGCTGCCGCCACGGCGCTTCGGCGCAGCCACCACGATCTGCTGGTTGTTGAACTGCTTGCGCAGATGGGCCTGGACCTGGGCGATCTCGGCAGGGGTCATGAAGCAATCACCGTGACTTGAAGAAAAAACGTCTGAACCGGGGGCAGATAGTCTCTTCGGCCCGCACATGGAATGCCCAAACGGCCAAACGGCTCTTTTCCCGCCACGGAGTTCCCCTGGCCGGTGGCCGCCATGCGGCCCGCGCGGCTTGTGCACCCGCCCCTCCGCGTCCAGGCTTCCGGGCAGGAATCAGAGCCCCAAGAACCCGTCACAGGGAGCGAGAACCCGCCATGCTGATCGCCTGCGATCGCCTGCAATCCCTCACCGCCAGCATCTTCCAGGCCGCCGGCAGCAGCCCCGGGGAGGCCGCGACCGTCGCCGGCGATCTGGTGGAGGCCAATCTCAAGGGGCATGACAGCCACGGCGTCGGGTTGATCCCGGACTATCTCCAGGACTGCAAGGACGGGCATCTGGTGCCCAACACGCCGCCCCGCTTCCTGCGCGACGACGGCCCCTTCGCGGTGGTGGATGCCCGCGACGCCTTCGGCCAGGTGATCGGGCGCGAGGTGATGCGCTGGGCCATCGACCGCGTGCGCACCACCGGCATCGCCGTGGCGGCGATCCGCGACTCCCACCACCTCGCCCGCATCGGCGCCTTCGGCGAGATGGCGGCCGCCGCCGGGCTGATCTCGATCCACTTCGCCAATGTGCGGCTCGGCCCCAGCTATTTCGTCGCGCCCCATAACGGCAGCGACGGGCGGCTGCAGACCAACCCCTTCTGCATCGCCGTGCCCTGCGGCGAGGGCCAGCCGCCCCTGGTACTGGATTTCGCCACCAGCGCCATCGCCATGGGCAAGGTCCGCGTCGCCCGCAATGCCGGCAAGAAGCTGCCCGCCCCGGTGCTGCTGGATGCGGAGGGGCGCCCGACGGACGATCCCAACGCCCTCTACGGCACGCAGGACAAGGGGGCCGGCAATGCCGATGGCCAGGGCGCCCATGGCTGCCTGCTGCCCTTCGGCGGGCACAAGGGCTTCGGCCTGTCGCTGATGTGCGAGGTGCTGGCCGGCGGCCTGAGCGGCGGCGGGCCGAATGTCGGGGATGACAGCCCCCGGCGCGGCATCGTCAACAACATGCTGAGCTTCGTCTTCGACCCCGCCCGGCTGGGCGACGTGGCGGAGTTCCAGCGGGAGGTCGCCGCTTGCATCGCGCATGTGAAGGCGTCCCCGCCGCAGCCGGGCGAGGAGGTACTGGTGGCCGGGGAGCCGGAGCGCCGGACCATGGCGCGGCGCCTCGCCGAGGGCATCCCCATCGACGAGACGAGCTGGGCCGGGATCGTCGCCGCGGCCCGGTCCGTGGGGGTCCAGGCGGAAGGCTGAGGCCCTCCGCCCGTTTTGCCGGTCCCTGTCCGTCAGGGGCCGACGAGCTGGCCGCCATCCACCACGATGGTCTGCCCCGTCACCCAGCTCGCGCGCGGCGAGGCCAGGAAGGCGATGACCTCCGCGACCTCCTCCGGGCGGCCCAGCCGTCCGGAGGGGATCGAGGCCAGGGTGTCGGCATAGAGCTTCTCCCCCGCCAGCCGGCGCTGCTCCCAGCTTCCGCCAGGAAACTCGATGGAGCCCGGCGCCACGCAGTTCGCGCGGATACCCCGGCGCGCCAGCATCTTCCCCTGGCTGCCGGTGTAATGGATCACCGCGGCCTTCACCGCCCCATAGGGCGCCGAGCGCGCCGAGGCCCGCATCGCCGAGATCGAGGCGATGTTGACGATGCTGCCGCCGCCCTTCTCCCGCGGCGATGCCTCCAGGAAGGGCAGCGCCGCGTGGCTCGCCCGCACCACCGCCATGACATCGACGTTCAGCGAGGCCGCCCAGCCCGCCTCGTCATCCGACATGCCGAAGCCCGAGGCGTTGTTCACCAGCACGTCGAGGCCCCCCAGCGCCGCCGCCGCCTCGGGGATGTAGCGGGCGATATCCGCCTCCCGCGACAGGTCGGCCACCCCGGCATGGGCCAGGCCGCCGAGGGCGGCGATCTCCTGGCGCGTTTCCTCCAGCGTCGCGGCGCCGCGCGCGCAGATCGACACGGCGGCTCCGCGCGCGGCGAAGAGCAGCGCCGTGGAACGCCCGATGCCCCGGCTGCCGCCCATCACCACCACGCGCCGCCCCGCGAATTCCTTCTCCATCGCCCCCGACTCCCTCTCGGCCATCACCCCGCTATCGCCCCCTGGCATGACTCCCCGCCGGCGCGCGTCCATCCTTGCAGTGCGGTGCCGGGGGCGACAGATAGGGCCGGAACCATGTCCGCCACCCTCCGCGCCACATCCCGTCCCGACACGGCCAGCCCCGCTCCGCCGGCCCCGGGCACCGCTCGCGACGCCATCCGGGACGAGGCCCTGCGCCTGGGCTTCGACGCGGTGGGCTTCGCCCGTGCGCATCTCGGGCCGGAGGTGCGCGAGCGCCTGGGGGCCTTCCTGGAGGCCGGGATGCATGGAGAGATGGGCTGGCTGGCCGAGCGCGCCGAGCAGCGCAGCCACCCGCGGGCGCTCTGGCCGGAGGCCGTCTCGGTGATCAGCCTCGGCATGAATTACGGGCCGGAGGAGGACCCGCTCGCCAACCTGTCCCGCCCCGATCGCGGCACGATCAGCGTCTATGCCCGCCACCGCGATTATCATGACGTGGTGAAGAAGCGGCTGAAGGCCCTGGCCCGCTGGATGATGGCCCGCTTCGCCGGAGGCGAATCTCCCATGGAGCTCAAGGTCTTCGTGGACACCGCGCCGGTGGCGGAAAAGCCGCTCGCCCAGCAGGCCGGGATCGGCTGGCAGGGCAAGCACAGCAACCTGGTGTCCCGCGCGCACGGCTCCTGGCTCTTCCTGGGCGAGGTCTATACCACGCTCGACCTCGCGCCCGATGCTGCGGAGACGGACCATTGCGGCCAGTGCCACCGCTGCCTGACCGCTTGCCCGACCGATGCCTTCCTCGGCCCCTACCGGCTCGATGCCCGCCGCTGCGTCTCCTACCTCACCATCGAGCACAAGGGGCCGGTCCCGGAGGCGCTGCGCCCGCGGCTTGGCAACCGCATCTATGGCTGCGACGACTGCCTTGCCGCCTGTCCCTGGAACAAGTTCGCCCGGGCCGCCACCGAGCCGGCCCTGATCGGGCGGGAGGACCTCGCCGCCCCGCGCCTGGCGGATCTGGCCGTGCTGGACGACGCCGCCTTCCGCGCGCTCTTCTCCGGCTCCCCCATCAAGCGCATCGGCCGCGACCGCTTCGTCCGCAACGTGCTCTATGCCATCGGCAACTCGGCCGACCCGTCGCTCCTGCCCGAAGCGCGCCGCCTCGCCGGAGACCCCGACCCCGTGGTGGCGGAGGCGGCCGCCTGGGCCGTTTCCCGCCTGGAGAACCTCACGCCATGACCGACAATCTTTCCGGGGACGGCGCCCTGGTCCTGTTCAGCGGCGGCCAGGACAGCGCCACCTGCCTCGCTTGGGCGCTGGACCGCTTCGCCCATGTGGAGACGCTGGGCTTCGACTACGGCCAGCGCCACCGGGTGGAACTGGAATGCCGCGACACCTTCCGCCGGCGCCTCGCGGAACGCTTCCCGCGCTGGGCGGCGAAGCTCGGACCCGACCACACCCTGCCGCTGGAGGCGCTGTCGCAGGTGTCCGACACCGCCATGACGGCGGAGATCGCGATCCGGATGCGCGAGGACGGGCTGCCCAATACCTTCGTGCCCGGCCGCAACCTCCTCTTCGTCACTTTCGCCGCGGCCCTCGCCTATCGCCGGGGACTGCGCCATCTCGTCGGCGGCATGTGCGAGACGGACTACTCCGGCTATCCGGATTGCCGCGACGACACGCTCAAGGCGCTGCAGGTGGCCATCAATCTCGGCATGGAACGCCGCTTCGTCCTCCACACCCCGCTGATGTGGCGCGACAAGCCCGCCACCTGGCGCCTCGCCCGCGACCTCGGCGGGCAGGAGCTCGTGGAGCTGATCCTGGAGGACAGCCACACCTGCTATCTGGGCGACCGCACGCATCGCCATCCCTGGGGCTATGGCTGCGGCACCTGTCCCGCCTGCGAGCTACGTGCACGGGGCTGGCAAGGCTTCGTCGCCGAGCCGCCGGGCTGAGGTGGCGGCTTCTGACGGGCTTTCCCCTTCCCCCGAGTTCCCGTCCCAGCGCCGCGGCAACAGGCCGAGCCTGATCACGATCGGGTGAGGCGGCATCTGCCCGCGCCGTTCTCATGGCGAGACCTCCATCAGGCACAGCCCGGCCAGCAAGGGCAACATGACCGTCGCGGCGGGTCGGCCTGCGCCCGGATAGGTTTCTGATCCTGGCCAAGCCCGCGTCGGTTTATTCCTTTATCAGAACGACATGACCGCGGCGTCATCCCGCCCTGCTCCATTTGCGGGGCGAAACCCCAGCCGCCCACGTCCAGGCTCCCCCTGTGGACATGATCCAGGGAGCAGGACGATGCCGACTCAAGTAGGGAACCTCGTGGTTTTCGGGGATATCGAGAAGAAGTGGCTAAGCCTCGGCGGCCTCGGCGGGCGCCTCGGCGCGCCTCTCAACAACGAAACGCCGACCTTTGACGGCACCGGGCGGTTCCAGGATTTCCAGAGCGGCCAGACCATCGTTTGGCATCCGAATACCGGGGCGCACCTAGTCTACGGCGCGATTGGCGTCCGCTGGCGCCAGATCGGGCGGGAGCAGTTCGGCTATCCGATCAACGACGAGACCAGCTGCCCCGACCAGGTCGGGCGCTTCAACCACTTCCGCGCGATGCAGCGCCCGGGCCGTCCGGAAGCCTCCATCTACTGGACGCCGGCCACCGGCCCGCATGAGGTCTATGGTGCCATCCGCGACCGCTGGGCGCAGATGGGCTGGGAGAAAAGCGCCCTGCACTACCCGCTGGAGGAGGAGCGCGACCAGCCCGGCGGTGGCCGGATGCAGCGCTTCCAGGGCGGGATGATGCGCTAGACGTCAGCCGGCGGCGCGCATGAACATATCGGCGAAGGCGTCCCCGTGCCGCATATCCAGCTCCGCGCCATCCTCGATGGCGGCCGGTTTATCGAGGTGCAGGGCGACAGCTTCACCGGTGGCAACAGCGCCGAGGTCGCCTACGACCTCTTCGCGGGCGGCGGGCCGACCACGCACCAGACTGGCACGCATATCGTGGCCGTGGCCGGCAACGGACGCATCGCCGACCGGATTCCGGTCACGCTGGCGGGTCTCAGCGGCGCACAGGTGCGGGCGACCGACCTCTACTCGCACCAGTCGGCCACCGCCGCGCTCTGACATCGCCCGGCGGTTTCGCCCACAGCGCCGGTGGGCCGTCCGGAAGGCCGGCCGGTATGCTGCGGGCGGCGGCTTCCTGGGGCCTGTCCCAGCCTGGGCACCTCCGGTGAGGCGCCGCACCTTCTGGTCCGGGGGGAAGGCAGAGCCTCTCCACCAGCGGCCGGGGAGATGGGACACGTCCATGGGCCATGACCTGCCCGAGGAACAGGATTGCGACCGGTTATTTGCAAGCAATTCTCACTTGCTAAACCGATCGCCAGGAGCGAAAGACAGCCCGACATTGCTGCGGTGCCATCTTCCCTGTCCGACCGGGCTTCCCCGGCGCCGGGGCCGTGGTGCCGCGCCCTTGTGCGCCGTCTTTCACCGGAGATCCGCATGCCGCAGCCCCCCATCCGGAACAGCCTCCTCCGGTCCGGCCGCGCCAACGCGAAAAGCCTCTCCGCCTTTCCTGCTGCGCCGCGGCGCGGAAGCGGCGTGAGGGTGGCTGCGTCCCGCCTTCTCACCGCCGCCCTCTCCCTGACCGCCGCTACCGCCCTGGCCCTGCCGGCCGCGGCGCAGCAGGATACCCCCAGGCCCATCAGCCTGGAGCTGAACCGGCTGGAGCCGAAGCCGGACCTGCAGCCGGCCGGCTGCCGCGCCTGGCTGCTGATGCGCAACCCAGGCGACACCGCCCTGGACCCGTTGCGGCTGGATCTGATCCTCTTCGGCAAGGACGGGGTGATCGCGCGGCGCCTGGCGCTGGATGTCGGTCCCCTGCCCGCCAACAAGACGCTGGCCCGGATCTTCGACCTGTCCGGCCTGCCCTGCGACGGCATCACCGGCGTGCTGCTGAACGACCTCCTCGCCTGTGGCCCGGAGCCGGAAGGGCGCAGCGCCTGCCTGCCGCGGATCGCGACCTCATCGCGCGTGCAGGGCGTGAGCTTCGACAAGTGATGCAGACGACTGCCTTCGGCGAAGCGCCCTTCGCCAGGGCCTTGGCCAACGAAACCCCGAGCCCGAGGGTCTGACCCCCATGAATCCGGACGCCGCCCTTCCCGCCACCGCCCTCCCCGCCGTGCCGGTGCCCCCGCCCCACGACCTCACCATGCTGGGCCTCTTCCTGCAGGCCGATATCGTGGTGAAGGCGGTGATGCTGCTGCTGATCCTGGCCTCGATCGCCTGCTGGGCGATCATGGTCGAGAAGACCATCACCCTGGGCCGCCTGCGCCGCCAGGTCCGCAACTTCGCGCGCATCGTGCATGACGGGTTGCCGACCGGCGCCCCGGTGCAGCAGGACGGGCTGGCGGGCGAGACCCTGCAGGCCGGGCTGCGTGAATGGCGCGAAGGGCGCGAGGAGGATGAGAGCCGCGCCGAGTTCCGCGACCGCATGGAACGGTCCATGCGCGGGATGCTGACCAAGGCGCTGCGCCGTGCCGAGCCGGGCCTGCCGATCCTGGCCACGACCGGTTCCGTCGCCCCCTTCGTCGGCCTGTTCGGCACAGTCTGGGGCATCATGAACAGCTTCCAGGGCATCGCCGCCAGCAACGACACCTCGCTGGCCGTCGTGGCGCCGGGTATCGCCGAGGCGCTCTTCGCCACGGCGATCGGCCTCTTCGCCGCCATCCCGGCGGTCATGGCCTATAACCGCTTCAACGTGGCCATCGCCCGCATCCGCCAGGAAGGCGCCGCCGCCGCCGGGGATCTGGCCGCCAACCTGTCGCGCCGCACCAACACCCGCCTGCGCGCCGCGGCGGAGTAAGGCATTCCACCATGGCCTTTGCCGGACCCGATCTCGGCGGTGACGAGGACGACGCACGCCCGCTCGCCGAGATGAATGTCACGCCCCTGGTGGACGTGATGCTCGTGCTGCTGATCATCTTCATGGTGGCCGCCCCGATGATGGTGGTGGGCGTTCCCGTGAACCTGCCCAAGACCTCCGCCGCCCGCGTCGCCGCGCCCAAGCCGCCCGTGGTGCTGACGGTGAACCGCGAGGGCCGCACCTTCATCAAGCAGGACGAGGTGCCGGAGGCCGAGGTCGGCGCCCGCATCAAGGAAGCCCAGGGGGACGATCCGGACACCCCCGTCTATGTGCGCGGCGACCGCGACACCCCCTATGGCGTGGTCCTGCGGGTCATGGGCCGCATCACCGCCGCCGGCATTTCCCGCGTCTCGCTGATCGCCGAGGCGGAGCCGGGCACGCCCCCCGTCCAGGCGCGCTGATCCCATGGCAACGCGCGCGCAGGTCCTCGGCTGGGGGACTTCCCTGGTGCTGCATGCGGCGGTGGCTGTGCCGCTGTTCCTGATCCCTGAACCCCCGCCCCCGGCCGCCGAGGTGGAGATGCCGGTCGAACTGGCGGTGATGGCCCCGGAGGAAACGCCGGACAGCCCGGCGGAAGTCACGGAGGCCGCCGCGCCCCCGCCGCCCGCCGAGACCGTCAAAGCCGTGGAGCCGCCCCCGCCGGACGTGGCCGAACCGCCACCGCCCGTGCAGACGGCCGAGCCGCCCCCCGAGATCGAGCCGGTGAAGCCGGAGCCGGTGCAGGTCGCAGAAGCGCCACCGCCCGATCCGGAGCCGGCGCTGGAGCCCCTGCCGGAGCCGCCGCCCCCCGCGCCGCCCCCGCCGCCCCGCCCGGTGCCGCCGCGCCCGACACCGCCCCGCCCCGCCCCGCCGAGGCCCGCTCCGCCGCGTCCGGCCGTCACCGAGGCACCGCCGGCCCGCGAGTACACGCCCCCGGCCGCCACCGCCGCGCCCGCCGCCCCGTCACGCCCGCGCATGGCCGCCGCCGGACCGCCGCCGAACTGGACCAGCCGGCTTTCGGCCGCGATCAACCGCGCCAAGCGCTACCCGCGCGAGGCCGAGATGCGCGGCATCCAGGGCGTCGTGGTCGTGGCCTTCACCATGCGCCGGGACGGCACGCTGGTCTCGGCCCGGGTGTCCCGCAGCAGCGGCAGCGAGCTCCTCGACGAGGCGGCCGTGGAGACCTTGCAGCGCGCTTCGCTCCCTCCGGTGCCGGAGGAGTTCAGCGACGACACCTTCAGCGCCGCGGTGCCGATCAACTTCAACGTCGCGCGGCGCTGAACGCGGCCAGCGCGCCGCTCTTCCCGGGTTCCGCTATCCTCCGGGGGCAAGGCTCCGCCTCGCCCCCGGAACCCCCACTCCGCCAGGACTCGGCGCGCCCTGAACCCGGTTTGCTGGTTCCTGCTGTCGGCCGGATCACGCCGGGAAGCGACGCCAACACCGTCGCCAGGATGGGCCATGCGGGCATGAAAAAACCCCGTGCCGGGAATGGCACGGGGTTTTCTCGTCTTTCGGACCTTCTCCGGCCCCGCCAGGCGGGGCCGGAAGGGACGCCTGAAGATCAGGCGCTGGCCTTCATGATCTCGTCGGCCACGTTGCGCGGCACCGGATCATAGTGGTGGAACTGCATCGAGAAGGAGGCGCGGCCCTTGGTCATGCCACGCAGGTTGGAGATGTAGCCGAACATCTCCTTCAGCGGGACATGCGCCCGGACGATGACCGAGGTGCCGGCCATGTCCTGCGACTGGATCACGCCACGGCGGCGGTTCAGGTCGCCCACCACGTCACCGACATGGTCCTGCGGAGTGGTGACCTCCACGTCCATGATCGGCTCCAGGATCACCGGGCCAGCCTTCTTCATGCCTTCGCGGAAGCAGGCCTTGCCGGCGATCTCGAAGGCCAGGGCGGACGAGTCGACGTCGTGGTACTTGCCGTCCAGCAGGGTGAACTTGAAGTCCACCGTCGGGAAGCCGGCGAGCACACCGGTCTCGGCCTGGACCTTGATGCCCTTGTCGACCGCCGGGATGTACTCCTTCGGCACCGTGCCGCCGACCACGGCGTTCACGAACTCGATGCCCTGGTTCCGCTCCAGCGGCTCGAACATGATCTTCACCTCGGCGAACTGCCCCGAGCCACCCGACTGCTTTTTGTGGGTATAGGTCTCGGTATGCGCCTTGGTGATCGTCTCGCGGTACGCGACCTGCGGGGCGCCGATATTGGCGTCCACGCCGTATTCGCGGCGGAGGCGGTCGATGATGATCTCCAGGTGCAGCTCGCCCATCCCGGAGAGGATGGTCTGGCCGGTCTCCTGGTCGGTCTTCAGGCGCAGCGAGGGGTCCTCGCCCGCGAGCTTCTGCAGGCCAAGGGTCATCTTCTCGATGCCCTCCTTGGTCTTCGGCTCGACCGAGATGTCGATCACCGGCACCGGGAAGGCCATGCGCTCCAGCACCACCGGGTCGTCGGAGGAGGCCAGGGTGTCACCCGTGCCGGTGTCCTTCAGCCCCACGAAGGCCGCGATGTCGCCGGCGAAGACCTCCTTGATCTCCTCGCGCTTGTCGGCATGCATCTGGAACATGCGGCCGACGCGCTCCTTGTTGCCCTTGGTCGTGTTCAGGACCTGGTCACCGGAGCGCAGCACGCCGCGATAGACGCGGACGAAGGTCAGGTTGCCGTACTTGTCGTTGATGATCTTGAACGCCAGGCCGGCGAAGGGGCCGTCCTCGGTCGCCGGGATGATGCGGCGCTCGGCGTCCTCGTCCTCGCCCTCCTCGGGGGCGACCTTGATGCCCTCGATGTCCACCGGGCTCGGCAGGTAGTCCACCACGCCGTCCAGCAGCGGCTGCACGCCCTTGTTCTTGAAGGCCGAGCCGCAGAAGACCGGGCGGAACTCGCCGGAGATCGTGCCCTTCTTGATGCACTTCTTCAGGGTCGCGACATCCACGTCGCCCTTCTCGAAGTACTGCTCCATGGCCGCGTCATCCATGCCGAGCACGGTGTCGAGCAGCTTCTGGCGGTACTCCTCCGCCTTCTCCTTCAGGTCGTCGGGGATCGGGGCCTCGTGGTACTTGGCGCCCAGCTCGTCGCCTTCCCAGACCAGGGCCTTCATCTCGACCAGGTCGATGACGCCCTTGAGGTTCTCCTCGATGCCGATCGGCAGCTGCAGGGCGACCCAGTTGATGCCCAGCTTCTCGGTCAGCGTGTCCGCGGCGCGGTAGAAGTCGGCGCCCGTGCGGTCCAGCTTGTTGATGAAGATGATGCGCGGGACGTTGTAGCGGTCGGCCAGGCGCCAGTTGGTCTCGGACTGCGGCTGCACGCCGGCCACGCCCTCAATGATGAACACCGCACCGTCGAGCACGCGCAGCGAGCGGTTCACCTCGATGTTGAAGTCGATGTGGCCCGGGGTGTCGATGACGTTGATGCGGTAGTCATGCCACACGGCCGTCACGGCGGCGGAGGTGATCGTGATGCCACGCTCCCGCTCCTGCTCCATGTAGTCGGTCGTGGTGTTGCCGTCGTGCACCTCACCGATCCTATGGGACTTGCCGGTGTAGTAGAGGATGCGCTCGGTCGTGGTGGTCTTGCCGGCGTCGATATGCGCCGTGATCCCGATGTTCCGGATCTTGTCGAGCGGGGTACGCGCCACGGTGGGCCTCCAAAAGCTCGCGGCGCCTGCCGCGCGGGTAAGCATTGCGGCGGGACCGGGGCGGCTCCTCGCCGCCTCGCCCGCCAGACTGGTTCTCACTCAAGGGTTCTGGTCCGCCTCGGGGTGACCCCAGAGGGTAAACCCGGGGATGAACCCGGGGGATGCCGGACCCCCGCTATCGCGCTGGCACATTTGCGCTGTCGGAGCCGGAATTGCAAGCATCCTCGGCCTCTCCGGTGGCATTCCCAGGGTGGAAACACGGCCCGCGCGGCTCCGCGGAGACCGGCGCGCGCCCGGCGGCCCGGTCCTTCCAGGGAGGGATGTGACCTGGAAGCGCCGGGGAACCGGAGCGCGTCGGAGACGGGACAGGGCACGCCCGGGGTGCCGTGCCCGTTCCCCCGGCGGAGAAGGGGGACGGGACGGCCCCGGGGCACCGATTCGGCCCTTGGGCGGAGGAGCCGCCGGCTCAGTCGTCGCGGTGGACGCGCTCCATGCGCTCGTGGCGCTCCTGGGCCTCGATGGAGAGGGTGGCGATCGGGCGGGCCTCCAGGCGCTTCAGGCCGATCGGCTCACCGGTCTCCTCGCAATAGCCGTAGGTGCCGTTCTCGATCCGCTCCAACGCCATGTCGATCTTGCTGATCAGCTTGCGGGCGCGGTCCCGGGTCCGCAGTTCCAGGGCCCGGTCGGTCTCGACACTGGCGCGGTCGGTCAGGTCAGCCTCGATGATGCCCCCCTGCCCCATGGAACTCAGGGTCTCTCCGGCCTCCCGCAACAGGTCCTGACGCCAGCGCAGCAGCTTCTGCCGGAAATACTGCAGCTGCTGAGGGTTCATGAAAGGCTCGGATTCGGTCGGACGATAATCCGGCGGTAGGGTCACCAGCATTACGCACATCCCTCAGTCTTCGTGAGCACCGGCGGCATTCCCGGTCCACAAAACCGTGAGCCTCATACAAGGCGCATGGCTGCCAAGCCAAGAGGGCAGTTGAGATGTTTCAGAGACAGGGTGCTCAAACGCCACGCCGGCGAACTTCCAGGCGGGCCAACTCCACCTTCGCGCGCAAAGAAATGGCCGCCAGGGCCTCCGCGAGGCGGGGGTCCGACGGCATCTCGCCTTCCGACAGGCCGGCCAGCCGCCGCAGCCGTTCGGGGTCGGCCCGGCCCCGCAGCAGGTCCGCCTGGAAGCCCACCAGTTCCTCCAGCATCGCTGCCCCCCGGCGGGCCGCCCGCCGGTCGCGATCCCCGTCCCGCTCCCCGTCCTCCTGGATCGCCAGCAGCCCCGGGGCGAGGACCGGCAGGGCGCCGTCCGCGGCGGCGGCATGGGCCTCGTCGCCTTCCCCCAGCCGGAAGGCCGTACCCCGCCCGGTGGCGCGGCGCGGGCCGCCGGGGGCGAGGCCGGGCCGGGTCTCGGTGATGCGCTGGATCATTCTGGGCTCCTTTTGCCGCCGGGGGCGCGTTTGGCCGGGTTGGCGGCAGCTTCTGCCGCCTGGGCCCCGGCCCATGCCTGGCACGGCGGTTGCGCTGTGCCGTGGCGTGATGCGCCCTATCCTCCCCCGAACCGGTTTCCGAACGGCAAACATGGCCGGATGCGGATTCACCAAGGCGCTGCCCGCGCTGCTGCTGGGCTTCGCCCTCGCCGTCCTGCCTGCCCTGGCCGCACCGGCCCTCGCCCAGGTGCGGATCAAGGACATCGCCGATGTGGAGGGGGTGCGGGACAACCAGCTCGTCGGCTACGGGCTGGTGGTCGGCCTGCCCGGCACGGGCGACAAGCTCCGCTCCGCCGTCTTCACCCGCCAGTCCCTGGTCGGCATGCTGGAACGCCTGGGCGTCAACACCCGCGACAACGAGAAGCAGCTCGACACCAAGAACGTCGCCGCGGTGATGGTCACGGCGAACCTGCCCGCCTTCGCCCGGCCCGGCTCGCGCATCGACGTCGCGGTCTCCGCCCTGGGCGACGCTTCCAACCTCACCGGCGGCACGCTGCTCGTCACGCCGCTGCTGGGCGCGGATGGGGAGGTCTATGCGGTCTCCCAGGGCGCGCTCGCCACCGGGGCGATCGGCGCCCGGGGCCAGGCCGCCTCGGTGCAGCGGGGCGTGCCCACCGCCGGACGCATCGCCAGCGGCGCGGTGGTGGAGCGGGAGATTCCCTTCGAGCTCGCCGGGCATGACCGCGTCCGCCTTGGCCTGCGGAACCCGGACATGACCACGGCGCGCCGCATCGCCGGGGCGATCAACGCGCGCTTCCCCGGCCTGGCCACCGCCACCGACCCGCGCACGGTGGTGATGATGACGCGCGGCATGGACGTGGCCGGCCTGCTGGGGGAGATCGAGCAGCTCCGTGTCGTTCCCGACCAAGCGGCGAAGGTGGTGATCGAGGAAGCCTCCGGCACCATCGTCATGGGCGCCGATGTGCGGATTTCCACCGTCGCCATCGCCCAGGGCAACCTGACCATCCGGATCACCGAGACGCCGCAGGTGAGCCAGCCCGCGCCGCTCTCCAACGGCCAGACCACGGTGGTGCCGCGCACGGGCATCGAGGTGGACGACCAGAACGGCCGCCGCCTCGGCATCCTGCCGCGCTCCGTCACGCTGCAGGATCTGGTGAACGGGCTGAACGCCCTGGGCGTCGGGCCGCGCGACATGATCACCATCCTGCAATCCATCAAGGCGGCGGGCGCCTTGCAGGCCGAGCTGGAGGTGCGCTGATGGGCCCCGCCCTGCCCGCCACCGTCTCCGGCCAGCCGCCCCGCCTGGAGGCGATGCGCGAGGCCGCGCGGAAATTCGAGGCCCAGGCCCTGGGCGCGCTGTTGCAGCCAGCCTTCGCCACCGTCAGCGCTGGCAGCTTCGGCGGCGGCGCGGCGGAGGGGCAGTGGCGGCCGATGCTGGTGGATGCCTATGCCGAGGCCTGGAGCCGCCAGGGCGGCATCGGCCTTGCCGCCTCGGTGTTCCAGGAGATGCTGCGCGCCCAGGGAATGCATGCCGGCGCGGACGGCGGAACCGGAACGGAGGCCGCGAACCTTTCCTCAACCCCTGACGGTGGAGAATCCCCCGCATGATGATGCAGTCGCTGATCACCGCCGGCCACCGCCTCGCCGAGGCCCTGGCCGAGGAGAACGAGGCCCTGGCGCAGCTCGACCTGCTGCGCGCCGCGAAGCTCGCGGATGCCAAGATCCGGGCCTCCGAGGCCTTCTCCGCCGCGCATGTCGCTGTGCACCGGACGGGCGCGCGGATCGCCGACGACACCCAGCGTGCGGAAACGGAGCGGCTGTCCCTGCGCCTGAAGGACCTTTCGGACGAGAACCGCCGCCTGCTGGAACGCGCCATCGCCTTGCAGGCCAAGGTGATCGAGACCATCGCCGGTGCCGCCCTGCCCCATGCGCAGCCCGTCACCTACACCACCGCCGGCCGCCGCACGCCGCTGCGTCCGGTTCCCTTCCTGAGCATCGGCACCCGCGCCTGAACGGCGGCGCCGCGCCGAACAATCGCGCGAGCCGCCGGGGCGAATGCCACGCCCGGGATGGCGCGCCGTTCCGCCCTGCGGCATAGCCGGAGGCATGGGAGATGACGACGCCTGGGCCATGCTGATGCGGGCTGCTTCCGGCGGGCCACCACCGGACCATCCGCTCGCGCGCCTCTTCATGCCGCTGCTGCGCCCCGCCAGGGACGGGGCCGGGCGCTGCCTCGTGCTCGGCCGCCTCGCCCAGACGCTGGACGGGCGCATCGCCACCGCCTGCGGCGCCAGCCACTGGATCGGCGGCCGGGGCGACATCCTGCACACGCACCGGCTGCGCGCGCTCTTCGATGCCGTGGTGGTCGGCGCGGGCACGGTCGCCGCCGACAACCCGCAGCTCACGACGCGGGAGGTGGATGGCCCGAACCCCGTGCGCGTGGTGATCGACACGGAACGGCGGCTGGGCACCGGCTACCGCGTCTTCTCCGGTCCGCCGCGCACCCTGCTGGCCTGCGCCGAGGACGCGCCAGGCGATGGCGGCACGCATCACGGCAGCGCCGAGATCCTGCGCCTGCCGCGCGGCGGCTTCCTGCCCGCCCTGCTGTGCGAGCTCTTCGCCCGTGGCCTGCACCGCGTCTTCGTGGAAGGAGGCGGCGTCACCGTGTCCCGCTTCCTGGCGGCGGGGCTGCTGGACCGGCTGCACCTGACCGTGGCGCCGGTCATCCTGGGTTCCGGCCGGCCCGCCTTCGTGCTGCCGCAGGTCGCGCGCATCGCCGAGGGTCTGCGCTTCGCCTGGACGGTGCATCCGCTTGGCGACGATGTGCTCTTCGATATCCCCCTGGACCGGGCCAGGCCCGGCATCTGCCAGGATGCGCCGCCCATCCGGGAAGCCACGGCGTGACGGAGGCGACGGCGCTCTGGAGCGTCGCGCCCGGCCGGGCCGAGCTGCGCCGCGAGACCCTGCCGCCACCGGGCGCGGAGGAAGCGCTGGTGCGCAGCCTCGCCAGCGGCATCTCGCGCGGCACGGAACGCCTCGTGCTCGCCGGGCGCGTGCCGGAAAGCCAGTGGGGGATCATGGCCGCGCCGCTGATGGGCGGCGCCTTCCCCTTCCCCGTGAAATACGGCTATGCGGCGGTTGGTGTGGTGGAGTCCGGGCCGGAGCGGCTGCGCGGGCGCCGGGTCTTCTGCCTGCATCCGCACCAGGACCGTTTCGTGGCGCCGGCCGCGATGTGCATCCCCGTGCCCGGCCGCATCCCCGACCGCCGTGCCGTGCTGGCCGCGAATATGGAGACGGCCCTCAATATCCTCTGGGATGCCGCGCCGCTGATGGGCGAGCGCGCCCTGGTGATCGGTGCCGGCGTGGTCGGGCTGCTCACCGCCTTCCTGCTGTCGCGCATTCCCGGTGTCGAACTCCATATCCTGGACCGTGACCCCGCGCGGCGCGCGGTGGCGGAAGGGCTCGGCCTGCGCTTCGCCATGCCGGAGGAGGCGCCGGCGGAACGGGAACTGGTCATCCATGCCAGCGCCAGCGCGGAGGGGCTGCGCCTCGCGCTCCGCTGCGCGGCGCCGGAGGCACGCATCCTGGAGGCCTCCTGGTTCGGCGATGCCGAGATCGGCCTGCCGCTCGGCGAAGCCTTCCACGCGCGCCGCCTGCGCCTCCTCTCCACCCAGGTCGGACAGGTCTCTCCCGCCATGCGTGGCCGCCGCACGCATGCGGAACGCCTGGCGCTGGCCCTGTCGCTGCTGGACGATCCCGCGCTGGATGCGCTCTGTGGCCCGGTGCTGCCCTTCGCCGAACTGCCGCGGGCCTTGCCACGCCTGCTCGAACCGGCGCCCGGCCAGGATGCGCCGCTCTGCCCGGTCGTCATCTATTGAGTCTTCCGCTATGAGCCGCCCGGCGCCGCGACCCTCCTGCCGCGCGTTGCCGGGCCGGCGCGCCACGCCTTAATTCTGTCCGCAAACCCGGCCACACCCTTGCCCGGCGGCCGCGCCAACCCTTCGCCTGGAGGCTCCTTCCGCGTGTACAGCCTGACCGTCGCCGACCACATCATGATCGCCCATTCCTTTCGCGGCGAGGAATTTGGCCCCGCCCAGCGCGTCCATGGCGCGACCTTCGTCGTGGAGGCGGAATTCCGCGCCGCGCGCCTGGATGGCGCGAACCTGCTGGTGGACATCGCCGCCGCGCGGGTCGAACTGCGCCGGGTCCTCGACGGGCTGGACTACCGCAACCTCGACGAGGTGCCGGAACTGGCCGGGCAGAACACCACCACGGAATTCCTCTGCGCGCATATCCACGGGCTGCTGTCGGCCGCCCTGCGGGACGGGAAACTGGGCGAGAGCGGACGCGCCGTGCAGTCGCTGAAGATCCTGCTGCGCGAAAGTCCGCTGGCCTGGGCCGCCTATGAGGGCGCGGTGGCATGAACATCGCCTTCCTCGTCCCCGCCCCTTTCGATGCGGTGAGTGGCGGCTACGGCTATGACCGCCGCATCACCGCCGGGCTGCGCGAGCGTGGCCATGCGGTGCGCGTGGTGGAACTCGCCGGCCGGCATCCGGTGCCCGATGCGGCGGCGGAAGCCTCGGCGCGTGAGGCGCTCTCCTCCTGCGTGGCGGAGGAGCGGATCGTGCTGGACAGCCTCGGCCTGCCCGCCTTCGCGCCGCTGGTGGAGAAGTTGGCGGTGCGCGGCGCCATCGGGCTGATCCACCATCCCACCTGCATCGAGACGGGCCATGACGAGGCCACCCGCGCGGAGCTGCGGCGGCGGGAGGAGATCCTTTATCCGCGCCTGTCGCGCCTCGTTGCCACCTCGCCGCTGACCGCCGGGAGCCTGCCGCGGGAATTCGGCGTGGAGCCCGGCCGCGTCGCGGTGGTGGAGCCGGGCACCGATCCGGCACCGCGCGCCCCGGGATCGGGCGGCGAGACCTGCCAGCTCCTCGCCGTCGGCGTGCTGGTGCCGCGCAAGGGGCATGACGTGCTGTTGCGCGCCGTGGCGCGGCTGATGGATCTCGATTGGCACCTGACCATCGCCGGGCCGGATGCCGATCCCGCCTGCGCCGCCGCGCTGCGCGCTCTGTCGAAGGATCTGGGCCTGGAGGAACGCGTCACCTTCGCCGGCCCCGTCACTGGCGCGGCGCTGGAGGCGCTCTATGCCCGCAGCGATGTCTTCACCCTCGCCTCCCACTGGGAGGGCTATGGCATGGCGGTGGCCGAGGCCATGGCGCGCGGCCTGCCGCTGGCGATCACCAAGGGCGGCGCGCTGGCCGATCTGATGCCACCCGGAGCCGGCGTCGCCTCGCCGCCGGGCGACTTCGCCAGCCTCTCGAAGGCGATGCGGCGGGTGATCTTCGACCGCTCGCTGCGCCGGAAGATGGCCGACGCCTCCTGGGCCGCCGGGCAGCGGCTGCCGCGCTGGGAGGACCGCGCCGATGCCTTCGCGGCGCTCATGGAGGGCGCGGCGTGAGCGAGAGCTTCGACGCCACCTGGCTGGCGCTGCGCGAACCCGCCGATGCCTGGGCGCGCGATCCCGCCCTGGCGGCGCATCTCGTCTCCCTGCTGCCGCAGCGGCCGCATCTGGTCGATCTCGGCGCCGGAACCGGCAGCCTGTTCCGCTGGCTCGCCCCGCAGATCGGCGGCGCGCAGGTCTGGACGCTGGTAGACGGCGACGCCGCGCTGGTGGAGGAGGCCTTCGACACCATCGCCCGCCGCGCGGACAGTATCGGCCTGACGGTGAGCGCCCCGAACAAGCGGACCCTGCTGATCCATACGCCCGGCGGCGCCTGGCGGGTGGAGGGGCTGATCGCCGATCTCGCCGACGCGCCGGACTGGCTGCCGAAGCGCGGCGCCGATGCGGTGGTCTGCTCCGCCCTGCTGGACCTCGTGTCCGAGGACTGGATGGAGGATCTGGCCGATGTGGTCGAATGCCCTTTCTATGCCTCCATGACCGTGGACGGGCGCGACCGCTTCCTGCCGCCGCATCCGCTCGACGGCGTGGTGGCGCAGGGCTTCCGGCGCGACCAGCGCCGCGACAAGGGCTTCGACGGGCCGGCCCTGGGCGGCGGGGCCACGGCGGCGGCGGCACGTGCCTTCGCCGCGCGCGGCTTCGCCGTGGAGCAGGCGGGATCGACCTGGGAGCTCGGCCCGCGGCGCCATCGCGAGCTGCTGCTGGAGCTGATGCTGGGCCATGCCGATGCGGCGAGCGCCCATCTGCGCCAGCCGCGCCGCATCGAGGCCTGGACCGAGGCGCGCAGCCGCCAATGGCAGCAGAACCGCCTGCGGGCGGTGATCGGGCATCGCGATCTGCTGGCGGTTCCCGCCGCTGGCTGATCCAACCCTTCCTCGTACGCGGAGACCGCACCGTGCCTCTTCTGGGCTGCATCGCGGATGACTTCACCGGGGCGACCGACCTCGCCTCCATGCTGGTGCGCCATGGCATGCGCACCATCCAGGTGATCGGCGTGCCGGATGCGCCGCTCCCCGAGGCCGATGCCGTGGTGGTGGCACTGAAATCCCGCACCGTCCCGGCGCCGGAGGCGATGGCGCAATCCCAGGCGGCGCTGGAGGCCCTGCTGGCGGCGGGCGCGCGCCAGATCCTGTTCAAGGTCTGCTCCACCTTCGACAGCACCGATGCGGGCAATATCGGCCCGGTGGCGGATACGCTGCTGCGCCGTCTCCAGGCGGGTTTCGCCCTCGCCTGCCCGGCCTTTCCGGCGAATGGCCGCACCGTGTACCAGGGCCATCTCTTCGTCGGCAGCCGGCTACTGAGCGAGAGCGGGATGCAGGACCATCCCCTCACCCCGATGCGCGACCCCGACCTGGTGCGCGTGCTGTCGCGCCAGACGGATGGCGGTGTCGGGCTGGTGGGCTTCGCCACGGTGGAACAGGGCGCGGGAGCGATCCGCCAGGCCATGACGCGCCTCGCGGAATCCGGCCGCCGCTATGCCATCCTCGATGCCCTGACCGACGCGCATCTGGTCGCGATCGGCGAGGCTGCGGCGGCGCATCCGCTGCTCATCGGCGGCTCCGGCATCGCCATGGGCCTGCCGGAGAATTTCCGCCGCGCCGGGCTGTTGCCGCCTCGCGACGATGCCGATGCGCTGCCGCCCATGCGGGGATATGGCGCCGTGCTCGCGGGCTCCTGCTCCCGCGCCACGCTGGGGCAGATCGGCTTCGCGCGCGACCATGTGCCGGTGCTGGAGCTCGATCCGTTGGCGCAGGACGGCCCGGCGATGGTCTCCGCCGCGCTCGGATGGGTGGATGGCAAGCTGCGGGAGGACCGCCCCGTGGTGATCGCCGCCTCCGCCATGCCCGACCGCGTGGCGCTGCTGCAACGGCGCCTGGGGCGCGAGGCAGCGGGCGCGATGGTGGAGGAAGCACTGGCCGCCATCGCGGCGGGGCTGGTGGAGCGTGGCGTCGGCCGGCTGGTCGTGGCGGGCGGGGAAACCTCGGGGGCCGTGGCGCAGCGCCTGGGCCTGCGCAGCCTGCGCATCGGCGGCGAGATCGCGCCCGGTGTCCCCTGGACCTTCGCCGATCCTCCCGGCCTGCACCTCGCGCTGAAATCCGGCAATTTCGGCGGGCGCGACATGTTCCTGCGCGCCTTCGAGGAGATCGGCTGACGCAAAAAAGGGGTGCCACATCGCTGCGGCACCCCCTTGCTGCTGGGGCCTGACAGGCGGAGTGCCCGTCAGGCGATCCGGCTCAATCCTCCTGCGGCTCGCCATCATTGGCGACGACGGGCGGCAGGTCCATCACCGGCTCCGGCGCCGGCATCACCGCAGCGGCCTCGGCCTTGCGGCGCGCGCGCGTCGCGGCGGCCTTCTTCGCGGCTTCGGAGCGCGCGCTGCTGGACGTGCTGGCGGGCTTGGCGGCCGCGGGCTTGCGGGACGTGCTGCGCGCCGTGGCGGGCTTCGCCGCCGCCGTACGGGTCGCCGGCTTGCGGGCCGTGGCGACGCGGCGCGTGGCGGGCTTGGCGGCGGCGCTGCGCGTCGTCGCCTTGCGGGCGGTGGTGGCGCGCTTCGGCGCAGCAGCCTTGGCGGTGGTGCGGGCGGGCGCCTTGCGGGCGGCGGTGGTCGTCTTCCGCGCGGCGGGCTTCTTCGCCGTGGCGGTGCGCGTGGCGGCGGCGCGGCGGGTCGTCGTCGTCGCCTTCTTCGCGGCGGGCTTCTTCGCGGCGGTGCGCGTGGTGGCGGCGCGGCGGGTCGTTGCCGTGGCGGTCTTCCGCGCGGCCGGCTTGCGCGCCGTGGTGGCGCGGGCGGCGGTGGCGGTCTTCCGCGCGGCGGGCTTCTTCGCCGTGGCGGTGCGCGTGGTGGCCGCGCGGCGGGTCGTCGCCGTCGCCTTCTTCGCGGCGGGCTTCTTCGCGGCGGTGCGCGTGGTGGCGGCGCGGGTCGCCGTCGCCTTCTTCGCAGCCGGCTTCTTCGCCGCCGCCGTGCGGGTCGTCGCGGCCTTCTTCGCGGCGGGCTTCTTCGCCGCCGCCGGAGCCTTGCGGGCGGTGGTGGTGCCACGGCGCGCGCTGGTGCTGCGGCGGGTGGTGCTCACCGCCATGGCCTGGGCCCGCGGGGCCTTGTCGCCGGTTTCTTCACTCATGACTGGTCTCCTGCTCGATTCTGAAAGATGTTGTCTGTCTGCCCGGAACGGCAACGCGTCATGCCGTCCTCGGCTGCAACCCGCGCGAAAGGAATGTCTTGAAGCGCCAGCCCGAACGTCACTGGGCCTGTCCGGCGGATCGTCCCGCAAACCGGGGTCGCATCCGGACAACGCATCCCGAACCTGCCCACCGGGGGCAACCATCCGGCTGCGGGATGCCTGACCGGCTTCCATTCCGGCTCTTGGTTCCGAACCGTTCCTCGTTCCGCGACACCACCTGCTGAAGCTCTTCGCCGAAGCCGCATCCGACACCCAGCCGTGCGTCGCTTCCAGCGAATCGCGCAATCATGGCGCGTGACGCACGCTATCGGGATGCACCCGATGCTTGTCAACGAAAACGCGCGCCACCTCTGTTCCACGCGCTCCGCTGCATGTCGCCGGATGCACGGCACGGACATGATCGTCGCCATGCCGCCGCGCGTCGCGCCACCGCCGCGAGGGGCACGACGCCCGCGTCAGGCTGCCGGTCCGGCATCCCGGCGATCACCCGTTCCGGCCTCCGCCATGCCCCAGCCGTCATGCGCATCTTTGCTTCCGGCTTTTGCACGAAAGGGATCTCGGCGTTTCTCCGGTACCGCGCGGCGCTCGCCCGGTTCGCCCTGTCGCCGCACCGCTGCGGCACCGCCATCCGCCCGGCCCGTCCTGTCGCGCTCCGCCCTCGCGCTCCCGACGCAACGGGTCTAGCGTCGCGTCCATCCGCAGACACGATGACGCGATCAACCGTGAGGCAGCCCCAATGAGCCAGACCTACGACTCCCTGATCCGGGGAGAGCTGGTGCTTTCCGACCAGATCCTCGCCGATGGCTGGGTGGCCGTCAGCGCCGGCCGCATCGCGGGAATCGGCGAGGGCGAGCCGCCTGCCGCCCGCAGCGTGGCCGACCATCGCGGCCATCTCGTGCTGCCGGGCCTGGTGGACGGGCATATGCACACCGGCAGCGCTGTCGGCTTTCCCGGCATCGAGGGCGCGACCATGTCGGCCGCTGCGGGCGGCGTCACCACCTGCGTGGACATGCCCTATGACGTGCCGCGCGCGGTGACGGATGCGGCGATCTTCCGCGAGAAGGTGGAGTGGGTGGAACGGCTGGCGCATGTGGACGTCGCCCTCTACGGCACCATCCGCAAGCGCGGTGGGGTGGAGGCGATCCCCGCCCTGGCCGAGGCGGGCGCCTGCTCCTTCAAGCTTTCGACCTACGAGTACGACGAGAACCGCTTCCCGCGGATCGACCACATCACCATGACCGAGGCCTTCCGCGAGATCGCGAAGACCGGCCTGATGGTTTCCGTCCACAACGAGGACCAGGAGCTGGTCGAATACCTGACCGCCCAGGCGAAGGCGGAGGGGCGCACCGATCCGATCATGCATTGCCGCACCCGCCCGCCGTTGGCCGAGAGCATGGCGGATGGCGAGATCTTCGAGATCGGGCTGGAGACGGGCGCGCATGTCCACATGGCGCATTCCTCCATCGCCCGCGGCTTCCGCATGGCAGAGGATTTCCGCCGCGCGGGGGGCAAGGCCAGCGGCGAGGCCTGCCTACAGTATCTCTGCATGACCGAGGAGGATCTGGTCCGCCTGGAAGGCTTCGGCAAGTGCAACCCGCCCTTCCGCACGGCGGAGGAGGTGGAGCGCATGTGGGAGGAGCTGCTGGCCGGGCGCATCGCCTATGTCTCCACCGACCATGCGCCCTGGCCGCGCGAGAAGAAGGTCTACCGGGGCGACATCTTCGCCGTCGGCGCCGGCCTCACCGGGATGCAATCCTTCGCGCCCGTCATGTACACGCTGCTGGCCGAGCGTGGCCTGTCCCCGCAGCTCATGGCGCTCTACTGCGCCGAGCGGCCGGCCCGCTTCCACGGCCTCTTCCCGAAGAAGGGCGCCATCCGCATCGGCGCGGATGCCGATCTCTGCGTGATGGAGCGTGGCGACTTCACCTTCGACGCGGCGGAGATCCGGGACCGCGAGGATGCCCGCTGGTCGCCCTATGACGGGCGCCCGGTGAAGGCGCGCGTCGCCGCCACCTATCTGCGCGGCGCCTGCATCTGGAATGGCCGGGAGGTTCTGGCGAAGCCCGGCACCGGCGGCTTCGTGCCGCGCCAGCACCGCGACACCTATCTCGGTGCGGCATGAGCGCCGCCGCGCCGCGCTTCCGCGACGCCACCGCCGCGGACCTTCCCGCCATCGTGCGGCTGATGGCCGATGACGGCTTCGGCGCCGCACGCGAGGCCGCCTCGCCGGATGGTGCCCTGCCGGCTTCCTATGGGCAGGCCTTTGCCGCCATCGCCGCCCTGCCCGGCTGGTCGGTGATCGTGGCGGAGGATGCGCAGGGCCGGCTGGTCGGCTGCCTGCAGTTCATGCTGCTGCCGCATCTGTCGCACCAGGGCGGGATGCGGGCGCAGGTGGAAAGCGTCCGCATCGCCTCCACCCATCGTGGGCAGGGCCTGGGCACGGCGCTCATGAACCATGCCATCGACAGGGCGCGGCAAGCGGGCTGCGTCATGGTGCAGCTCACCACCCATGCCAGCCGCGAGCAGGCCCGCCGATTCTATGAGCAGATCGGATTTTTTGCCACGCATTGCGGCATGAAGATCACTCTGGAGGCCATCTCGCCCACATCCTGAGCATTGGCGCGGGGAGGAACCGGGTGTACCTCCCTGCCCCCATGACCCAGCGACTCATCACCGTGGCCGGCGCCCAGCTTGGCCCCATCCAGAAGGCGGAGGGCCGCGACGTCGCGGTCGGCCGCATGGTCCGGCTCATGGAGCGCGCCCATCAGCGCGGCGCCCAGGTGGTCGTCTTCCCCGAGCTGGCGCTGACCACCTTCTTCCCGCGCTGGTACGAGGAGGACATCGCCAACGCCGACCACTGGTACGAGACGGCGCTGCCCTCCAACGAGACCGCGCCGCTCTTCCAGGCCGCCCGCAAATACGGCATCGCCTTCCACCTGGGCTATGCCGAGAAGACGCCCGACGGGCGCCGCTTCAACACCGCCGTCTTCGTCCATCCCTCGGGCGAGATTGTCCTGAAGTACCGCAAGATCCATCTGCCCGGGCATAAGGACTACGACCCGGTCCGGCAGGTGCAGCATCTGGAGAAGCGCTATTTCGAGGTCGGCGATCTCGGCTTCCCCGTGGTCCGCGCCCCGGTCGGCGGCCAGGAAGTGAATCTTGGCATGCTGATCTGCAACGACCGCCGCTGGCCCGAGGCCTGGCGCGTGCTCGGGTTGCAGCAGGTCGAGCTGGTCATGCTCGGATACAACACCCCCAGCATCAACCAGGACCGGCGCGGCTTCGAGGCGCACCACCTGCGCGTGCTGCACAGCCATCTGTCGATCCAGTCCGGCTGCTACCAGAATGCCTGCTTCGGCGTCGGCGTGGCCAAGGGCGGCGTGGAGGATGGGCACGAGTTGTTCGGCCATTCCATCATCTGCAACCCGCAGGGCGAAATCATGGCCCAGGCGACTTCCTGGGACGACGAGCTGATCGTGGCGGATTGCGACCTGGACATGTGCCAGCTCGGCCGCACCACCATCTTCAACTTCGCCGCCCATCGCCGCCCGGAGGCCTATGGCCGCATCGTGGAGCAGGTGGGCTCGGTCGCGCCGCCTTCCTGGACGCCTTCGCGCTGAGGCGCCGGCCCTGACGGTGCGCGGAAGGGGGCTCTCCTTCCGTGCCCCCCTCTGCCGTGTTGGGGAGGGCGGGAACGATGCCCGTCCTCCCGCGTTGCTTCCGAAACGGGAACAGGGATGGGGCCTCAACCCATGACACGCATCGCCATGGCACTTCTTGCCGCCAGCCTGGCCGGGCCGGCCATGATCGGCTCGGCCAGCGCCCAGACCGGAACCCAGAGCGGTCCACAGGGCACGGCCCCGAGCGCCTCCGGCCGGGCCCAGCAGCAGTTGAACCAGGAATTCCGGCGCGAGCAGGAGAACAACATCATCAACCGGCAGCCCTCGACGGGCTCCCCGCAGAACCGGGCCGGCGCCACCACCCGGGCCGATGCCGTGGAGGCCGAGCGCGCGCCGGACCTCAACCAGCTCGGCGCACCGGGCGACAATATCCGTGGCGGCGCGCATCTCCAGCGGCCCCCCGGCACCGGCCCGCAGGCCGGGGAACCGGAGGCAACGCCGCTGCTGCAACAGCGCCTGCGTTGACATCCAGGCCATCCAGCCATGATCCACGCCGCGCGACCGGACACCCCCATCGCCCGCCCGCCTGACCGGTGCTACAGCGGCGCGGGCCTCGGCGTGGGCCGTGGGCAACCGGCCCGGAATCCCAGGAAGGCCATGTTTCGGACAGAACCACAGCAGCCAGCGGCAGTGCCGGCCTCTCAAGTGCCGGCGCCTCAGGGGCACCGGGCATCCGTTCTTCTGCTTCTGCCATTCCTGACGGCTCTTGCCGCCCCGGCGGCAGCCTCCACCATGGACAGCCTGTTCGACCGCAGCTTCGGCAATCTTTTCGCCGAGGACAGTTCTCCCCGGCCGCGTTCGCGCGCCCTGCCCGGCAGCGATTCCGCCGAGCGCGAGGAGGAAGGGCGCCGGCTGCGCCGCATGGCCTGGCAGGCGGAGAAGGCGCGCCTCCTGGAAAGCGCCACGCCGCGCCTGTCGGAACGCGGTCCGGCCTCACGCTGAGCGTCCGTCTCAGCTTGGAGGCAGACAGGCCCCGCTGCGGAAAAAGGCCCACTCCTCGCAGACCCGGCCATCCGGGAAACGGCACATCCCGATGACGCCACCGCCGGCCTGTTGCCGGAGTTCCAGGCTGCCGCCCTGGTCGCGGCAATGGACCGAGGCGGGGTTGGGCATGCCGGTGGCGGGGCCGGTCCTGGCACCGGCGGTGGCCCGCGCCTGTCCCGGCACATCATCCGCCGTTCCGCAGGCGGCGAGCAGGCCCATCGCCAGCCCGGCCAGGGCCGCCTCATCCCGGTATCGCATCGCGGCCCTCCCCTGCTTCCATGGGCACAACGCCGCCCCCGCCCATTGGCTGCGCCGGGGCGGGGCAGGCGCTTTCGCCCGGCCTGCCGTTCCTCGGCGCCGTCGCGCATCCGGAAGCCGCCACCCGGATGCGACCGGCTTCAGAGCCCGGCCTTCTCCAGCCCCAGGATGGCCCGCGCCAGCGCCTGGGCGCGGGGCACGATGCTGCCGATCTCCAGGTACTCCTCCGGGCTGTGCGCCAGCCCGCCCACCGGCCCGACCGAGCAGAGGGTCGGCGCGCCCACGGCGGCGGTGAAGCCGCTGTCGGCGCAGCCGCCGGCGAATTCCCCTTCCACCTTGAGCCCGGTCTCGGCCGCCGCGCCGCGATAGGCGTCGAAGAGCCGCTTCGCCGCCGCGTCCTGCACCAGCGGCAGGAACTCGCCCTTGATGGTCAGGCTCGCCCTGGTGCCGGGCACGTAGGAGGTCGCGATGATCTCGTGGATCTTCCCCATGATCTCCTCGCGGTCCGCCGGATCGACATAGCGCAGGTCGATCTGCCCCTGGGCATGCGGCGCCACGGTGTTCACGCTCTGCCCGCCGCTCACCAGCCCGACATTCAGCGTGATGCCCTGCTTCAGGTCGGTCAGCGCGTGGATCGCCACGATCTTCTGCGCCAGTTCGCCGATGGCGCTGATGCCGCGCTCGAAATTGCCGCCGGAATGCGCGGCCCGGCCCTCGATATCCATCACCATGAAGACGCCGCCCTTGCGGCCCGTCACCACATTGCCGGTGGGCCGCCCCGGCTCGCTGTTGAAGACGACGCGGGCGTTGCGTGCCTCCGCCTCGATCACCGGGCGCCCTTCCGGCGAGCCGATCTCCTCGTCGCCCGTGAACAGCCCGACCAGCGGGCCCGGCGCGCCGCCGACCGCCTTGAAGGCCGCCAGCACGAACATGTTCATCACCAGCCCGGCCTTCATGTCGGCCACGCCGGGGCCATAGGCACGCCCATCCTCGATGCGGAAGGGCCGGCGCTGCGGCTCGCCCTTCGGGAAGACCGTGTCGCGGTGCCCCATCAGCACGATGTTGCGCTGCCGGTTGCCGCTGGCCGCGCCCGCGCCCTCGCCCGCCTCGACCGTGGCGCGCAGGCAGTCGCCGAAACGCTCGCCCGGCACGGTTTCCACAGGGATGCCGTGCTCCGCCAGGAAGCGGCTGACGATGGCGCCCACCGCATCCACGCCCGCCTTGTCGTAGGAGCCGCCATCCGTGTTCACCATGGCCTCCAGCAGCGCGACCATCTCGGACTCGTGCTGCTGCAGCCAATCCAGAATCCGGGTCTCGGTAGCGTCTGCGGCCATGCCTGCTCTCCTCACCTGCGGTGGTCCGTGGTCGTAGCAGAAGCACGGCATGCCCGGGAGATGCCGCGCCGTCCCGGCCTGCGGTTCACGCTTCCGGCACGCGTGGGCTAGCCTTCCAGCCACGGCGGCACGAATCCGCCATCCCGATCGGGGAGGAAAAGACATGACCCATGGCAGAGCCGGCCTGCGCCTGGCCGTCGCCGCCACGCTGCTGGGCGCTGCGCCGCTCGCGGCCCAGCCCGCGCCGCAGCCATCGGGCGCGGCGCGGGGCATCTCGGAAAGCGCGGGCACCGGCACCTTCTCCCGCGCCGCGCAATCCGGCGTGCCCTATACCCTGGCGCCGCAGCAGCCGCAGCAGAGCTGCGACGCCCTGCGCGCCGGGCTTTCCGGCGGCGAGGTCACCATCGCCTCCGCCACCAGCTTCCCGGCCGCGGGCGACATCCCCGCCTATTGCCGCCTGCGCGGCGTCATCGCGCCCGAGATCCAGTTCGAGGTGAACCTGCCGGAGCACTGGAACCGCCGCTTCTACATGTTCGGCAATGGCGGCTATGCCGGCGAGGATCTCGACGCCCCCGCGCGGCGCGACACGCGCGAGGCCGCGCTGCGCCGGGGCTTCGTGGTGGCCAGCAACAACACGGGCCATGACGCGGAGCGCGAGCCGCTGGGCAGTTTCGCCGGCAGCGCCGCGAAGATGGTCGATTACGCCTTCCGCGCCGTGCACCGCACCGTCGAGGAATCCAAGCGCGCCACCGCCGCCTATTACGGCCGCCCGCCCGCCTATTCCTACTGGGACGCCTGTTCCACCGGCGGCCGCCAGGGGCTGATCTCGGCGCAGCGCTTCCCCGGCGATTTCGACGGCATCCTGGCCGGCGCGCCGGTCTCGAACTTCGTCGATACCATGGTGAACTATATCTGGAACGACCGCGCGCTGCGCGGCAGCGGCCTCACCCCGGCCAAGATGAGCACCGTGTCGCAGGCGGTGATGGCACGCTGCGACGCCGCCGACGGGCTGAAGGACGGATTGCTCTCCGATCCGCGCCGCTGCGACTTCGATCCGGCGCGCGACGTGAAGCAATGCGCGGCGGGGCAGGATGGCGACGACTGCCTGACCGCACCGCAGGCCCGCGCCATTTCCGCCATCAATACCGGCATCCGCCTGCCGGACGGCAAGCCCTATTTCCATGGCTTCCCGGTGGGTTCCGAGGCCAGCGGCCCCAGCCTGCCCGGGGGTTCGGATTCCGCGGGCGGCTGGACGCGCTGGATCATCCCCCTGCCGGGCCAGTCCTCGCGCCAGTTCGAATACGCCATGACCTTCATGCAGAACATGGCCTTCGGAAAGCCGCGCCCCGACTTCGACCCGGCCGGCTTCGACTTCGCCGCCGACCCGCCGCGCATGGAGGCCGTCCGTGGCCTGATCAACGCCACCGACCCGGACCTCTCCGGCTTCCGCCGGCGCGGAGGCAAGCTGATCATGTATCATGGCTGGGCCGACACAGCGCTGACGCCGCTGATGAGCGTGGAGTACTACGAGAAGGCCAGCGCGAAGAACGGCGCCTCCACGCCCGATTTCTTCCGCCTCTTCATGGTGCCCGGCATGTTCCACTGCCGAGGCGGCTTCGGCACGGACAGTTTCGACGCCATGACCTCGCTGGTGGAATGGGTCGAGGCCGGCAAGGCACCCGACAGCATCCCCGCCGCGCAGCGCGCCGGCGACCGCGTCACGCGCACCCGGCCGCTCTGCCCCTATCCGCAGGTCGCCGCCTATGACGGCAAGGGCAATCCCGACGAGGCGTCGAGCTTCGCCTGCGCGATGCCGAAATGAGGCGAGGCCGGGGGGGGGATCGCCCCCCCGGCCCGTCCTCAGCCGCGCGGCGCCTTCGCCGCCAGGTCCGGATCGGCCAGCGGGAAGCCCGCCGCCCGCTCGATCGCCCGCGCGGCGCGGAAGCACAGGTCGTCCCGCCCCTGGGCCGCCGCCACCTGCACGGCGCGCGGCATGCCCTCCCCATCCAGGCCCACCGGCACGCTGATCGCGGGCTGCCGCGTCAGGTTGAAGGCGAAGGTCCAGGGCGCCCAGTCGCGCCACAGCGCCTGGGTGGGGTGCAGGGTGGGCTGGTCCGCCGCGAAGGCCGCCGTCGGCGTGCAGGGCGCCAGGATCAGGTCGTAGCGCAGATGGAACTGTCCCGCCGCATGCGCCGCCTGGGTGCGCGCCACCTCGGCGCCGAGGAAGTCGATGGCGCTCATCCCGCCCTCGCGGCGCGCCACCTCCTCCAGCCCGGAATCCAGCATCCCGCGCTTGCCCTCCGGCGTCAGCGCCACCATCCGCGCCAGCGCCACGCCCCAGACGCGGCCGAAGGTCTCGCGCGTGTCGGGGAAGGCCGGATCGGCTTCCTCCACCAGCGCGCCTTCCTGCCGCAGCCAGTCGGCGGCCTGTTGCAGCATGGCCTCGCCATCCGCATCCAGGGGCGCGTCGAAGCCCGGGCGGCGCATCACCGCCACCCGCATCCCGCGCACCCCGCCCTCGATGCCCTGGCGCCAGTCGCGTGGCTCGTCCGGCAGGCAGAAGGGGTCGCGCACATCCGCCCGCGCCATGGCGCTCAGCATCAGCGCCGCGTCGCGCACGCTGCGCGTCATCGGCCCGGCGCAGGACACGCTGCCGAAGGCGCTGTGCGGCCATTGCGGCACCCGGCCATAGGTCGGCTTCATCCCCACCAGCCCGCAATAGGCCGCCGGGATGCGGATCGATCCGCCCGCATCCGTGCCGACATGCAGCGGCCCGAAACAGGCCGCCCCCGCCGCCCCGGCACCGGAGGAGGAACCGCCCGGCGTCCGCCGCGGGTCCCAGGGATTGCGGGTGATGCCGTGCAGCGGGCAGTCGCCCGGCGTCTTCCAGCCGAATTCCGTGGTGGTGGTCTTGCCCAGGATGACGGCGCCCGCCGCCTTCAGCCCCATGACCGAGGGCGCATCCTCCGGCGCCGGGGCGGCATCGGTGATCTTGCTGCCGCGCCGGGTGGGGAAGCCCGCCACGTTCAGCAGGTCCTTCACCGTCACCGGCACGCCGTCCAGCGGCCCCAGCGGCCGCCCGGCGGCCCAGCGGGCCTCGCTCTCCCCCGCCTGCACCAGGGCGCGCGGATTCAGCGCCGCGAAGGCATTCACCCAGGGATTGTAGCGCGCGACCCGTTCGGTCACCGCCTTCAGGGTCTCGACCGGGCTGAGCGCCCGGCGCGCATAGAGCGCGAGAAGTTCCTCGGCGCTCATCAGCGCCGGATCGGTCTTGGTCGTCATCGCTGTCACCATCGCACCCGCATCCTGCGCCCATGTCCGCCGCCGGGATAGGCCGCGCCCGGTATGGCTGCGGCGCGCGGGCTGTCATGCCCCTGCCATGTCAGGCCGCGCCATGTCAGGCTGCCCGTATGTCCTTCCACCCTCCCCCCGTGGTGCCCGAACTCGATGTCGCCGACCTCAGCCGCGCCCTTGCCGACTATTGCGGCCCCCTCGGCTTCCGCTGCCACATCACGCGCCCTGAAGAGCGCTTCGCCTATCTCGTGCGCGGCGAGGCGGACCGGCAAGTGCATCTGATGCTGCAGGAAGCCGCTGGCCCCGGCCGGCGCTTCCGAACCGCGCCGCTGGAACATCCTTATGGGCGCGGCATCAATCTCCAGATCGAGGTCCCCGATGTGGAGGCGCTGCATGAGAGGGCGCTGGCCCATGGCCTCGCCATCCTCATCCCAATGGAGGAACGCTGGTACCGCCAGGACGACACCGAGGCCGGCAACCGGCAGTTCGTCCTGGCCGATCGGGATGGCTACCTGCTGCGCTTCTTCACCGGGCTCGGGCGGCGGCCCTGGCGGACGTGACCAGGCTGCCGTCCGGCGCCGCCCCGTTGGGGGGCTTCACGCCTTTTCCAGCACCTTCGCCCGGCTGCGCATCAGCGGCTGGATCTTCTGGCCGAACTTGTCCATGCCCTCCAGGAAGTCGTCGAAGGTCAGCATCAGCCCCTTCACGCCCGGCATCGTCGCCGCATCGTCCAGCATACGCGCCACCTGCTCATAGCTGCCGACCAGCGTGCCCATGTTCCAGTTGACCGGCGTGGTGGAGCGCAGCACCGCCGCCGCCATGGAGGTCCCGGCCGCGTCCTTGTCGTCGGAGGCCCGGCCGAGCAGATAGGCCAGCGCCTCCTGGTCCGCGCCCTTGAGGTAGAGCTCCCACTTCGCCCAGGCGTCCTCCTCGGTCTCCTCGGCGATCAGCATGTAGAGGACATAGGAGCCGACATCCCGGCCCGCCTTCTTCCCGGCGGCCAGCATGCGGGCGGGCAGCGGGGCGCACTTCTTCGGCTCGTTCACGCCCTCCCCCAGGATGAAGTTGTAGTCGCAGTACTGCGCGGCGAATTCCATGCCGCGCTCGCTCTGCCCGGCCGAGACAAGCCGGATCGGCGCCTGCGGCAACGGCTTCAGCATGCAGTGGTCCATCTGGAAGAACCGGCCCTTGAAGTCGGACCCGCCGGTCTCCCACAGCTCCTTCATGATCCGCACATATTCGGTGCTGTAGTCGTAGCGCCGGCCGAAATGCACATCGCCCGGCCAGAGGCCCATCTGGCTGTACTCGGTCTTGTGCCAGCCGGACACGATGTTCACCCCGAAGCGCCCGCCCGAGATGCTGTCGATGGTGACCGCCATGCGCGCCACCATGGCCGGCGGCAGGGTCAGCACGGCGGTCGAGGCGAAGAGGCGGATGCGGCTCGTCACCGAGGCCAGGCCGGCCATGAGGGTGAAGCTCTCCAGCCCATAGTCCCAGTATTCCGTCCTCCCGCCGAAGCCGTGCAGCTTGATCATCGACAGCGCGAATTCGAGGCCGTAGCCCTCTGCCTTCTGCACGACGCGCCGGTTGAGATCGAAGCTCGGCCTGTATTGCGGCGAGGTCTCCGAGATGATCCAGCCATTGTTGTTGATCGGGATGAAGACACCGACATCCATGGAACGGCCCCCTCGGCGGCGCTGCGCGCGATTGCGATACCGCCCGGCGCAGCAATCGGCGTGCCAGGCGCGCCTCCAGCCGCCGGGGGTGTTGACGCGGGCCGCGCCCGGTTCTCTCGTGCCTGCCTTCCGACCCCGAAAGGTGTGGCCATGAGCGAGCAGACGCTGAAACCCTGGGAATGGCCGGAGCCGAGCTGGCGCAGGATGGTCAACCGCGCCCGCGCCGGCCGTTCCCTGGCGCCTGCCTCGTGGCCCGGCGGGGCGCGCTGCTGCGTCGCCCTGTCCTTCGATGCGGACCATGACACCACGCCGCTGCGCGACGCCGACGAGAGCCCGATGCGCATCAGCCAGGGCCAGTACGGCAGCCGGCGCGGCATCCCCCGCATCCGCGCGCTGCTGAAGCGCTACGGCATCCCGGCCTCCTTCTTCTATCCGGCGGTCTCGGCGCTGATCTATCCGGAGGAGGTGCGCGCCCTGGCCGATGAGGGCCACGAGATCGGCATCCATTCCTGGATCCACGAGGCCAACACCACCCTGCCACCCGGTGTGGAGCGCGACCTGACCATGCGCGCGGCCGATGTGCTGGAGAAGACCGCCGGACGCCGCCCGGTCGGCATCCGCACCGCCTCCTGGGATTTCTCCGTCGACACGATGGATATCATCCGGGAGATGGGCCTGCTCTACGACAGCAGCCTGATGGCCGACGACGATCCCTATGAGATCGTCGCCGACGGCGTGCCCACCGGCATCGTCGAGCTGCCGCCGGAATGGATCAAGGACGACGCGCCCTATCTGAACTTCCAGCGCTTCAGCGGCCTGCGCCCCTATACGCCGCCTTCCGCGGTGGAGGAGATCTTCAGGGCGGAGTTCGATGGCGCCTATGCCGAGGGCGGGCTCTTCCTGCTCACCATGCATCCGCACATCATCGGCCATCGTTCGCGCATCGCGCTGCTTGACCGGCTGGTGGAATACATCAAGGGTTTCGAGAGCGTCTGCTTCCTGACGCATGAGCAGGTGGCGCGCTACTGCAAGGAGAACGCCGCCAGCCCGGCCTGAGGCCGCGATGCCATCCGGGGGAGGACATCCCTCCCCCGGAGGAGGCTCACCCCACCGCCACGGCGCCGGAGCTCGGCGACATCACATCGCTGATTCCCACCGCCTCGCCATCCTCCCAGCGGATGATGTTCGGGCAGGCATAGTTCACCGGCAGGGTGGAATGCTCCACCAGTTCCAGCCCGCCCTGCGCCGCCAGCGCCTCCAGCACGGCGGCCGGCAGGCGCGGATCGGCACTGGTCGCGTCGGGGCTGGAAACGTCGATGCGCGGCGTGGCCGCCGCCGCCTCCGGCCCCATGCCGAAGTCGAGCGAATAGGCCAGCATCTGGTACACGCTGGCCAGGATGCGCCGCCCGCCCGAGGCGCCAACGGCGATCACCGGCCCGGCCTTGCCCACCTCGGACACCGTCAGCGGCAGCATGTTGCACAGCGGCCGCGCATCCGGGCGGATCGCATTGGCCGAGCCCGGCGTCGGGTCGAACCACATCATGCCGTTGTTCATCAGCACGCCGGTCTTCGGCAGCACCATGCGGCTGCCCATGGAGGAGAGCAGCGTGGTGGTCAGCGACACCATGTTCCCCTCGGCATCCGTG
The DNA here is from genome assembly GCF_023078375.1 of Roseomonas gilardii subsp. gilardii. Taxonomy (NCBI): domain Bacteria; kingdom Pseudomonadati; phylum Pseudomonadota; class Alphaproteobacteria; order Acetobacterales; family Roseomonadaceae; genus Roseomonas; species Roseomonas gilardii. The sequence continues at coordinate 2,388,790 of NZ_CP095554.1, read as the reverse complement.
GCGGTCAGATGCGTGGTGCAGGTCTCCGCCGGCTCCGGCGGCGGATTGGCGGCGCCCAGGCTGGTCAGCCGCTCCGCATAGGCGCCGCGCATCGCCTGCGACAGCGCCACATACCAGGCCGCATCCGGTTCGCCGCCCGGCTGGGTCTCCGCCATCTGCCGCATCACCGCCGCCAGGGTCGGCGCCGCGGTCAGTCCGCCCGCCGACTGCACGCGGAAGCGCCCGCGCCAGTCCAGCACCATCGCCGGCCTCGCCGTGGCGCGGCAGGCGGCCAGATCCTCGGCGGACACGAAGCTGCCTACCTCCCGGAGATCCGCCACGAGGTCGGCGGCCACCCCCTCGTAGAAGTCGCGCAGCCCATGGCGCCGCAGCCGCTCCAGCGTCTCGGCGAGGTTGCCCTGGCGGAAGAAGCCCGGATTGCCCTGGTAGGGCGGCGCCGGCGGCAGCCCGTCCGGCAGGTAGATCCGCGCGCTTTCCGGATAGAGGCGGATGATCTTCGCCGAGGACGAGATCTTGAGCAGGGTGAACCAGTCCTGCGGCAAGCCGCGCCGGGACAGGGCCACCGCCGGGCCGAGCAGTTCCGACAACGGCATCCCCGTGCCGAAACGCTCGCGCAGCAGGTCGTAGCCCGCCACCGAGGAAGGGATCAGCGCCGAGAGCGGCCCGTGGATGTTGCGGTCGCCCTCGACTTCCGGCCAGGTGAAGAAGTCCTTCTTGACCTTCCCGGTGAGCCTGTAGGCGGCGGGGTCCACCCCCTTCGGCGCCACCGGGCCGAAATCCACCACCTCGGCCTTCTCCGCCCCGGCGCGGTGCACCAGGCCGAAGCCGATGCCGCCCAGGCCGCTGTTCCAGGGCTCCACCACGGCGAGGGCGAAGGCCGCCGTCACCGCCGCATCCGCCGCGTTGCCACCGGCCTCCAGCACCGCCACGCCCGCCTCGGCCGCCGCCTTGCTCTGCGACACCACCATGCCGCGCCTGCCGCGCGCAGAGGGCTTGGTCACGGCCCAGTTCTGGGTGCGGTGCGGCCTGGGCTGGTAGTCGGCGAGGCCCGGCGAGGGGTTCTGGGACATGGCATCACTCCTTCGGCGCGGCAGCCTCCGTCCGCTCGCCCCATGCCGCAACCCCTGCCGTTCCGGTTTTCCCTTCGCCCGACAGCCTGGACCGCAAGCCTGGGCCGCAAGCCTGGGCCGCAAGCCTGGGCCGCTTCCGTGGCCGGCCCTGTGGGGGGCTGTGGCGCCCCCTTTGCCCGGCACCGCGAAGGCGGTTATCTCCTGGACAGGACCATATCTCCGGAGGAACAGGTCATGGCGGCGAGCAGCGCCCTGCGGGTGGCCCCCGAACTGGAAGCCTTCCTGGTCAAGGAAGCCCTGCCCGGCACCGGCGTCGCGCCGGATGCCTTCTTTGCCGGGATGGAATCCCTGCTGCGCGACCTTGCCCCCCGCAACGCCGCCCTGCTGGCGAAGCGCGACGAGATCCAGGCGAAGATCGATGCCTGGCACCGCGAGCATCCCGCGAAGCCGATCGATGCCGCGGCCTATGAGAGCTTCCTGCGCGGGATCGGCTATCTCCTCGACCCGCCGGGCGAGGTGCGGGTCTCCACGGCGAATGTGGATGCGGAGATCGCGACCATCGCCGGGCCGCAGCTCGTCGTGCCGGTGAACAACGCCCGCTATGCGCTCAACGCCGCCAATGCGCGCTGGGGCAGCCTCTACGATGCCCTCTACGGCACCGACGCCATCCCGCAGGAAGGCCCGAAGGCCAAGGGCTACGACCCCGCCCGGGGTGCCCAGGTGATCGCCCGCGCCCGCGCCGCGCTGGACGAGGCCGCGCCGCTCGCCCAGGGCTCGCATGCCGACGCCACGGGCTATGTGGTGAAGGACGGTGCCCTCGCCGTCACGCTGAAGGGCGGCGCCGTCACGGCGCTGCGCGATCCCGCCCAGTTCGCCGGCTATTCCGGCGAGGCGGGCTCGCCCGCCGCCGTGCTGCTGCGGAAGAACGGGCTGCATCTGGAGATCGTGTTCGACCGCGCGAGCCCGATCGGCAAGGACGATGCCGCCGGCATTTCCGACCTGGTCCTGGAATCCGCCGTCAGCACCATCCAGGACTGCGAGGATTCCGTGGCCGCCGTCGATGCCGCCGACAAGGTGGTGGTGTACCGGAACTGGCTCGGCCTGATGAAGGGCGACCTCGCCGAGAGCTTCGAGAAGGGCGGGAAGACCGTCACCCGCAGGCTGAACCCGGACCGGAGCTGGACGGCGCCGGACGGGGGCAAGGTGACGCTGCCGGGGCGTTCGCTGATGCTGGTGCGCAATGTCGGCCACCACATGCTGACCGATGTGGTGACGCTGGACGGCCAGCCGGTGCCCGAGACCATGCTCGACGCGCTGATCACCGGCGCCATCGCCCTGCACGATATCGGGGCCAATGGCCGCCGCATGAACAGCCGCGCCGGCTCCGTCTATATCGTGAAGCCCAAGCTGCACGGGCCGGAGGAAGTGGCCCTCGCCGTGGAGCTGTTCGGCCGGGTCGAGGACATCCTCGGCATGGCGCGCAACACGCTCAAGATGGGCATCATGGACGAGGAGCGGCGGACCACCGCCAACCTGAAGTCCTGCATCGCCGCGGCGAAGGAGCGGGTGGTCTTCATCAACACCGGCTTCCTCGACCGCACCGGCGACGAGATCCACACCTCCATGGAAGCCGGCGCCGTCGTCCGCAAGGCGGACATGAAGGCCCAGCCCTGGATCAAGGCCTATGAGGACTGGAACGTCGATACCGGCCTCGCCTGCGGCCTCGCCGGCCGGGCGCAGATCGGCAAGGGCATGTGGGCCGCGCCCGATGCCATGGCCGACATGCTGGCGCAGAAGATCGGCCATCCGAAGGCCGGTGCCAACACCGCCTGGGTGCCCTCCCCCACCGCCGCCACGCTGCACGCCCTGCACTACCACCAGGTGAACGTGATGGAGCGGCAGAAGGAGATCGCCGCCGGCGGGCCAAGGGCGAAGCTGTCGGACATCCTCACCGTGCCGCTGGCCAAGGACACCAACTGGGCGCCCGCCGACGTGCAGGCGGAGCTGGACAACAATGCCCAGGGCATCCTCGGCTATGTCGTGCGCTGGGTGGACCAGGGCGTCGGCTGCTCCAAGGTACCGGACATCCACGATGTCGCTCTGATGGAGGACCGCGCCACGCTGCGCATCTCCGCCCAGCACATCGCCAACTGGCTGCGCCACGGCGTCACCACGAAGGAGCAGGTGATGGAGACCCTGCGCCGCATGGCGGGGGTGGTGGACAAGCAGAATGCGGGCGACCCGAACTACAGCCCGATGGCGCCGGGTTTCGACGGCCCCGCCTTCAAGGCCGCCTGCGACCTCGTCTTCGAGGGCACGACCCAGCCCAACGGCTATACCGTGTTCATTCTGACCCGCCGCCGCCGCGAGGCGAAGGCAGGCTGAGATGGCTGCGCCGCGCACCGCCGGGCCCCGTGGCCCGGCGACGCCGGAACCTGGCCCGCGCCTCACGGAAAGGAATGCCGCGCCATGGGACTGATCGTCCGGCTGATCCTCTATCTGGGCGGCAGCCTGGCTTCCCTCTTCGTGGCGGCCGGGGCGGAGAACTACTCCGTCGTCCAGGCGATGTTCGGCATCCTGGCCTTTGCCTGCATCGTCGTGGCGATCGCGCTGATCATCCGGCGCTGAGGGCGCGGGCCGCCCGGCTCAGCCCTGCAGCAGCAACCGGCTCACATCCGCGCCCGGGCCGGTCCTGATGCGCTGCTCGATACGCTTCGCCTCCAGGTCCACCGCCACCACCTCGTCCGAGGCCAGCGAGACGAAGGCCACCGCCTTGCCCGGACGCAGGGAGGCCGCGCTCGGCCTGGCGCCCAGCGGCAGGCGCCAGATCTCGCGCAGGTCCGGCCGCAGCAGGCTGATGCTCTCGCGCTCCAGATCCGCGAGCAGGAGCCGCCCGTCCGGCAGCGCGTAGAGACGCAGCGGGTCGCCGCCGACATCCCTCTGGTTCTTGAGCTTCATGCTCTCGGCATCCAGTGCGCTCACCGTCCGGCTCCGCCGGTTGCCGACATAGAGGACCCGCCCGTCCGGGCTCAGGCAGTTGCCTTCCGGCATCTGCCCCGTCTTCACGACCACCGGCTTCGCGCCCCGGTCATGGGGGCGCAGCAGGCTGGCCGTGCCGGATTCCAGGCCGGTGACATAGGCGCGCTCGCCATTCCGGCTGAAGGAGAAGAGATGCGTCTTCCGCCCACCCGTGGCGACCTGCTGGTCGGGGCGCACCGCCCGGGTGGGGTCCTCCAGGATCAGCAGCGTATCGCGCCCTTCGCTCAGCACGCCGAGACGCCCCTGCCCGTCCATCGCGATCCCGTGGAGCCGGTTGAAGGGCGCGCAGTCGATGGTCCTGGCCACGCGGCGCTCCCCCAGATCCACCACGAGCACGGAATGCCCGCCCTCGCCCGGCCTGTCGGAGCTCGGCAGGCCGTAATGGCCGACATAGGCGAAGCGGCCTTTCGCATCGACGGTGAATTCATGCGGATAGGCCGGCAGCCCGACCTCGCCGGTCCGCGTGCCGTCCGACGCATCGAAGAAGGCGAGCTTGCCGGCATTCTTCTCCATCACCAGCAGCATCGAGGCGGGCCCGTTGCCCCCGTTGTTCCCGCTCTGCGCCCGCGCCTGCCCGGTCATTGCCATGGGCAGGCCCGCGGCCGAGACCATGCTGGCGAGCACGCCGCGTCTCTCGATCATGTGATGTCTCTCCAGCCTCTCATAGGGGCCTCTCGACACGCGCGAATGGCAGGTGCTGCGTCCATGACGCGCGCCCGGAGAAGGGGTTGCCGCGGTAACGCTCCTATTCCTGGGTTCAACCCGCTCGATCATGCTGCGTTGCAACAGCAGCAGGGGCGCCGGGAAGCCTCAAAGCCCTGCTGCCGGACAACGGAGAAGAACCGAGCCGCATGATCGTTCCGAAGGACGTTCAGCTCCACCGCATGATGGCCCGGCTGGGCTGGCCCCTGGTCATCTTCCTGGTCTGGGACGTCCTGATCGTGGTCTCCTATGTCACGCTCCACCACGATTTCAGCGTCTATCTGCCGGTGCTTCCGCTGCCCCTGCTCGGCTCCGCCCTGGTGCTCTTTCTGGGCTTCCGCAACAACAGCGCCTATGCCCGCTGGTGGGAGGCCCGGACCCTCTGGGGCGCCATGGTCAATGCTTCGCGCTCCTATGGGCGGCAGATCCTGGCCTTCATCCCCGACACGCCGGAGGCAGTGCCGCTGAAGCGCCGGCTGGTGCAGCGGCAGATCGCCTATGCCCATGCCCTGCGCTGCCAGCTCCGCAAGCACGAATGCTGGGACGAACTCGCCCGGCATCTGGAGCCGGAGGAGGTGGCCCATCTCCACCGCTTCAACAACGTGCCCAACGCCATCCTCACGGGCTCCGCCCGTCTGGTCGGCGATGCGCTGGAACGCGGCTGGCTGGACAATATCCGGCAGTCCCGCATCGAGGCGACGATGGTGGACATGGCCAATGCCCAGGGCGGCATGGAGCGCATCAAGAACACGCCCCTGCCCCGGCAATACACTTTCTATCCGCGCTTCTTCGTCCACCTCTTCTGCGTGCTGCTGCCGCTCGGGCTGGTGGAGAGCCTGGGCCTCTACACCCCGCTCGCTTCCACGGTGGTGGGTTTCATGCTGCTGGTGATGGAGCAGATCGGCGACGACATCCAGGATCCTTTCGAGAACACGCCCAACGACGTGCCCCTCACCGCCATCTGCCGGACCATCGAGATCGACCTGCTGCAATCGATCGGCGAGCTGGACGTGCCGAAACCTTTGCAGCCCGTGGGCGATGTTCTGTGGTGAGAAAGGCCCGGTTCCCGCAACGCGGGAATGCATATTCGGCAAGCCGGACGGTGATTTTGGGCTTGCATGCATCGACCGGACAGTCCATATTATCGCTGTGCAGCATCGCAGAGATGTGAGGCTGCATTTCTTGGACGTTTCCTCCCTAAACTTGGCGGCTCCTCGGAGCCGCCTTTCTTTTTCCGGCAGCCTTTCGTGCCCTAGCTCCGCAGCCAGGGTGGCGCCGGCAGGCCCCTGGAGGCCAGGAATTCCGGATTGAACAACTTGGACTGGTAGCGCGCCCCGCCGTCGCAGAGGATGGTCGCCACCGTGTGCCCCGGCCCCAGGTCGCGCGCCACCTGGATCGCGGCGGCCACGTTCAGACCGGCGCTGCCGCCGACGCTCAGCCCTTCCCCGGCCAGCAGGGCATAGACCTCGGCCAGCATGGCCCCGTCATGCACCTGCACGGCATCGTCGATCGGCGCGCCCTCCAGGTTGCCCGGCACCCGGGCCGCCTGCCCGATCCCCTCGGTGATCGAACTCCCTTCGGCCTTCAACCGCCCGGTCTTCACCCAGGAATAGAGCGCGCTGCCCATCGGGTCGGCCAGCACGATCCGTACCTCCGGGTTCCGGGACTTCAGCGCCCGGGCCACGCCGGCCAGCGTGCCGCCCGTGCCGCAGGAGCAGGTGAAGGCATGGATGCGGCCGCCAAGATCGTCCCAGATCTCCGCCCCGGTGGTGCGCTCATGCGCATGCATGTTGGCGAGGTTGTCGAACTGGTTCGCCCAGATGGTCGGCCCCTCGGCCGCCAGCTCCTCCGCCAGCCGGCGCGAGACATGCACGTAATTGCCCGGATCGGCATAGGGCACCGCCTTCACCAGCCGGACATCGGCGCCGATCATGCACAGGAAGTCGATCTTCTCCCGGCTCTGCGTTTCCGGCACCACGATCACCGAGCGCCAGCCGCGCGCATTCGCCGCCAGCGCCAGGCCGATGCCGGTGTTCCCGGCCGTTCCCTCCACCACCGTGCCCGGGCGGTAGGGGGTGAGCAGCCCCCGGTCCACCGCATCGCCCAGGATGCCCAGGGCCGCGCGGTCCTTCACGCTGCCGCCGGGGTTCATGAATTCCGCCTTGGCGAAGATGTCGCAGCCCGTCAGTTCCGAGGCACGCTTCAACCGGATCATCGGGGTGCGGCCGACCGCACCCCAGAAGCCATCGACGGGACCGGGCAGGTTCAAGACATCACTCCTTCGGCAGTTCGACCCAGCGGAGATAGGGCTTCTCCGTCGTGAAACCCTGGGGGAACTGCTGCTTCGCCTGTTCGTCGCTGAGCGAGGCGAGCACGATGGCGCGATCGCCCGGCTGCCAGTTCACCGGCGTGGCCACCTTGTGCCGGTCGGTGGTCTGCAGGCTGTCGATCACCCGGAGGACTTCGTCGAAGTTCCGCCCCGCGCTCGGCGGATAGACCAGCATCAGCCGGATCTTCTTCTGAGGATCGACCACGAAGACCGTCCGCACGGTCACGGAGGGGTCGGCCTCCGGATGGATCATGCCGTAGAGGCTGGCGACGGCCCGGTCCGGGTCCGAGATCATCGGGAAGTTCACCGCCACGCCCTGGGTCTCGGCGATATCGGCATCCCAGCCGACGTGGCGGTCGAGCGTGTCCACGCTCAGCCCGATCACCTTCACGCCCCGCTTCTCGAATTCCGGCTTCAGCCGCGCCGTCATGCCCAGCTCCGTGGTGCAGACCGGCGTGAAATCCTTGGGGTGGCTGAACAGCACGCCCCAGGAACCACCGAGCCAGTCGTGGAAGCGGATACGCCCCTGCGTGGTCTCCGCCTCGAAATCGGGCGCGACCTGACCGAGTTGCAGCATGCGGCTCTCTCCTGCTGGAAGGAAACACTCTGTCCACGGGCCCGGTCTTTTCGCAACCGCGGGGAGATCCTCCTCCACGGGGTGGAGACGGGGAAAAATCCGTGTGGACAGAGGGGCGGGCCAGGCATGAGCCTTCTCCGCAGCATGCCCGAATCGCGCGAGATTCCCTCCCCCGCCCATCCCACCCGGGAGCCCGCCCCGGACGAGCGCGCGGCCCGCCTCGCCGCCGAGCTCGACGCCGCCTTCAAGGCCCGTGGCCGCCTCTACTGGGACCTGCTCTCCACGCTGCGGGAAGCCCATGGGGAGGCGGAGGCCGAACGCCTCCTCTCCCTGGCCATCGAGCGGCGGGGCGCGGCCGCGGGCGCCGCCCTCTTCGCCGGGCTCGGCGACCCCACGCCCCATTCCGTGGCGGAAACCTTCCTGACCCGCGCCAGCCCGGACTGGGGCCGGCTCTTCCCGCACAGGCTGCGCGAGGAAGCGGATGGCACGGTCGTCGTGCAGGTCGAGCGCTGCCCGCTGAAGGACGCCTGGGAGGAGGACGGGCGGACGCCGGAGGAGATCGCCCTGCTCTGCCGCATCGCCGGCCGTGCCGATCACGGTGTCTTCGGGGCCAGCGGCATCGGCTTCGCGGCGCGGACCTGGAAGCCGGGCGACCGGGGCTGCTGCGAGTTGCGCCTCTCGCCCCGGGGCGCGGCCTGAGCGGTGAGGCGGTTCAGCGCTTGCGCACGAACTCCGTGCGCAGCACCAGCCCCTTGATCGTGTCGTGGCGGCAGTCGATCTCCTCCGGATCGCCGGTCAGGCGGATCGAGCGGATGACGGTGCCCTGCTTCAGGGTCTGGTTCGCCCCCTTCACCTTCAGGTCCTTGATCAGCGTGACGGAATCCCCGTCGGCGAGGAGGTTGCCGGAGGCGTCGCGCACCTCCGGCCGGGCCTGCGCCGCCGCCTTCATCTCGCTGGCCGGGCGCCACTCGCCTGTGGCCTCGTCATACACGTAGTCCTCGTCCTCGCCGCTCATCGCCATTCCATCCTGATCACAGACACGAGAGGTGTCTTCCCGCCGCCCCGGCGCCGCAAGCGCGAAACCGGCATCCTCACAACAGGCCCTTCAGCCGCAGCAGGCCGAAGGCTGCCACGGTGGACTGGTCCTCGATCACGCCGTCCCGGATCATCGCTTCCAGCTCCGCCAGGGGCATGGCCCGTGTCACCAGGTCCTGTTCCTCCACCTCCAGCGCCGCCTCGCCCGGCGTGAGGCCGGTGGCGAGGAAGACGTGGTTCGCCTGGGTGCAGAAGCCGTAAGCGAGGAAGAGCCGCCCGGCATAGCGCATCTCCGCCGCGCGCAGCCCCGTCTCCTCCCGCAGCTCGGCCCGCGCCAGCTCCAGCGGGTCGGTGCCGGGCGCGTATTCCCACATGCCTTGCACGAACTCCCAGCACCGGCGGCCCACCGGGTAGCGGAACTGCTCGACCAGATGGACCATGCCGTCCTGCACCGCCGCCACGGTCACGAAATCGGTCTTCTCCACCACGCCGAACAGGCCGGGCGAGCCGTCGCGCCGCTGCACCCTGTCCTCGCGCAGCCGCATCCAGCGGTTCTCATAGACCAGCCGGCTGCCCGTACAGACGATATCGGGCTCCTCCCCGCTCAAGCGGCCGCTCCATCCCCGGCATAGGGGTTGCTGCGCCGCTCCTCACCCAGCGTCCCGCCCGAGCCGTGTCCGCAGTGGAAGGCGACGTCGTCGCCGAGCGGGAAGAGCTTCTCCCGGATTGCCCGGATCAGCCCCGGCCCGTCGCCATAGGGAAAGTCCGTCCGCCCCACGGAGCCACGGAAGATCACGTCCCCCACCACGGCGAAGCGCCCTGCCGGATCGAAGAACACCACATGGCCCGGCGTGTGGCCGGGGCAATGCAGCACCTCGAAGCGGCGCCCGGCGACCTCCACCGTGTCGCCCTCGGCCAGCCAGCGGTCCGGCACCACCGGCCGCCCCGGAAAGCCGTACTGCGCCGCCGACTGCGCCAGCCCGTCCAGCAGGAAGCGGTCCGCCTCGTGCGGTCCTTCGACCGGGATGCCGAGCGTCTCGCTGACCTCCGCGGCCCCCGCCGCATGGTCCAGGTGCCCATGGGTCAGCAGGACCTTCTCCGCCGTCACGCCCAGTTTCTCCAGCGCGGCGAGCACCGGCCCGGCCTCCCCGGGATCGACCACCGCCCCGCGCTTCGTCGCCTCGTCCCAGAGGATCAGGCAGTTCTGGCCGAAGGGCGTGACCGGCAGGATCGCGCCGCGCAGCGCCTCGGAAGATGTCATGGCATGGCCCTCACATTCGCTGGTGTCTGTGCTGGCCGCCAGAACTGGCACGTGCCGGCACCGCAGGCCAGTGCACGGCCCCGTGCAGAGGGCCGTGGCAGGGCCGGTTCGCCGTCGTCACGCGAGGGTGATGCCTGTTGCGGTGCCATCGGCCTCTCCTGCAATTGCAGGAGCTCCGTCCGGGCCCTAGCTTGCCGCCCTCACGGACAATGATGTCCCAGAATGTCGACCGCGTCTCCTGTCCTTGGATCATGGCCCTGTCCTCGTCCGATCGATTAAGGCCCGCCCACCGCCCGACGACCCGGCCCAGCCCATCGGGACGCAGTTCCAGGAGCCATTCCGGCCCGCCTGACGACGACCAGCCCGCCGCGGGGGAAGCCTCCCCGTCCGCCTCATTCCCGGATGTGCCGCCCCTGGGCACGCCTCCTCCGGATGCCCCGAACCCGGGCACCCCGGCCCAGGGCCTTGCGGCGGAGACGGAGGGGGAAGAAGCCTTCCGCCGCATCGCCAACTGCACCCCTTCCATGATCTGGTTCTCCGACCAGCATGGAAACTGCCTCTTCGCCAATCGCCACCACGAGGAAACGCTGGGCTATCCGGTCAGCGAACTGCTGGGGCAGGGCTGGCGCCATCTGGTCCATCCGGAGGACCTGGATGCCTATACCGCGACGGTGGACCGCGCCCTTGCCCGGCGGGAGCCCTTCCAGACCGTCCTGAGGCTGCGGGCGCGGGATGGCCGGCTCTACTGGGTCCGGGTGGATGCCGCCCCGCGCCTGTCGGCTGATGGGGAGTTCCTCGGCTTCGTCGGCATCGACACGGACATGACCGAGAGCCACCGGACGGAGGAGGCGCTGGAGCGCCTGGTCCGGCAGCGCACCAGGGACCTGTCCGAGGCCAACCGGCGCCTGAAGGAGCAGATCGAGGAGCGCAACCGGCTGGAAGCCTCGCTCCGGCAGATGCAGCGCGCCGAGGCGCTGGGCCAGCTCACCGCCGGCGTGTCGCATGACTTCAACAACCTGCTGACTGTCATCCTCGGCAACCTGCGGCTGCTGCAGCGCCAGCCCCTTCGCAGTGCCTGTCGTCCCCTCCCCTCGCGCGGCGGCTGGAAGCGGTCCGCCTGGCCGCCGAGCGCGGCGCCCTGCTCACCTCGCAGCTCCTCGCCTTCTCCCGCCGCCAGCGGCTCGACCCCCGCCCCTTGGACATGAGCGCGCTGATCCGCGAGATGGTCGGGCTGCTGGGCACCACCGTCGGCGGCAGCATCCGCCTGGACACCAGCCTCGACACCGGCGCGGCGGGCGTGCCCTGGCTCGCCATGGCCGACCCGACCCAGATCGAGCTCGCGCTGGTGAACCTCGTGCTGAATGCCCGCGATGCCATGCAGGGCACCGGCACGATCCGCATCGCCACCAGCAACGTCACCCTCGGCCCGCCGGAGCATCCCGAGGAGCCGCCGGCGGGGGAGTATATCGCGATCACGGTCCGCGACACCGGGACCGGTATGCCGCCGGAGGTCCGGGCGCGGGCCTTCGAGCCCTTCTTCACCACCAAGGATGTCGGACAGGGCTCGGGCCTCGGCCTCAGCCAGGTGCTCGGCTTCGTCCAGCAGTCCGGCGGTGGGCTGCGGGTCGAGACGGCGCCCGGCCGGGGCACGGCCATCCATCTCTATCTGCCCCGGGCCCAGGCACGCCCGGCCGCGCCCGCCCCGGCCGGGAAACGGGACAAGGACGACCGGACCATCCTGCTGGTGGATGACGAGGAGCCCGTGCGGGAGATCACCGCCCTCACCCTACGGGACCTCGGCTATGACGTGGTCGAGGCCCGTGATGGACTCGCGGCGCTGAACCTGCTGGATGGTGACACCCGCTTCGACCTGCTGCTGCTGGACTTTGCCATGCCGGGCATGAACGGCGTCGAGGTCGCCCGGGCCGCGCGCAGCCGGCGCCCCCAATTGCCGATCATGTTTCTCACCGGCTACGCCGAAGCTCCCGCCATGGCCGGCGAGAGCAAGGACAGGATCCTCCAGAAACCCTTCCGCACCGAGGAGCTCGCCCGCCGCCTGACCGCCGTGCTGGCGCCGGCCCATGGCTCAATGGCATCCGGCGCCCGGCTCTGACGGTTCGCGCGCCGCTCTGAAGCAGGCCATGGACGGAAGCGCTTGCGGCAGCCCGCCCGTACTGATATATCAGATGGCATGAACGCGCTTGAGCCGCTCTCCCGAAGCGAAACGGCGTCGCTTTCGGAACGTGTCTATCGCCGGCTTCGTGATGCCATCGCCATGGGCAGCCTCGCGCCCCGCACCCGCGTGTCCGAGCGCGGCCTCGCCGCCCAGCTGGGTGTTTCCCCCGCCCCGGTCCGCGAAGCCCTGCGGCGGCTGGAGATGGAGGGGCTCGTCATCACCCTGCCACGCCGTGGCACGCTTGTCGCCGATTTCGGCCCCGGCCAGCTTGAGGAGATGGGGCGCATCCGCGTCGCCCTGGAATCCGTCGCCGCCGGCCTAGCCGCCCGCAACGCCACGCCCGAGGCCATCGCCCGCCTCGCCGGGCAGCTTGATGCCATGCGCGCCGCCACAGAGGCCGGTGATGCCGCCCGCCTCGCCGAGGCCAATACCCGCTTCCACGAGATGATCCGCGACATGGCCGGCAACGCCATGCTGGAAACGACCCTGCGCTCCCTCCGCGGCTACGACCGGGTGGGCCGCCAGCGCAGTCTCGCCGCCCCGGGCGAATTCGCCCGCGCCCTGGCGGAACATACCGAACTGCTGGACGCCCTGCGCCTGGGCGACCAGGACCGTGCCGAGTTGCTGATGCGCGCGCATGGCCTGCGCTCCCTGCAATCCGCCACGCAACACCCTGCCGAACCGGCCGGGGCCATCTCCGCCGATGGCCTCGCGCCCCTCGACCAGAGCAGCCCCAACCAGAACAGGAGGATGACGTGACGAAGACCCGGGAAGAATGCCTCACCGCCCTGCGCGGCATCTCCGGCATCCTGGTGACACCGTATGACCGCGACGGCGCCATCAACCCCGCCGCGCTGGAGCCCATCATCGCCCGCGCCGCCAAGGCCGGCGTCCATGGCCTGACCGTGAACGGCAACACCGGCGAGTTCTACTCGCTCTCCTTCGCCGAGGCCGAGCGCATGCAGGCCGAGGTCCCCGGCATGGTGAATGGCCGCGCCGCAGTCATCGCCGGCATCGGCCGCTCCATCGTCGAGGCCGAGAAGCTCGCCCGCGTGGCGAAGAAGGCCGGCGCCGACATGCTGATGGTGCACCAGCCGCCCGACCCCTTCTGCGCCCCGCGTGGCATCAAGGCCTATCTCCAGCGCGTGGCCGAAGCCGGCGAACTGCCGCTGATCCTCTACCTGCGCAATGACAGCATGGGCATCGACCGCATCGTCGAGCTCGCCAGCCTGCCCGGCGTCGTGGGCGTGAAATGGGCCACCCCCAATGTCATGCTGCTGGCCCAGGCCGTGCGCCGCACGGCGCATCTCGGCGTCAACTGGACCTGCGGCCTGGCCGAGCCCTGGGCGCCGCCGATGTACGGCGTCGGGGCGCGCGGCTTCACCTCCGGCCTGATCAATGTCGTGCCCGAGCGCTCCGTCGCCATCCATGCGGCGCTGGAGAGCGGCAACCTTGCCACGGCGCGCGAGAATATCGAGGCGATCGATCCCTTCGAGGTGCTGCGCGCGCAGGAACTCGGCGGCGCCAATGTTTCCGTGGTCAAGGCCGCGCTGCAACTGATGGGCGAGGATGTCGGCCCGGCCCGTCCGCCCGCCGCCTGGCCGCTCACGGAAGAGGCGCAGGCCACGCTGGTGCGGCTGGTGCGGGACTGGGGCCTTACCGCGCGCAAGGCGGCCTGACCCGCCGCCCAGGGAGGCCCAGCCTCCCTGAAGCCAAATCGCTTAGTTCTTTCCGTTTCAGAAACATCATGACAGGCTGCGCTTCGCCAGAGGAGCAGCCTGTCATGGCCACACGCATCATCGCCATCCCCGACGCGAACGGTCTCATCCGCATCTCCTGCGGGGGCGACATCCTGGAGATCGAGGTGCAGGGGGCGCAGCCCGCGGGCGGAGCGCCGCGCTTCTTCCCCCTGCCCGATCCCTTCGGGACGCCCGGGGCCTATATCAGCGTTCAGCACAAGCGGGACGGCAAGCCGGACATCGACCGGCTGGTGGCATCCGCCCGGAGCCAGATCGCCGACGCGTCCAGCCCCGCCCCCGCCGCCGCGGTCCTGAACGCCGAGACCGCCGATCTGCACGAGATCACCCGCGCCGTGGCGCAGATCGCCCAGGTGCTCCCGCAACTGCTTCTCGCCATCGACTTCGGCAAACCGCGCAAGCCATGAGCGACCCCGATCCCGTCGCCTCCGCGATGGCGACGGCCGCGCAGTCCCTGCGCGACACCGCCCGCTGGATGGTGGGCGGCGTGGTGGGAACCGCGGCGGGCATCTTCGCCGGCAGTTCGCTGACCGCCTTCGGCTCGCTGGACCCGGTGGCGAACATGCCGCGGCTGGTCCTGGCGGTCGCCGGGCTCCTGGCCGGCTTCGGGGCGCTGGCCATGATCCTCCATCGCGCCATAGCGGTCCTGACCCGCGAAAGCATGACCTTCCGCGAGATCGCCGCGGCCGGCCACGACAACCTCCCCGACTGGGTCACGGTCCGGGCAAAGCTGCTCGAACGCTACAGGGACCGGCTGCCCCCCGGGGCGGCGTCCTTCGCGGATTACGTCAGGCTCGTGGACGAGGCGCGCGGCACCAACCCGCAGACGCCAGCCACGGCACAGCTCCTCGCCCGGGCCAGGGAGGACAACACCCTCTTCGGCGCCGATGGCAGCTTCCTCTTCGTCCGGGCTCGCTTCGAGCAGCTCGTCCGGGCCCTGTGGCGCGCATCGCCCGTCGCGATCCTGGGCTTCGCCCTTTTCGCCTGGGCGGCGAACCCACCCAAGCCCGATGCGGCCACCGCCCCGCCGCCCGGCCCTGCCGCCACGGGCGCCGTCCAGACCTTTACCGTGACCGTTGCCCCCGCATCCGTCGCCCCTGCGCCCCCTGCCCCTGCGCCCCCTGCCCCTGCGCCCGGCGGCCGATAAGTCTACCGCGCCTCCTTGCCAGCCCGGCGGCCGCGGCACACCCTTCCTCCGCTCGCGGCCACCCTTCGCCGCATCGGGAGGAGCAGACAGGAATGAACACCACACGACGCGGCCTGCTGGCCGCCGCCGGCGGCATCGCCGTGACCGCGGCCCTGGCGCGCCCCGCGCTGGCGCAGTCCTTCGCCTTCGCACCGAACCAGCGCTATCCTGATCCGGCGGTGCAGATCCTCGATCCGGGCTTCGCGAAGTACCGGATCTACAGCAGCACGCTGGAACAGGTCGCCACGGGAATGCGCTGGGCCGAGGGGCCGGCCTACTTCCCCGAGGGGGGCTACCTTCTGTGCAGCGACATCCCCAACAATCGGATCATGAAGTACAGCGAGAAGGACGGCAGCTTCACCGTCTTCCGTGCTCCTTCCAACTTCTCCAACGGCAATGTGCGCGACCGGCAGGGACGGCTCGTCACCTGTGAGCATTCCGTCACCCGCCGCGTCACCCGCACGGAGAAGGACGGCTCCATCACCGTCCTGGCCGACGGCTACCAGGGCAAGCGGCTCAATGCCCCAAACGACATCGTGGTGAAGTCGGACGACACGATCTGGTTCACCGACCCGACCTTCGGCATCAACGGCGAATGGGAGGGGTTCCGCGCCACGCCGGAGCAGCCGACCACCAATGTCTACCGCATCGGCACGGACGGGACGCTGACGGCCGTCCTCACCGATCTGGTGAACCCCAACGGTCTCGCCTTCTCCCCGGATGAGAAGAAGCTCTATGTCGTCGAGTGGAAGGGTACGCCCAACCGCAGCATCTGGAGCTATGACGTGCAGCCGGACGGCACGCTCACCGGCAAGGCCAAGCTGATCGACGCCGCCGACCAGGGCGCGCTGGATGGGTTCAAGGTGGACCGGGAGGGCAACCTCTGGTGCGGCTGGGGCAGCAACGGGCTGCTGGAAGCCGAGCCGCGCGAGGCCGGAGGCCGCAAGGTCTACGAACTGCGCGGCAAGCCGGAGGACCTCGACGGGGTGATGATCTTCAACCCGCTGGGCAAGGCGGTCGGCTTCATCCGCCTGCCGGAACGCTGTCCGAACCTGGTCTTCGGCGGGCCGAAGAACAACCGCCTCTACATGGCCAGTTCGCATTCGATCTATGCCCTGACCGTCGAGGTTCATGGGGCGGTCTGACCGTCACCGGGAAGGCCGGCACAGGCCAGCCTCCCCGCCATGCTCCGGCGTTCAGCCAGTCCGGCCCCATTCCCGCAGATCCGCCACCAGCAGATCCGGTGCCTCCAGCGCCGCGAAATGCCCGCCCCGCGGCATGGGCGTGTAGCGGGAGACATTGAACCCCTTCTCCGCGAAGCCCCGCGGCGCCCAGGGATGCAGCGGGTCCGGGAAGCAGGCGAAGGCGGTAGGCACCTCCACCCGCGCGCCCTCCGGCAGGCTGCGGTAGCCGCCCTCCATCGCCGCCGCATAGAAGCGGATGGAGGAATGGAAGGCCCCCGTCATCACATAGATCATGATGTTGTCGAGCAGCTCCTCGCGGCTGAACACCGCCTCGAAGGCCCGCTCCCGCCTGTCCGACCAGTCATGGAACCGCTCCAGGATCCAGGCGGCCTGCCCCACAGGGCTGTTGCCCAGCGCCCAGGACAGGCTCTGCGGCTTGCTGCCCTGGAGATGCCGGTAGCCGCCCAACCGCTGCTCGATCTCCGGGAACTTCGCCGCCCAGGCCACCTCCTCCTCCGTTTCCGGCACGGCGGCGGGGCGGGGGAAGAGCATGGTCAGGTGGATCGCCTCCAGGCTGGAGGCATGGTGAAGCCCCAGCATGGAGGTCACCAGCGCGCCCCAGTCGCCGCCATGGGCGCGGTAGCGGCGATAGCCCAGCACGCGCGTCATCAGCCCGTCGAACAGCGCCGCCACCCGCCGCTGGTCGACCGTCTTCGCCGGCTTGGCCGAGAAGCCGAAATTCGGCAGCGAGGGGATCACCAGGTCGAAGGCATCCTCCGCCCGCCCGCCATGGCGCGAAGGATAGGCCAGCGGTTCGGCCACCTTCCAGAATTCCCGGTGCGAGCCAGGCCAGCCATGGCTCATCAGCAGGGGGCGCCTCCCCTGGGCCTCGCCCACCAGATGCAGGAAGTGGATCTCCACCCCATCCACCTCCGCCACGAATTGCGGGAAGCGGTTCAGCCGCGCCGCCGCCACCCGCCAGTCATATTCCTCCGCCCAGAAGCGGCAGAATTCGCGGAGGAAGCCGGCATCGCAGCCGTAGCGCCACCCCTCCCCCTCGGGCACCGGGGGGAATTCATGGCGCCGCACCTGCTCCAGCACGGGCGTGACGCTTTCAGGGGTCCAATCCACACGAAACGGGGTCACGGCCGGCCTTCTCCATCGCCATTCCTGACAGAGCGCCGGGCCGTCCGGGCGGGTTGCCACGATATGCGGCCGGCATGCGGGGCATCGGTGCCGCAGGGCTGATCCGCGGCGCCCGGTCCATTTCCGGGCTTGCCGCGATGCGGCATACCGGCAAGACAGCCGCCATGTCGGAGCTGCTGCAAGTCCCCTATTATGTCGGCATCGTTGTGATCGGCATCCTGCCCATCATGAACCCGCTCAGCACGGTCCCGCTGGTGATCGCGCTGACCCGCACCATGCCCGCCGAGGAACGCAAGCGGCAGATCCGGCTGTCCACGGTCTATGCCGCCTCGATC
Source organism: Roseomonas gilardii subsp. gilardii (assembly GCF_023078375.1). Taxonomy (NCBI): domain Bacteria; kingdom Pseudomonadati; phylum Pseudomonadota; class Alphaproteobacteria; order Acetobacterales; family Roseomonadaceae; genus Roseomonas; species Roseomonas gilardii. Next base: position 2,370,993 of record NZ_CP095554.1, on the reverse strand, counting down.
CTGATCGCCTTCCTGCTGGCCGGGCAGCTCATCATCAGCGGCTTCGGCATCTCCCTGCCCGGCATCCGCGTCGCCGGCGGGCTGATCATCCTGGCGCTCGGCTTCCGCATGATCTTCACCGGGCAGGACGAGACCGGCCCGACCCGGGAGACGGTGGAGACCGCCAGCCGCCCCGGCCAGCCCGACATCGCCTTCACGCCCCTGGCCATGCCCAGCCTCAGCGGCCCCGGCTCCATCGCCGCCGTGCTCGGCTACAGTTCGCAGATCCCCCCGGGGCGGATGGTGCTGGGCTATCTCGTGATCACGCTTGGCATCGCCGTCACGCTCTTCATCGCCTGGCTGGTCCTCTCCTCGTCCTTCCGGATCGCGCAGCTTCTGGGCAAGCACGGCGTGATGGCCATGACGAAGATCATGGGCTTCCTGCTGACCTGCATCGCGGTGCAGTTCATCGCCTCGGGCATCCACGAATTCATCCTGGCCTGGCGCCCGCAGCCCTGAGGATGCCCTCCTGGCCCGGGCGGAGACGCCGGGCCAGGAGGGAACTGCTCAGTCCAACTGGAAGCCGATGCGCGGCCGCTGCGTCAGTGGCCCCTGCTGCTTCAGGCTGCGGCGAAGCTGCTCGTATTCCTGCTCCATCTCCGGCGTCACCGAGGGGCGGGATTCCCGCAGCGCCTGCTCGAACTGCGAGCGGCCCACCGCCGGGCTGGCGATGTCGCCGCGCAGGGCGAGCAGGCCGGCCCGCCGCACCACATCGCCCAGATCGGCGCCGGTATAGCCCTGGCTGCGCTTCGCCACATCCTCCAGGTCCACGTCGCCGGCCAGCGGCATGTCCTTGGTCTGGATGCGCAGGATATGCAGCCGCCCGGCCTCGTCCGGCACGGGGACATAGACCAGCTCGTCGAAGCGGCCGGGCCGCAGCAGCGCCGGGTCCAGCAGGTTCGGGCGGTTGGTGGCGCCGATCACCACCACGCTCTGCAGCTCCTCCAGCCCGTCCATCTCGGCCAGGATGGTGTTCACCACCCGCTCCGTCACCGCGGGCTCGCCCAGGCTGCCGCCGCGCGCCGGTACCAGGCTGTCGATCTCGTCGATGAAGATCACCGTCGGCGCCACCTGCCGCGCCCGGGCGAAGAGGCGGCTCACCTGCTGCTCGGACTCGCCATACCATTTCGAGAGCAGGTCGGAGGATTTGGTAGCGATGAAGTTGGCACTGGCCTCCCGCGCCACGGCCTTGGCCATCAGCGTCTTGCCGGTGCCCGGCGGACCGAAGAGCAGGAAGCCCTTGGCCGGACGGATGCCCAGCCGCCGGAAGGCCTCGGGATGCTTCAGCGGCAACTCGATCCCGTCGCGGAGCTGGGTCCGCGTCTCCTCCAGCCCTCCGACATCCTCCCAGGACACGTTGGGCACCTGGATCATGATCTCGCGCAGCGCCGAGGGCTGGATGCGCTTCATCGCGTTCTCGAAATCCTGCCGGCAGACGCGCAGATCGGCCAGGATCTCGGGCGGGATGCCCTCGCGCAGGTTGATCTGCGGCAGGATACGCCGCACCGCGTCCATCGCCGCCTCCCGCGCCAGGGCCGACATATCGGCGCCGACATAGCCATAGGTGGAACGCGCCAGCGCATCGAGGTCCACATCGTCGGCCAGCGGCATGCCGCGCGTGTGGATGCTCAGGATCTGGCGGCGCCCCGGCTCGTCCGGCACGCCGATCACGATCTCCCGGTCGAAGCGGCCCGGGCGGCGCAGCGCCTCGTCGATCGCATCAATCCGGTTGGTGGCGGCGATGACCACCACGTTCTGCCGCGGTTCCAGCCCGTCCATCAGGGTCAGGAGCTGCGCGACGATGCGGCGCTCGACCTCGCCGCGCGTTTCGTCACGCTTGGGCGCGATGCTGTCGATCTCGTCGATGAAGATGATGGAGGGCGACTGCTTGCCCGCCTGCTCGAAGATCTCGCGCAGCCGCTTCTCGGACTCGCCGTACTGGCTGCCCATGATCTCGGGCCCGGCGATGGAGAAGAAATTGGCCTCGGACTCGTTGGCCACCGCCTTGGCCAGCAGCGTCTTGCCGGTGCCGGGCGGGCCATGGAGGATCACCCCCTTCGGCGGATCGATGCCCAGGCGCTGGAACAGTTCGGGATGGCGCAGCGGCAGTTCCACCATCTCCCGCACCTGGTCCACCGCATTCCCCAGCCCGCCGATATCGTCATAGGTGACGTCGGCGCGGCGGACCTCCTTCGGTTCCGCATACTGGGGCAGGATCTCGAACTCGGTGCTCTGATCGACGCGGACGATGCCCTTGGGCGTGGTTTCCACCACGACGAGGCGGATCTCCTGCAGGGCATAGGTCTGCTGCTCGAAGAAGCGGCGATAGACCTCGTCCGGGATGCCGTCGGCGCCGCGCTCGGGCCGGTGATAGACCGAGGTGGAGATCACGTCTCCGGCGACGACCGGCCGGCCCATGAAGGTTCGCCGCAGCGCCTCGCCGGAGCCGGAAAGCCGCAGGTTCTTCTGCGCCGGGCCGAGCACCACGCGGCTCGCGGGCTTCACCTGGGCGCGCCGGACCTCGATCCGCTCCCCGGCCGAGACACCGGCATTGGCACGCTGCAACCCGTCCAGGCGGATGATCTCCAGGTCCTCGTCCTCCGGGAAGGGCGGGATCGGGATCACGGCGGTGTGCCGCTGGCCGACGACCTCCAGCACATCGCCGGGCTGCAGGCCGAGTTCCTGCATGATCCGCCGGCTGACCCGCGCGGCCCCCTTGCCGACATCCTCGGGGCGGGCATTCGCCACCTGCACCTGCGCGCTCTTGCTGTCATCGGCCATGGTCTGCGGTGTCCATTTCCTTGCCGGGAGGGTCCGTGCCAGGGCGCCTGGCCTGGATCGCCCGGTTCGGCAACCAGCCTACAGGGCCGAGGTTGCGAGAGGCTTGCCGGATCCCTTTCACAGGACCGGGATGGGTCTCCTCTTGTCCCCTTCCGTCTTCACCACAGCGTCATCCCACTGCCTTCAGACCCGCTCCCATCCCATGCGAGGGATGACTGGCACCCGAATTGCGAGGGGAGTTTCACCCCGGGGCATACCGCCCCGGAACTGGCGGAGGGCTCGGGATCGCAGGAAAGCAGGACGACCGGGATCATCGGGGCCATGGGGAGGGCGCGGGGCCGGAGGGGACGCCGCAACCCGCCCCCATGCCGGAACCACCGGAGTTTCCCGAGGGCCGGCTGCGCAAGGGCCTCGCCTGGGCCGCCGTGATCGGCATCGTCTGCTGGCTGGTCGTGATCGTCCTGGTGATCGAACTGCGTGGCGGCTTCTGCTGACGCCGCCCGGTTCGGTCACGGCCTCCTCCCAGGAATGCGCCGATTATTCGAGCTGCATGTCCGTGGGATGGCGGATTTGCAACTCTGGGAGGAATATCGAGCCATCAATACAAACAATTGATTTGCTTGTTCCTTCCCAATTCGCGTTTTGATTCGGCAACGCCAGCGAATGGCGGAGGATGCCAGACAAGGATGGAGGGGGCCCAGCGATGCGATCGGATTGGGATGGATATCCACCAGCCGAGTGGCGCCAGACGGAATCCTGGCACTGGCTTCAGCTTTCGGCCTCCCATACCGGGCGGGCCTGCACGCCCCGGCCGATGCTGTGGAAGCCGGCCGAAGCGGTCTGGACCAATGAGGACCTGTGGGGCGACGGGCCGATCCAGCTTTCGCCCGCCGAGATCGACGCGGCCTATATCTCGCGCTTCTGCGACGAACCGGGAGGCGGGGTGGGCTGTGGCGCGGCGGCCGTCTTCCCCGTGGCTCCGCCCATCGTATCGCGGCCGCCTCCGATCGGGACGCAGGCCGGGCTGTGGGGAAATCCTTCCCGGGCGGATCGTTTCCCCCTGCGCTGACGCGCACCGTCCGGGCCTTGCGGCCTTCATGTTTGCTTCAGACCTTGCCGGCAGACTGTTCCGGCAAGGAGACGCGCATGATCCAAGACATCGTCGATGTCCGGCAGATCCGCTTCCCGCTCTCCGTCCTGTCCCGGGCGCTGGCCGGCGCCCCGGCCATCCTGGGGCTGGCGCGGGAACCTTTCGAGATCCTCCGTTGCGAGCCGGTGTCCCAGGACCCACCCAGCCTGCGGGTGGTGTTCCGCCCTGGGCCGGGCGCGGAACCGGTGTTGCAGATCCTCTACGCCGCGGCGCTGGCGGCAGCCCTGATCGCCTATTGCAAGATGATCGGCCTGCCGATTTCGCGGAGCGCCGACAAGCGCCTGATTCTCGCGCAGGAATGGGTCACGCTGGAAACGGAACTGCGCTGCCCGATTCCTGCTGACCGGATGCCGGGCGTCGTGGCTTCTTCGGAAGTGGAGGCTGGGAAGGTGGGGAAGATGGTGCCGACTCGGGGAATTGAACCCCGGACCTACTGATTACGAATCAGTTGCTCTACCCCTGAGCTAAGTCGGCCTGCCGAAGCGGCGTGGCGCGCTATCTACCCTCGCCCGCCGACTTCGGCAACTCCGGTTTACACCTTTTCCGCACGCGGGACGGGCGGGCGCTGATAGGGCGCCGTCCAGCCGATGCGGCCGGTGGTGCCGCAATGGTCGCAGACCGGCGCCCAGGCTCCGTGTTCCTGCCCGCACTGGCCACAGACCCAGCGCGGCTCCGGCGCCGCGGTGGCGGCGGCACGCAGCCATTTCGCCTCTCCGGCGCGGCCGGCCGGGGTGTCCCCCTGCTCTACCCGCTCCAGATCCACCAGGGCCAGATAGGCGCGGCGATCGGCCTCGCCGCTGGCCGCCAGCGCCTCCAGTTCCGTGCGGGCCCGGCCGACCAGCGAGGCCTCCAGCGCCAGCCGGCCGAGCAGCAGGCGGCTTTCCGGGTGGGTGCGGTTCGGCTCCACCAGGGTCTCGGCCGCCCGCACCCGGGCCAGGACATCACCCTCGCCGGCCAGATAGGCACGGGCCAGGTCCGGGTGTGGGGCGGCCTTCCAGCTTTCCTCCAGCACCGCGCGCGAACGGCGGGGGGAGCCCATCTCGCGCAACTGGGCGGCATAGGCCAGGGCGGCGGGGGCGAAGCCCGGATCGGCCTGGAAGGCCCGCTTCTCCAGCTCGGCCTTGCGGGTCGGGGCCTGTTCCTCTTCCGCCGCGGCCAGAGCCAGGGCGGATTCGGAGAGGCCCGGAGCCCGCAGCGCCAGCGCCTCGCCCCAATGGTGCGTGCGCATGGCGAGCAGCGCGCGCTCCTCCCTCACCCAGGAGGCACCGGGCTGGGCCGCTTCGGCCTCGCGAGCCAGACGCTGCGCCTCGGGCCAGTCCTCCCGTTGCATCGCGGAGCGCAGCAGCCCCCGCAGGCCCAGGAAGCGGGCATCCTCGCGCTCGGCCAGGGCCTGGAAAGCGGCATTGGCCGCTTCCTCGCGCCCGCTCATGCGCTCCGCCTCGGCGGTCAGCAGCAGCGTGTGCGGCGTGTCCCCCAGCAGCCTGCGGGCGCGGCGGATCTCCATCCGCGCCTGATCGGCCGCGCCGGAGGCCAGCGCCACCAGGGCGCGGGTCACGGCGACATCGCCCTCCGCGCGGTAGCGGGCGGCGCGGCGGTCACGGATGCGCTGCGGCCAGGCACGCAGCAGGGCCCAGCCCCGCAGCAGCCCATGCAGCACCACGAAGCCGACCACGAGGATCAGCAGCAGGACCCAGAGCGGCAGGCCGATGAAGACATCGCCCACCCGCATCTCGACGGCGCCGCCCAGGTTCCGCAGATACCAGGCGAAAGCGACGCCGACCGCGAGGACGATCAGCAGCCAGATGGCGCGAAGCATCAGCCGGCGCCCCCGTTGCGGTCAGCGGAAAGGGTGCGCAGCGCGGTCTGCGCCGCCAGCAGCCCCTGGGCCTGATCCAGCCAGCCGCGCATGGCGGCCTTGGATTCGGGCGGTAACGCGTCGAGCCGTTGCAGCGCCGCGGCGAGATCCCCGGCATCCAGCGCGCGCCGCGCGGCTTCCAGATGGCCGGCGGCGGTGTCGCCCACCACCACCTGATCGCCCCGGCGCACGGTCACCAGCCCCTGGATGCGCGCCAGGGCGGAATCCATCACCCCCTGGCCCTGCGGCTCGGCGGCGGCGCGGGCGGCGCGGGCGGCGTCCTCGAAGCTCAGCCGCAGCGCGGCCTCGGTCGGCGGTGCCACCTCGGCATAGCGTTGCAGCGCGGGTGGCGGCGTGCCGGGCAGGCCGGACAGGGCCTGCTTCAGCGGCTGCCCGGCCTCCAGCGCGGACTGGATGGCCCCGCGCGCGGCCAGGAAGCCCACGCGGCGCTCGGCGCTCTCGGCCTGCTTCACCCGGGCGTCGAAACCCGCGAGGCGCTGGTCCAGCGCGGTGTTCTGCGCGTTGACGCGGCGGTCCAGCTCCTGCGTCGCGGCCTGCACCCGCTGCGCGATGCTCTGGTCCAGCGCCGCCAGCCGCGGCGCGATGGCGGCCTCGGCATCGGCGACGCGCTGGGCGATCTGCTTCTCCGCCTCGGCGATGCGCTGCGACAGGCTGCGCTCGGCCTCCGCGGCGCGGGCGGCGGCACGGTTCTCCACCTCGCCGACCCGGCCCTCGATGGCCTGGATGCGCTGGGCATTCTGCTGGCTGGCCTCGCCCGCATTCTTCTCGATGGCCGACAGCCGGGCCTCGTTGGCCTGGCGGCGCTGCTGCAGGTCGTTCTCCAGCCCGGCGAGGCTGTCGGTCAGCCGCTTGGTGCTCTCGCTGTCCCGGGTCTCGATGCCCTGCAGCCGGGCCGCGAGATCCTGAAGGGCGGCCGGGTCGCCGGCGGGGCGGGCCGCGAGCTGCTGCGCCTGCTGCTCCAGCGCCGCCATGCGGCGTTCGTCGGCCTGCATGCGCTCGGTGACGGAGGCGAGCTTCTCCTCCAGCGCCGCGATCCGGACCCGGTTGGTTTCCCCGGAATTGACGGTGCCGGAGGGTGTCAGGAACAGGAAGGCCAGGGCGCCGCCCAGCACCAGCACGCCGATCAGGATGGGCAGCACCGCCGGATCGAGTTTCCGGGGTGGCGGCGCGGGCGGAAGCGTGGAGCGTGCCGGCGGGGCGGACCCGGCGGGGCCGGAGGCCGCCTGCGGCTCCTGTGCCCCTGGGGCCGTGTCCTTGTCGGGGGAATCGCTCATGAGGGCGGCGGCTCTCCTGTTTGGCCTGCCGGACCCAACAGGGCCAACAAGGCATTCTGGTTCAGATCGGACGCGACGCGGACGGCGCGCCAGGGGAGGCCCCGGAGCGTCGTCGCGACACGCGCGCTCAACGCGAGGGCTTCGACGGTTGTTGCCGCCGCGGCCAGGCCCGCGTCCCGCATCAGTGACAGCGTAACCTCCGCGGAGCGTGGCGAGAAGAACAGGGCCGAGCCGATCTTCCCCGCCCGAAGCGCCAGCAGCGCCTCCTCCGGCAGGTGCCTTGCGGGGTGGGCGTCATAGACCACCCGGCGCCGCACGCGGAATCCCCTCCACCGCAATATTTCGGCCAGATCAAGCGCATAGCCACGCCCCGCCACCAGCAGGAGTGGTCCCTCCCTTGGCTCCAGCACGGTGGTGGCGAGATCCGCGAGGCTCCGGGCATCGCCCGTTGCCGCGTGAAGGCGGGTGGCGCCGGCCCGGCGCGCCTCCGCCGCCGTGGCCTCGCCCACGGCCAGCACCGGCAGATCGGGAAAGCGGCCCGCCAGGGCACGGGCGGCGGCGCGGCTGGTCAGCAGCAGGGCCTGGGCCGCCGGCAGCGGCACGGGGCGGGGTTCCAGCACCAGGGCAGGCGCCAGGACGGGATGCCAGCCGAGGGCGGCGACGCGGATGGCGGTCTCGGCCGCCCCGGGCTCCGGCCGCGTCACGAGGCAGCCGGGCGCCTTCCCGGCTTCCGCGGCGCCGTTCAGGTGAAGAGGTCGGCCGGGCTGTCCAGCCGCAATTCCTGCCCCAGCGCGTCGCCAAGCCGCTCGGCATCCCGGGCCTGGCCATGCACGGTGCGCTTGAGCAGGAAGGAGCCGTCCGGCCGCGCCACCAGCCCGGTCAGGCGCAACTGCCCATCCGGCAGCAGCTTGGCATGGCCGCCGATCGGGGTGCGGCAGGAACCGTCGAGCGCCGAGAGCAGCGCGCGCTCGGCCCGGGACACGGCGCGGGCCTCCGGGTTCTCGATGGCGGCGAGGAGCTGGCGCAGCTCCGTATCGCCCTCGCGCACCGTCACGCCGACGATTCCCTGGCCGGCGGCGGGCACCATGGCCTCCGGGTCCAGGATCACCATGCCCTCGGGGACGATCTCCAGCCGCTTCAGCCCCGCCAGGGCCAGCATCGTGGCATCCACCTCGCCCGCGGCGAGCTTGCCGAGGCGCGACTGGACGTTGCCGCGGATCATCGTCACCCGCAGGTCCGGCCGCGCATGCAGCACCTGGCTCTGCCGCCGCAGGCTGGCCGTGCCGAGCAGGATGCCCGCCGGCAGCGAGCCCAGCGGGTCCGTCGGATCGAGCGCGCCGCAACCGGGGCCGGGGATCAGCACGTCCCGCGCATCCTCGCGCTTCAGGGTGCAGGCGAGGACGATGCCCGGCGGCATCTCCGTCTCCAGGTCCTTGAGGCTGTGCACGGCGAAGTCGATCCGCCCGTCCAGCAGCGCCTCGTGGATCTCCTTGGCGAAAAGCCCCTTGCCCCCGATATCGGCGAGGCGCCGGTCCTGGATCTTGTCGCCCGAGGTGGCGATCACATGCTCGTCGAAAGCCTCGGCCATGCGCAGAACCGGGCAGAAATGCAGGATCTTCTGCAGGAAATGCCGCGTCTGCCACAGCGCCAGGGGCGAGCCCCGCGTGCCGACGCGCAGCGGCAGGTTCCGCCCCGCATGCGGCTGCACGCGCGGTCTGGCCTCGGAGGAGAAGACGCCGGGCTTGATCCCGGGTGCTGCGGGGTGGGCAGGAAGCATCGGCGCGTCATAGAACCGCCCTGCCCTCCGTGGAAGCGGGCTTGTTGCGGGTGTGACTGGGACAGAATGTCCCACACCCTCCCACGGGCCGGGGCTGGTGGCTGAGGAAGGCGGAAGGCGGGCGAGGCCCGCGCCGGCCGAGAGGATGGCATGATGGAACTCAAGGGGCCTGTCCTGGGCCTGGAGAGCAGTTGCGACGAGACGGCGGCGGCCCTGCTGGCCCCGGACGGGCGCGTGCTGGCGGAGGCACTGCTGAGCCAGGTGGCGGAGCATGCGCGCTTCGGCGGCGTGGTGCCGGAGGTCGCGGCGCGGGCGCATCTGCACCACATGCCGCGCCTCGCCGCCCAGGTCTTCGAGGAGGCCGGGATCGCCCCGTCGGAGCTGGGCGGCATCGCCGCCACCTCCGGCCCCGGGCTGATCGGCGGGCTGATCGTGGGCGCCAGCTTCGGCAAGGGCATGGCGCTGGCGCAGGACCTGCCCTTCGTGGCGGTGAACCACCTGGAGGCGCATGCGCTGACGCCGCGCCTGCCCCAGCTCGTGGAAGATGGATTGCTGCCCGAGGCGCCGGCCTTCCCCTATCTGCTGCTGCTGCTCTCCGGCGGGCATTGCCAGTGCGTGGCGGTGGAGGGGCTGGGCCGCTACCGCCGCCTCGGCTCGACCCTGGACGACGCGGTGGGCGAGGCCTTCGACAAATCCGCCAAGCTGCTCGGCCTGCCCTGGCCTGGCGGGCCGCATCTGGAACGGCTGGCGGGTTCGGGGGACCCGAAGCGCATCCCCCTGCCCCGCCCGATGCTGGGGCGGCCGGGCTGCGACTTCTCCTTCTCCGGCCTCAAGACCGCCGTGGCGCAGGCGGTAGGCCGGCTGGCCGACGAGGCCGGGAAGGCCGACATCGCCGCCGCCTTCCAGGCCAGCGTCGCCGCCGTGATGGCCGACCGCGCGCGCAACGCCCTCGGCATGATGCGCGGCGCCACGGCGCTGGTGGTGTCCGGCGGTGTGGCCGCCAATGGCGGGGTGCGGGAGGCGCTGCGCGGCGTGGCGGAACGGGCCGGGCTGCCGCTGATCGCCCCGCCCATCCGCCTCTGCACGGACAATGCGGTGATGGTGGCCTGGGCCGGGATCGAGCGGCTGCGCGCCGGCCTCACCGACCCGGTGGAACACGCGCCGCGCCCGCGCTGGCCACTGGCGGAGCTGGCGGCGGAGCAGGCCGCATGAACTACCGTCACGCCTACCATGCCGGGAACTTCGCCGATTGCGTGAAGCACGTCCTGCAGCACCACATCCTCGCCGCCCTGCGGCGCAAGCCGGCGCCCTTCCGCGTGCTCGACACCCATGCCGGGATCGGCGCCTATGACCTGCGCGAGGAAAGGGCCGAGCGCACCGGGGAATGGCGGGCCGGGATCGGGCGGCTGGAGGGGATCGCGGAGGGGCCGCTCGCCCCCTGGCTCTCCATGGTGCGGAGCTTCGGCTGGCCGCCGCTCTATCCCGGCAGCCCGGCGCTGAGCCAGGCGATGCTGCGCGAGCAGGACCGGCTGGTGCTCTGCGAGCTGCATCCGGAGGACCAGGAGGAGTTGCGGACCCGGATCGGCCGCGACCGGCGCGTGGCGGTGCATGCGCGCGATGGCTGGGAGGCCGCCACCGCCCTCACCCCCTTCCCGGAAAAGCGCGGGCTGCTGCTGATGGACCCGCCCTTCGAGCAGGAGGGCGAGTTCGGCCGCCTCGCCGACACGATCACCGCCGTCTCGGGGCGCTTCCGCGGCTGCATCCAGGCGGCCTGGTATCCGGTGAAGCACCGCGCCCCGGTGCGCGACTTCCACGACAGGCTCCGCGCCTCCGGGGTGCGGGACCTGCTGGCCTGCGAGCTCTGGCTGCGCGAACCCACCGACCCGACGCGGCTCAACGGCTGCGGGCTGGTGGTCTGCAACGGCCCCTGGGTGCCGGAGGGAAGTTTCGAGACCGTGGCCGGCGATATCCTGCGCGCCCTGCTGGAGCATCTGGGCCGGGGTGAGCTGGGCCAGGGCTGCGCCGTGACGAGGCTGAGCGATGAGTGAGGCGAACAGGTTGGCCGTGATGGGCGCCGGGGCCTGGGGCACGGCCCTGGCGCTTCAGGCGGTGCGGGCGGGCAACCGGGTGACGCTCTGGGCACGCGACCCGGACAAGGCGGCGGCGATGCGCGGGGCGCGGCGGAACCCGCGCCTGCCGGATGCGGTGCTGGAGGGGCTGGACGTGACCGCCGATGCCGCCGAGGCGCTGGCGGGGGCGAGCCTCGCCGTGCTGGCCGTGCCGATGCAGCCGCTGCGCGCCGCCGTCGCCGCCATGCCGGACCTGCCGCCGGTGGTGGCGGTGGCCAAGGGGGTGGAGAGCGCCTCGCGGCTGCTGCCGCTGGAGGTCCTGGCGGAACTGCGGCCGGGCCTGCCCACGGCCGTGCTGTCCGGGCCGAATTTCGCGCATGAGGTGGCGGCCGGCCTGCCCGCCGCCGCCGTGCTGGCCAGCAGCGATCCGGTGCTGCGCGCCGCCGCCTGCGCCCGCCTCGCCACCTCCGCCTTCCGTCTCTACGAGGGCGAGGACGTGCTCGGCGTGCAGCTCTGCGGCGCGGCCAAGAATGTCGCGGCCATCGCCGCCGGGGCCGCCATGGGAGCCGGGCTGGGCGAGAACGCCCGCGCCGCGCTGGTCACGCGCACCCTGGCCGAGATCTCCCGCCTCGTGGTGGCGCTGGGCGGGAAGGCCGAGACCGCCGCCGGGCTGTCGGGGCTGGGGGATCTGCTGCTGACCTGCACCGGGCCGAGCAGCCGCAACTTCGCCCTGGGGCATGCGCTGGGGCGCGGGCTCAGCCCGGCCAAGGCGCTGGCGGACAGCCGTGGCGTCGCGGAGGGGGCCGCCACCGCCCCTGCCCTGCTCGCCCGGGCCGAGGCGGCCGGGGTGGAGATGCCGGTCAGTGCCACCGTCGCCGCCGTGCTGGAAGGGCGGCTCAGCGTGGCCCAGGCGGTCGGGCGGCTGATGGAGCGCCCGCGCCGGAGCGAGTAGCGGTGCGCAATAAAGGGCGAACGGCTTGTACTGCGGGCCGGGCGCCCTTTATTGCGAGCCGTTCTCGCTTCCAGGAGGCCCTGCCCTTGGCCCTCGTTCCGTCCCGCCTCCGCCTCGCCTTGCCTCTGTTGCCGCTTCTGCCCTGGCTCGCTCCGGCCGCGAGCGCCCAGGAGCGGAAGGATGGCGGATGGCCACGCCGGGTCACGGATCTGGCGGGGCGCGAGGTGACGCTTCCGCGACAGCCCCAGGCGATCCTGCTGGCCGAGAACTTCCAGCTCCTGACCCTGTCGGTGCTGCTGCCCGACCCGGTCTCCCTGCTGGTCGGCATGGGCGGCGACCTGAAGCAGCACGATCAGGGCAGCGACCAGGCCTTCCGCCGCCGCTTCCCGGCGATGAGCCAGGTGCCGGAACTCACCAGCGCGGTGGGACAGGGCCTTTCGGTGGAGCGGGCGCTGGCGCTGCGGCCGGATCTGGTGATCCTCAGCACATGGCAGCTCGGTTCGGCCGAGACGCGGCAGAATGTCGAGCACCTCGCCTCCGCCGGCATTCCGGTTGTCTTCATCGACAACTTCCAGCGGCCGCTCAGCAACGGCATCCCGAGCACCCGCCTGCTGGGCCGGGCGCTGGGTTGCGAGGAACGGGCCGAGGCGGTGATCGGCTTCCAGGAGGAGCGGCTGGCGCGCATCCGCGAGCGTGTCGCCGCGCATGCCGGCCCGAGGCCAGGGGTGATCATGAATGCCTTCGCCGGGCGGCGTCCCTGCTGCTGGGTGGCGGGGAATGACGGCACGGGACAGATGCTCTCGCTGGTGGGCGTGCGGAACCTGTCCGATGGCCTGCTGCCCGGCCCGCGCGGCGGCGAGATCAACCTGGAGCAGCTTCTCGCCGTGGCGCCGGGGATCGTCGTGAACACCGGCAACCGCCATGACGAGGACCAGCAGGGCCTGCGCGTCGGCACCGGCGTCACGCTGGCCGAGGCAAGAGCCTCGCTGGAGGCGCTGATGGCCTCGCCGGAATTCGTGGCCCTGCCCGCCACGCGGGACAAGCGCGTCTATGGGTTGTGGAACCCGGTCTTCGGCAGCCCGGTCGGGATCGCCGCGCTGGAGGCGATGGCGCGCTGGCTGCGGCCCGACCTCTTCGCGGATCTCGACCCGGAGGCAACGCTGGCGGAGATCAACCGCCGCTTCGCCGCCGTACCCTTCCAGGGGACCTACTGGGTCGGCCCCGGATAGGCGGCCGGGGGACCCGGTGGCTCCCCGGCCCGCTTCTCACCAGCGATAGGAGACGTTGCCGATCACCGTGCGGCCATTGCCCCAGTAGCAGTAGTAGGTGCCGGTGCAGGAGGAGACATACTCCTTGTCGAAGAGGTTGCTCGCGTTCACCGACAGCCGGTACTGGCCGAGATCGTAGCTCACCGAGGCGTCGAACAGCGTCACCGAAGGCGAGAGGTACTGGTTGGCATCCTCGCCGTAGAGGTTGCCGATGTAGCGCACGCCGCCGCCCAGGCCGAGGCCGGCCAGCCTGGAATCCCGGTCGAAGCGGTACTTCATCCAGAGATTGGCCGTATGCGCCGGCACCAGCCCCGGACGGTTGCCCCTGGTGGTGCGCGTCGTGCCGGTGATCAGCGTGTTGCTCTTGGTGATCTCGGCATCGAGGTAGGTGTAGGAGGCGGTCAGGTCGAGGCCCTCCGCCAGGCTCGCCACCGCCTCCAGCTCCACGCCGCGCGAGCGCACCTCGCCTGTCTGGATCTGGGAGGAGGTATAGACCGGATCGCGGGTGGTCACGTTGGTCTGCGTCAGCTCGAACACCGCCGCGGTGACGAAGCTGTTGCGGCCCGGCGGCTGGTATTTCACGCCGAGCTCGTACTGCTCACCCTCGGTCGGCTTGAACGGCGTGGCGCCGCGCTGGGCCGCGGTGGCGCCGATCACGGGGTCGAAGGAGGTGGTATAGCTCGCATAGGGCGAGAGGCCGAAGTCGAAGAGGTACATCACCGCGATCCGCCCGGTCAGCGCATCGTCGTTGGAACGCGTGCGCACCCCGGTGCGGCGGGCGGTCTGGCTGGTGGTGGACCAGTCCTGCCGCAGCCCGCCGGTGATCAGCAGCCGGTCGAGCCGGACCTGGTCCTGCAGGTAGATGCCGTGCTGGCCGTAGTCGTCGTTGCGGTCGGTCTTCGCGCCCGTGCCGAGGCGCGGGTCGGGAACCGCAGCGCCGTAGTTACGGGCGAAGATGTCGAGCGACGGGACAGTCCCGGTCTGGCCGAAATTGGCCTGGTAGCGCCCCCAGTACTGCCGGAAGTCGTAGCCGGCGAGGACCGTGTGCCGCAACGGCCCGGTGTCGAAGCGCGCCTCGACGCTGTTGTCGAGGTTGACCGTGTCGGAGCTTTCCCGCTGCAGCAGGCTGCCGCGCGTCAGGCGCCGCTGGTCGGCCGAGAGGCCGCTGACATACATGGTTTCGTAAGCCACGCGGTTGTGCATGTAGCGGGCGTTCTGCCGCACGCTCCAGACATCGTCGAAGCGGTGTTCGAAGTTCCAGCCGATGCTGGTGGTGGTGATGTCGGAGTTGTTGAAGCCCGGCTCGCCAGCGAACCAGTTGCGCTTGATCTGGCCGTTGCGGTTCGGCAGCAGCGTGCCCACGGCCGGCAGGCCGATGGGCGAGCCGCCCTGGTCGTACTGGAATCGCCCGAGCAGGGTCAGCACCGTATCCGCGCTGGGCCGCCAGGTGATGGCGGGGGCGATGAAGTACCGGTCGTCATCGACGTGATCGACCTGGGTCCCGCTCTGCCGCACCAGCCCGGTCAGCCGGTAGAGGAACTGCCCGTCCTGGGTCAGCGGCCCGCCCAGGTCGAAGCTGCCCTGGTAGCGGTCATAGGAGCCAGCCTGCAGGTTCACCTCGCCGAAGGGGCGTTCGGTGGGGCGCTTGCTGATCATGTTGATCATGCCGCCCGGCGGCGTCTGGCCGTAGAGCACCGAGTTGGGGCCGCGGATCACCTCGATCCGCTCCAGCCCGTACTGCTCGATCGAGGTCGGTCCGAATTGCCGCAGTAGGCGCAGCCCGTCGAGGAACTGGCTCGACCGCGCGTCGAAGCCACGCAGGCGGAAGCTGTCGAAGCGCGTGTCGTTGCCGGAGAAGCCGGTGGCGAGGCCCGGCACATAGGCCAGCGCCTCCTCCACATTGCGCACCGCGCGGTCGTCCATCTGGTCGCGGGTGACGACGGTGACGGATTGCGGCGTTTCGATCAGCGGCGTGTCGGTCTTGGTGGCGGAGGCGCTCTGTGTCGCGACATAGCCCTGCACCGGCCCGGTGGAGGTCCGTTGCTGCCCCTGCACCTGGACTTCAGGCAGCTGCACCATGCCATCCTGGGCCATGGCGGCCCGGGGGGCCAGCGCCAGCGGCATGGCCAGCAGCGCAAGGTTTATCAGCCCCGGGGCGCCGGAGCGCTTCGGTGCGGTGGTCAATTCCAGTCTCCGGCGGATTTTCTGCCGGGTTCTTATTCAGAAGAATTCTCAATCTCAATACGCATGATGCGGAATGTTTCAGTGCATGTCCTTTTGGCAACATGTGCAGGTCGCCGGACAGGGAGAGCGCTGCCCTGGAGCACGATCCGCGCAGGCGGTATCGCCGAAGCGGTGAATCATGCTCTCAAACAAAGGGGTAGATCCTGATCCGCGCTTCCATGAGCGCGAATCAGGGTCTATCGCCTTCCCGGGGCCGCGACGGGTCCTCCCTCCCGCACGGGAGGAACAGGCATCCACCGCCCCGTGACCATCCCCCCGAGCCATCGGGCGCGATAGGGCCGGAACGGCGCGAGCGCCGCGTCCAGGGCTGGGTCGGGCCGCGCCTGGGCACGGATCTCCAGGCCCGCGCCGTCGGAAAGCGGCGGCTTCCCGTGCAGCCAGGGATCGGACTGCGCCACGCCGGCCAGGGCCTCGATCCGCGACGGGTCCTGCGTCGCGGCCAGGACGAAACCGGTCAGGCGCTCCAGCGCCACCTGATCCCCGGGCGGCAGGACCACGCCATTGGCGGCGGCGAGGCGTTCCAGCGCCGCGATCGGCTCCAGGGCGAAGAGGTGGTAGTGCAGGGCCAGGGCGCCGCGGGCGAGTTCCTGCGGCAGCGCCCCCTCCCCCGTCACCTGGGCGAGCTGCGCGTGCAGCCGCGCCAGGCCCCAGTCGAAATGCGCCCGGCTGTCGCTGGCGATGCCGGCCGCCGCCACGGCCAGCCCCGCCCAGGCAGCGTGGTTGTTGCGCACATCGCTGATCAGCGCCCGCGATTCCCGGTCGTAGCGCGGCTGGATGGCCGTCGCGACCTCCCGCATCCAGCGGCCGACGCGGCCGACCGAAACCGGCTCCAGCCCCGCCGTGTCACGGATCTGCAGGAAGGCGAGCCCGGCCCCGGCCAGGGCCCAGACGCGGTGATAGGCACCCTGCTGGTTCACCGCCCCCAGCATGGCGCCGGACTTGGCCCAGTCGTCGAGCAGGGACAGGGCGCAGGCGGCAGCCCCCGCCTCCCCGCCCCGGGCGCGTTCCACGGCGGCCTGCACCGCGTCCAGCCAGACATCCAGCCGCTTCTGCACGGCGGCATCGGCGGCCAGCCGCTCCGGATCGGGGCGGGAGAAGGCCGGGTCGGCGTAGAAGGACACGCCCTCGATGTTACGCATCGCCTCCGGGGGCGCGGGGCAGTCCGCCGCCGGCCCTGTCGCGGGCGGCAAGGGCGCGAAGGGCGTCCGCAGCGGTTCCGCCGCCCCGGCGCCCGCCGACAGGAGCAGCAGGGCCAGCCCGGCCATGGCAAGCCGGGGCTTCCGAGCCGGGGCCGCCATCGCCCCGCCCCGTGCCATGGTCGGTGCCGTCACGCCTCGTTGCTGAACAGCGGCAGTGCGGCCTGGCTTTCCTTCAGCCGCTTCGGCCGGTCCCGCTCCGCCCGCAGGCGCAGCAGCTCACCCAGCAGCCGGTCCATGGTGACCCAGACGGGCTCGTCGCCCTTGCGCTCCTTCATCACCAGGCGGTGCGCGTCCAGCGTGACGTTCAGCGTGCCCCGCGTGGTCTCGGGGCGCGGCATGCGCATCTGCACCAGCGCCTTCTCGACCTCCTCCAGCGGCACGTTCAGCGCCTTGGCGATCTGTTCGGGCTCATGGCCCTGGCGGCGCAACTGGCGCGCCTTGTCCCGCTGCTTCGGCTCCAAGGCGATCGATGGGCGCAGGGCGGCGGTGCGCCGGGAAATCTCGCCGGCGCCGGCGCCGGGCGGCTTGCCCTTGAAGGTCGGCATGACCGTGGTTTCTCCTTGGCCTTCCGAATGAACCGGCTGGCGACGGGATTCAAGGGACTCATGCGCCCCACCTGTGGCACCCCTGTGCGGCGTGGCCGGCCTCAGTCGCTCCGCAGGGCGGCGCCGGCCGCCAGCGGTGCCAGCGGCGCCGCCAGCGCCGCGAGGGCGGCCAGGAGCAGCAGATAAGGGCGTGGCGACAGGCCGGCGGTGGTGGCCTCGATGGCGGCGGCGGCAAAGATGGCCACCGGCACGGACAGGGGCAGCACCAGCACGGGCAGCAGGGCCGCGCCGCGCCGCGCGCCCAGCGTCAGCGCCGCGCCGAGGGTGCCGAGCAGCGACAGCACCACGCCGGCCAGGGCCAGGGCGGCACAGGCGGTGGGCCAGGCCGCGGGGTCGAGGTTCAGCATGGCGCCGGCCAGCGGCACCGCCATCACCAGTGGCAGGCCCGTGGTCAGCCAGTGGCCGGCGGCCTTGGCCAGGGCCAGGGCGGCCGGCGAAAGGCCGGACAGGAGCAGCAGGTCGAGCGACCCATCCTCCGCCTCCGCGCCGAAGAGCCGGTCCAGCGGCAGCAGGGCGGCCAGCAGCCCGGCCGCCACCAGCGCGCCGGGCGCGAGGCGCGCCAGAGCCTCCGGACTTGGGCCCACGCCGAAGGGAAAGAGAGAGCAGACCACGAGGAAGAACAGCATTGCGGCCAGTGCATCGCCTGGGTGGCGAACCGCGAGGCGCAGTTCCCGCGACAGCACGGCGAGCCAGGGCTTCACAGCCTTTCTCCCGCATCCGCGCGGCGCCTCACAGCGTGATCTCCCGCATGTCCGGCAGGGGCAGCGGCAGATGCGTCGCGGCCAGCACCATGCCGCCGCCCGCCCTGTGCCGCGCCAGCAGCGGGCCGAGCCGCGCGACGGAGGCCGTGTCCAGCCCCACCGTCGGCTCGTCCAGCAGCCAGAGCGGAACGGGCGAGAGCGCCAGCCGCGCCAGGGCGAGGCGGCGCTTCTGGCCGGAGGACAGGGCACGGGCCGGCTGCTCGGCGATGGCGTTCAGCGCCAGGGCGTCCAGCGCCGCCTGCACCGACCCGCCGAGGAGGCGCGCCAGGAATTCCAGGTTCTCCCGCACGGTGAGGGAAGGCTTGGCGGCATCGAGATGCCCGACCCAGCGCAGGCGCCGGGCATGGGCGGCGGGGTGGGCGGCGATGTCGGCGCCGTCCCAGGCCACCCGCCCCCCGGCGGGGCGCAGCAGCCCGGCCAGGGCGCGAAGAAGCGAGGACTTGCCGGCACCGTTGCGACCGAGAATTACTATCGCTTCGCCAGGACTCACAGTGAAGTCCAAATCCGCGACCACGTCATGGCCCCCGCGGCGCAAATGCAGCTTTTCCGCCGTCAGCACGGCCCCCACCTTATGACTGCTTCCGTGGTCCCCCTGGACCCGCACCGGCCGCCATGCTTCAAGCCGGTTAAACGTCACCAACGTCAGGCAGGGGTTTTACGCGCCATGCGAATGATCGGGCAGGACAGTCTGAAGACCAGCCGCACTCTCTCCGTGGATGGCAAGGAATACACTTACTTCAGCCTGCCCGAAGCCGGGAAGGCGCTGAACACCGATTTCTCCCGCCTCCCCAACAGCCTGAAGGTGCTGCTGGAGAACGTCCTGCGCTTCGAGGACGGCCGCGCCTATACGGTCGAGGACGCGAAGGCCTTCACCGGCTGGCTGGAGAACGCGCATAGCGAGCGCGAGGTGCCCTTCCGCCCGACGCGCATCCTGATGCAGGATTTCACCGGCGTCCCCGCCGTGGTGGACCTCGCCGCCATGCGCGACGGCATCCTGAAGCTGGGCGGCGAGCCGCGCCGCGTGAACCCGCTGGTGCCGGTGGACTTGGTGATCGACCACTCGGTGATGGTGGATGTCGCCGGCCGCGCCGACGCGCTGCAGAAGAACGTGGACATCGAGTACGAGCGCAACGGCGAGCGCTACGAGTTCCTGCGCTGGGGCCAGGCCGCCTTCGACAACTTCCGCGTCGTGCCGCCGGGCTCGGGCATCTGCCACCAGGTGAACCTGGAGCATCTGGCGCAGGTCGTCTGGACCCGCACCGAGGCCGGCACCGCCTATGCCTATCCCGACAGCTGCTACGGCACAGACAGCCACACCACCATGGTGAACGGCCTGGGCGTGCTGGGCTGGGGCGTCGGCGGCATCGAGGCCGAGGCCGCCATGCTCGGCCAGCCGATCGCCATGCTGATCCCCGACGTGATCGGCTTCCGCCTGACCGGCAGGCTGCGGGAGGGCGTCACCGCCACCGACCTGGTGCTGACGGTCACGCAGATGCTCCGCAAGAAGGGCGTGGTCGGCAAGTTCGTCGAGTTCTTCGGCCAGGGCCTGGACCAGCTGCCGCTGGCCGACCGCGCCACCATCGGCAACATGGCCCCGGAATACGGCGCGACCTGCGGCTTCTTCCCCGTGGACAGCGTGACGCTCGACTACCTGCGCCTTTCGGGCCGCGAGGAAAGCCGCATCAAGCTGGTCGAGGCCTATGCCAAGGCCCAGGGCATGTGGCGCGAGACCAGCACGCCGGACCCGGTCTTCACCGACACGCTGGAGCTGGACCTGTCCACGGTGCAGCCCTCCATCGCCGGCCCGAAGCGCCCGCAGGACCGCGTGCTGCTCTCCGACGCCGCCCCGGCCTTCCTGCGCGAGCTGCCGGGGCTGTCCGGCAACCCGAACGCGGATGTGACGAAGCGCCACGGCGTGGCCAACGCCAACCATGACATCGCCCATGGCGACGTGGTGATCGCGGCCATCACCTCCTGCACCAACACCTCCAACCCCTATGTGCTGGTCGCCGCCGGCCTCGTGGCCCGCAAGGCGCGGGCGCTGGGCCTGCAGCCGAAGCCCTGGGTGAAGACCTCGCTCGCCCCCGGCTCCCAGGTGGTGACCGACTACCTGAACCGCGCCAAGCTGCAGGAAGACCTGGACGCCATCGGCTTCCAGACCGTCGGCTATGGCTGCACCACCTGCATCGGCAATTCCGGCCCGATCAGCGACGACATCGTCGAGGCGATCGAGGCCAACAAGCTGGTGGCGGTCTCGGTGCTCTCCGGCAACCGCAACTTCGAGGGCCGCATCCACCCGAACGTGCGGGCGAACTACCTCGCCTCCCCGCCGCTGGTGGTCGCCTATGCCCTGGCCGGTACGATCACCAAGGACATCACCAGAGAGCCGATCGCGCAGGACAAGAACGGCAAGGATGTCTTCCTGAAGGACATCTGGCCGACCCAGGCGGAGATCAACGAGATCGTCGCCCAGTCCCTGACGCGCGAGATGTTCCAGGAGCGCTACGCCCATGTCTTCGAGGGCACGGCGCAGTGGCAGGCGATCAAGATCGACGCGGACAGCGAGACCTATCGCTGGAACTCCGGCTCGACCTATGTGCAGAACCCGCCCTATTTCGAGGGCATGACGATGGAGCCCGAGGCGCGTGGCGGCATCGAGGGCGCGCGCATCCTGGCCAAGCTGGGCGATTCGATCACCACCGACCACATCTCGCCCGCCGGCTCGATCAAGAAGGCCTCGCCCGCCGGCGAGTACCTGCTGGAGCACCAGGTCCGTCAGGCGGACTTCAACAGCTACGGCGCCCGCCGCGGCAACCACGAGGTCATGATGCGGGGCACCTTCGCCAATATCCGCATCAAGAACGAGATGGTGCCGGGCATCGAGGGCGGCATCACCAAGCACCTGCCCTCCGGCGACGTGATGCCGATCTATGACGCGGCCATGCGCTACAAGAGCGAAGGCGTGCCGCTGGTGATCTTCGGCGGCAAGGAATACGGCACCGGCTCCTCCCGCGACTGGGCGGCGAAGGGCACCTTCCTGCTCGGCGTGAAGGCCGTGATCACCGAGAGCTTCGAGCGCATCCACCGCTCGAACCTCGTGGGCATGGGCGTGCTGCCGCTGATGTTCAAGAACGGCGAGACCCGGGAGAGCCTGGGCCTGACCGGCGAGGAGACCATCGACATCCTGGGGCTGGAGGAGATCAAGCCCCGCATGGATGTGACGCTGGTGATCCACCGCCCCGACGGCACCGAGCACCGCACCACCCTGCTCTGCCGCGTCGATACGGCCGATGAGGTCGAGTACTACCGCCAGGGCGGCATCCTGCACTACGTGCTGCACTCCATGGCGCAGGCACCGCAGGCGGCCTGATCGCGCTTCCGCCGGGGGGCCATTCCCCCCGGCCGCTTACGGGCGGGATGGGCAACCATCCTGCCCGGGGCCGCGTTGCCGCCCCGGCTGCCCGCGCTGGGACAGGCAGGGGGACCGGGATGACGCGCGCCGTACTCGTGATGAACAACCGTGCCGGAACGCTCGACGGCCGGCCGGAACTGCCCGGACAGATCGAAGACGCCCTGCGCGAGTCCGGCTTCGACCTCCATATCATCGCCGAGGATGCCGCCCCCGACATGGAGGGCCGTATCGAGGCCGCCGTCGCGGCCGCGCGCAGCCTGCCGGCACCGCTGGTGATCGTCGGCGGCGGTGACGGCACGGTGCGGGGCGCCGCAGGCAGGCTGGCCGGCACCGGGATCGCCCTGGGTATCCTGCCGCTCGGCACGCTCAACATCCTCGCCCGCGACCTCGGCATGCCACTCGATCCGCTGGAGGCCGCCATGGCCCTCGCCGGCGCGGAAACACGGCGGATCGATATCGGCGAGGTGAATGGCGAGGTCTTCACCTGCCAGGCCGTGCTGGGCCTGCCGAACCGCTTCGCGCGGCTGCGGCAGGCGAACCGGCGCATCCCCGGCATCGCCGCGCGGATGCGCACCATCCTCGGGACCCTGCGGGCCTTTGGCCGCCCGCCCCTGAGCCTGAACCTCGCCTGGTCCGAACAGCCGGGCGCGCCGCCGGTCCGCCGGCACGTCCGGGCCCGGGCGCTGTCCGTGGTCAACAATCCCTATGAGGAGGCGCTGGGCAGCTTCTTCCATCGCCCCCGGCTCGACACCGGGGTCCTGGCCGTGCACCGCCCGAAACGCTTCGGCCTGTTCTGGTCGCTGGTGATGCTGGTGGCCATGGGCCTCGGCCTGTGGCGGCGCACGGAGGAGGTGGACCACTTCCTCACCCCCGCCCTGACCATCGAATCGCGCCGCGTCAGCCTGCGCGTCGCCACCGATGGGGAGATCCAGATCCTGCCGACGCCCCTGCGGTTCCGCATCCACCCCCGGGCCCTGCGCGTGCTCTCCCTCGCCCCCGTGGCGGAGGCGGAGGTGACGGCGCAGAGCGAACCCCAGCCGGCATGAGGCGGATCGACCATATCTCCGACCTGCATTTCGGCCGGGTGGACGAGGCGGTGGTGGCCGGGCTGCTGGACGAGCTGAATGCCGCGCCGGCGGATCTGGTGGCGGTCTCGGGCGATCTCACCATGCGCGCCCGGCGCCGCGAATACGCCGCGGCGGCGGAGTTCCTGCACGCGCTGAAGGCGCCCTGGATCGCCGTGCCGGGCAACCACGACATTCCCTATTACGACCCCTGGGAACGCTTCACCAACCCCTATGCCCGCTGGCGCCGCTTCATCCACGAGGACATCGAGCCCGCCTGGGTGGACCAGGAGATCGCGGTGCTGGGGCTGAACACCGTCAGCCGGGGCGGCCTGCGGATGAACTGGGCCGATGGCACGGTGCATCTGGGGGGGCTGTCGCGGCTGCTGGAACGCCTCCGCGCCCTGCCCGCCGGGGCGGTGCGGATCATCGTGGCGCACCATCCCTTCCTGGCCCCGCCCTGGGCGCCGGACACGGTGCTGGCCGGGCGGGCGCGCAAGGCACTGGCCATCCTGTCCCAGGCGGGGGTGCGGCTGGTTCTCAGCGGGCACCTGCACCGCACCTACACCTCGCAATACGAGAACATCGTGGAGGAAGGGGGCGGCCTGCAGATCGTCAGCGCCGGCTCCGCCACCTCCCTCAGGCTGCGCAACGAGGTGAACACCTATAACCGCCTCACCATAGGTCCCGGGGTTGGCTCCGTGGGCATTGCCTGCGAGCCACGGGCCTGGAACGGCCAGGGCTGGGAAACGCTGGCACTGAACCGTGCGACCGAGATCACCGCCTGAGGCGCCGCGGTCATTCCTTCGCCATCATGTGCCGGATGCGTTCGGCCAGCAGTTCCATCGTGAAGGGCTTGGTCAGGAGCTGCGTGTCCATATCGGAAAGGGCCACGCCCTCCAGCGCCGCCTCGGGATAGCCCGTGATGAAGAGCACCCGCAGCCTGCCGCGCAGCTCGCGGGCCGCCAGGGCCAGATCGCGCCCGTTCATCCCGCCCGGCATGCCGATATCGGTGACGAGCAGGTCGATCGCCACGCCGCTGCGCAGGATCTCCAGGGCCGAGGCCGCATCCGCCGCGTCCAGCACGCCATAGCCCCGTTCGCGCAGCACCTCCGCCGCCAGCAGGCGCAGCGATGGTTCGTCATCGACCACCAGCACGGTACCGCCCGGCCCGGCATCGGTGGCTCCCGGCCTTCCGGCCTCGGCTGCCGCCGGTATGTCGCCCCTGTGCCGGGGGAAGAGGAGGCGCAGGGTGGTGCCCTGGCCCGGCGCGCTGTCGATGGTGACATGACCGCCGGACTGCTGCACGAAGCCATAGATCATCGACAGGCCCAGCCCCGTGCCCTGCCCGATCGGCTTGGTGGTGAAGAAGGGGTCGAAGGCACGCCGCATCACCTCCGGCGTCATACCGCTGCCGGTGTCGCGCACCGACAGCATCACCTGGTCGCCCCCGGCTTCGTCGCTGCCCGGAAGGTTGTCCACAGCGATGCCCAGCCGGCCGCCACCCGGCATGGCGTCGCGCGCATTGATGCAGAGGTTCAGCAGCGCACTCTCCATCTGGTGCGGATCGCAGAGCACGGGCCAGGATTCCGCGGGCGCGGTGACCTCGATGGTGATCTCCGGCCCGATCGTGGAGCGGATCAGCTCCTCCATCCCGGCCACCAGCCGCTGCAGCTCCACCGGCTGCGGCGTCAGGACCTGACGGCGGGAGAAGGCCAGCAGGCGCTGGGTCAGCGCGGCGGCGCGCTCCGCCCCGGTGCGCGCCAGGCCGAGGAAACGTTCCAGCTCCGAGAAGCGGCCCTTCGCCAGCCGCGCCTGCATCAGGTCGAGGCTGCCGAGCACGCCCGTCAGCATGTTGTTGAAGTCATGCGCGATGCCGCCGGTGAGCTGGCCGACCGCCTCCATCTTCTGCGACTGGGCCAGGGCGGCGGCGATGCGGCGGCGCTCGGCCTCGGCGGCCTCCAGCGCGGCGGTGCGCTGGCGCACGCGTTCCTCCAGCAGCTCCGCCATGCGCTCCGCCTCGGCGGCCTCCGCCTCCATGTGGCCACGCAGGCGGCGCTGCCAGGAACGGGCGCGCAGCGAGGTCTTCACCGCGCTGACCAGGGTGATGGCATTCAGCGGCCGCTCGATGAAGAGGACATTGCCGAGCCTGTCCGCCAGCCGGATCTCGTCCAACTGGCGCCGCGCCAGCGTGCCCATCTGGCTCAGCACGATGAAGGGCAGGTCCGACCAGGGCGGCTGGCGCGAGAGGCGTTCGGTCAGCGGCCCGAGATCGGCGTGGAACAGCAGCTCGTCCGTGACCAGCACCAGCCCGGTGGCCTCGCCGATGGCCCCGGCCAGGGCCGGCAGGGATTCGACGCGCTGGTTCCCGATCCCCTCGCTGTCCAGGAGGCGGGACAGGCCGAGCCCGTCCCGCTCGTTCGGAGCGAGGATCAGGACGATACCGGCATCCCCCGGGCTGCGATCAGGCAATGGCGGCTCCGCCGGGGCCGGCGAGGGCTGGGCGAGGCAGGGCCGCCCTCCTTCCGCGGCCGCACCCGCCGGGCGGGCTGGGCCGTCCCGGGCGGCGCGGGCGGAAGATGGCGCGGCGCAGTATCATGGCAGGGTCACGCTGGTCCGGATTGGCAACGGAATCGCCCGTCGCCGCCCATGGTGGCACAGGACCGCACCCCGCCGCACCGGCCGACGGGACGGACCTGCGGCAGCCCCCCTCTCAGCCCGCCTCGGCCAGGATGCGCGCGCCGTTGCGGACGGACGCCTCGCTGACCCGGATTCCCAGGCCCGGACCCTCCGGCACCACCACGGCGCCATCGCGGTTGGGCACGCGCTCCTCCAGCACATCCTCGGTCAGGACGTGGTGCGGCATGTAGAACTCGCAGCCCAGCGAGATGCCGGGCGTCGCCGCGATCAGTTGTGTCCCGGCGGCCAGCGCGATCCCGCCCTCCCAGAGCGTGCCGCCATAGCCCGGCAACCCGGCCGTGTCGGCGATGGCCATCATCGCCTGCGCCTTCAGCATGCCGCCGCATTTCATCAGCTTCACCGAGATGGCGTCCGCCGCGCGGCGGCGTACCACCTCCAGCAGGTCCACCGCGTCGTAGCAGCTCTCATCCGCCAGCACCGGCGTGTCCAGCGCGGCGGCGAAGCCGGCCATGGCGTCGAGATGGCGGCGCGGCACCGGCTGCTCGATGAAGGTGGGGCGGAAGCGGTCCACGTCGCGCAGCACCGTCATCGCGGCGAAGGGCTCCAGCGCCTGGTTGTAGTCGAGGCGCAGGTCCACGGCGTCGCCGAAGGCACTGCGGATCGCCTCCAGATGCGCCATGTCCTCGTGGTGCGGCTTCACGCCCGTCTTCACCTTGAAGAGCCGGTGCCCCGCCGGGACCATGGCCCGCATCCGCGCCATGTCGGCCTCGAAATCCGGATCGGCGATGGAGAAGGAAAGCGGGATCGTGTCGCGCACCCGGCCGCCCAGGAGGTCGGCGACCGAAAGTCCCTTCGCCTGGCCCAGAAGATCCAGCACCGCCATCTCGACGCCCGCCTTGGCATCGGTATGGCCGATCAGGGCGCGGTCCATCCGCGCCAGCATCTCGCGCAGCCGCAACGCCGGATGGCCGACCACATGGGCGCGCAGATAGGTGTCGAGGGCGGAGAAGGCGCCCTCCGGCGTGCCGGTGAAGACCTCCCAGGGCGCGGCCTCGCCCCAGCCGGTCAGCCCCTCGGCGGTGGACAGGGCGATCAGCACGCGCTTCACGCTGCCCTTCACCGAACCCACGCCCTGTGCGCGGGCCATCCTGATCGGGCTCTCCACCAGGAAGAGCCGCATGCGGTCGATGATCATGTCTCTGTCTGCTCAGGCCGTGATGCCAGGAGAGGGGCTTTCCGGCAGTCCCCCCTGGCGATGGAAATGCGACAGGAAGGTGCGCGTGGCGGCCTCGCGCGGGGCGTCGATCACCTGCCGCGCCGGCCCCTCCTCCACCACCACCCCGTCGCGCATGAAGACCACGCGGTCGGCGACCTCGCGGGCGAAGGCGATCTCGTGCGTCACGATCACCATGGTCATCCCCTCGGCGGCGAGGCTCTGCATCACGCCCAGCACCTCGCCGACCAGCTCGGGATCGAGCGCCGAGGTCGCCTCGTCGAAGAGCATCACCTCCGGCTCCATGGCCAGGGCACGGGCGATGGCCACGCGCTGCTTCTGCCCGCCCGAGAGGCGGGAGGGATAATAGGCCGCCCGGTCCGCCAGCCCGACCCGGGCGAGCAGCCGCTGCGCCAGCGCCTCGGCCTGCGGCTTCGCCATGCGGCGCACCGTGACCGGCCCCTCCATGACGTTCTCCAGCGCCGTCAGGTGCGGGAAAAGGT